>JBFJVB010000051.1:0-18876 GCA_041624435.1 Oceanococcus sp. | reverse complement strand
GATTCTTGACCAGGCGCGCCAACTCCAGGAACAGGTCTCCACCTTTGTACAGCTCCTCACCCTTGCCCAGCCGGATTAAACAGCCAACCCGGAAGACGCCCTCGCCCGGTTCCCAGGGGTTGATGGCCGCCTGTTCCGCCGTCAGGACATGCTCCCAGCCATTGCAGATCACCCGGGCCGCCGGCCAGCGAATCTGTTCGCAGATGAAATGGGAAATCGCAATCACCCCGTCCACGGTCGGATACACGGCCGTACGCTTGCGTTCGCACTGATGCTGCCGCTCGGCCTGATCCGCGCGAAAAAATTCCGGATCCGGATCGCCGTGTTCCCAGGCCCAGGTCGAGGCGCCGACGACTCCGGGCAACATTTCGAAATAGGGCGAGGTATGGGCTATGACATGACTGGCCGAGACCTGCGCCACCAGCGCATTGATGGCCTCAGCACTCGCGGCCACTTCCTGTATGTCCAGACCGGGAAACGCGCCCTCCCGCTCCAGACAGCCAATGGTGACGGTAACGCCGCGTTCCAGCAGGCGCCGGGCGAGCTGCTCGATGACCACGCTGACACCAAAGCCCGGCCGCATCCGGACCGCGAGAAACAGAATATGCAAGCTCATAGCCAGTGCGCCTCGATCCAGCCGTGCCACCGCCGCATCAGCCGCCGACGGTCCGCCCAGCTTTCCTCCCCGGGAGTTCGGGTGCCGTTTTCGAAATGGGTGATCTGCCCCGCGTTGAGGACCACGGACCGGTAACCGGCACGCGCGGCCGACAGACACAGGTCCACATCCTGACATTCCGCCTGATACGCCTCGTCAAAGCCGCCGGTCAGCCGCAGGACCTCGCCCTTGATCAGCAGCAGGGCGCCGGTGACCGCAAGACACGCGCGGTTCGCCCCCGCCGCCAGACTGGGCGCCAGGCGTGCCCCCGGATGGTGGACGAATCCGTGCAATGCCGGTTCCCGCATCACCCCGATGCCCTCGTGTTGCACGCTGTTGTCCGGAAAGCGCAGCAGCGCGCCAACGATGCCGATCTGTGGATCACTTTCCAGCAGATCAGATAGCGCGAGCAGGCTGCTGGCCGCATGCGCAAAGGCGATGTCATTGTTCAGGAACAGGATCTGGCTGTAGCCCTGGGCCCGATCCAGTAACTGGTTATTGCAACGCGAAAACTGATAGTCCAGGCCTTCGACCAGCTCGCAGCACTCCGGCAGCTGTCGGTAGTACCTGCGCACCTGGGGATCCGTGCTGCCGGTATCCCCCACATAGACCCGGAAGCCCAGACCCCGGCTGGCGAAAGCCGCGCTACAGCGCCCCAGGCTGCTGAGCAACGGAATGATGTACTCCGGTCGGTCCTTGGTCAGGATGAGTACGGCCAGCCCGGGGGTGTTCACCGGGCGCTCCAGGGCGGTGGCCTGGTGTGCGGCGCGTACCTGTCGGACCCGCTGCTGATTATCATCCTGATACCAGCGCAGGGGCGGGTGTAGCAGCGCCGGGTTGCTGGCCCCGCCGGCCGCAAGGCCCAGCTCCAGCCACCAGGCTGCGCGGCGATTGCCGAAATGGATCGCCTGGGGTCGAAATTTGCTGCAGCGCAGGTTCAGGTTATGAAACGGGTCACGACGAATCTGTGCCGACCACTGCGCCTGCATATAGGCGATTTCCTGGCCGAAGGCCTGCGCCCGCCCCAGGGAGTGGTCCTTGAGTGAGACCGATTCGTGGTGGATCAGGCGCGCAGCCGGCGCCAGCCGACAGTACAGGCCCTGCCCGCGCAGGCGCAGGCAGTAATCCACATCGTTGAAGGCCACGCCAAGCTCAGCCTCGTTCAGACCACCGAGCTGGGCGTAGGTCTCACGACGGGTCAGCAGGCAGGCGCCGGCAACCGCGCTGACCTCGTGCGGCAGGGACAGGAGTTCGGAGTCGATCTCCGTCGGCTCCACGGTGGCCCAGCGGTTGGCCGCGACGCCACCGGGCCCCATCAGAACGCCAGCGTGCTGTATCCGCCCGTCGGGATACAACAGCACCGCACCGACCGCGCCGCAGTCAGGTGCCCTGCCGACCTGCACCAGTTCGAACAGCCAGTCAGGCTCAGTGGCTTCGATGTCGTTGTTGAGCAGGCACAGGAACTCGCCCTGGGCGGCGCGAGCGCCGACATTGCACAGTTCGGAGAAATTGAACGGCCTGTCCCAGTGGATGACCCGTACCCGCGCTTCAGCCTTCAGTCCGGCCAGGTACTGCCGGGTTTCGGCCAGCTCACTGCCATTATCGACAATGATCAGATCCCAGTTCGGATAGCGGTTTTGCGACCTCAGGCTGTCGATACAGGCCCGCAGAAAATCCAGCTGATCCCGGGTGGGGATGATGATGCTGACCTGCGGCCAGTCCCCTGCCGGATCGAAGCCCAGGCCGGGGTTCGCGGTCGTGGCGGCGGGCTCTACGTGAGCGTGGTGGGCGCCGATGCAAGGTACATGACGCAGTGGCAGCCCGAGTTGCTCAGCCCCATACGGCAACAGCTGCGGGCCGACCTGGACCAGGCGCTGCAGATTCTCGGCGCTGCTGCTGAGCAGCAGCAGATGCAGGGGCATGCCATTGGCCCGATACAGCGCCGGGCTCCAGTCCGGGTGAAAGCACAGGCGGCCGCCATCAGCTTCATCAAGCCCCACCGCCTCATCGAAATAAATCGCGGCCTGCGGCGTGTCGCCCAGCAGGTACAGACCCAGGGCCAGTGCATCCTGGCGCACGGCGGTGGCCGGGGCACATACGGCGATGGCGTCGTAATCGGCGGGATTGATCGCATCCAGCTGATCGCGTTGGGCCAGCCGCAACTCCAGCTGCAGCATGGCATTGTCCGGATCAAGCAGATCCGGCGACTCCACCTGATCCTGGAGCAGCAGGATACGGCCCTGGCCGTACGCGCTGTCCTGGGCCTTGAGCTGGCGATGTTCGTGCCTGCTGAGGCTGCCGAACAGGCGATCCCAGTCCCGTGGACACAACGCCGCGTGGGACTCGCCGGTCCGGCGGTTTTCGGCCCGGCCCGAGCGCAGATAATGCTCCAGCGGGTTGATCGCGGCCTCGGCCACATCCCGATGCAGGTCCCAGTATTCGTGGCTTGAGAATGCGCTGCTGGGATCCTTGCCTTCGAAGGCGCCGATCTCGTGATAATGCGCCAGCAAGCTCGCGGTGGTGTCCGCCGGCCAGCCCAGCTGGCGCCGGTAATGACCCGGATCGAACCACGGATTGGGCGAAAGGTCGGCCCGTTCCCCTGCGTGCAGATAATGGGCCAGGGAATTCATCCCGCTGTCACGGGCGGTCGCATGCTGTTGCAGATACCAGCTCACCTGAAACAGGGGGTGCGGGTCGCGCCCTTCGGCATCGCCGTATTCCAGGAAATGAATCAGCGGCAAGGCGCCGGCTCGGGCCACATCCGGGTTCTGACTCCAGTACCAGACATCGCTGAACAATGGGTTGGGTTTGCGCCCTTCACGCGCACCCGCAGTCAGATAATGGAACAGCGGGTTGATGCCGGCGCTGGCCACATCGGGATTGCTGCTCAAGTAGTATTCGGTGTCAAATAGCGGATTGGGCTGGAGTTTGCGGGACCCTGCGTATCGCACGAAGTATTTCAGCGCATCCGCAGCGCGCGGAATATCCGGATACTGCGCGCGAAACCAGCTCTCCTGCCACAGGCCGGAGCGCCGAATCAGCTGGATCTGCTGGCGGTGGTTGGAGAACAGGGCCCGTTTGATTCGGCCAAGTCGGCGGCGCAGGGCCGGATCCAGCTTGAGGGGCATAGTGGGAATTCTTGGGGGAAGCGATGGTGCACGCAATGCGAGGGGCTTATTTTACCGCGCCCGTGGTCTGCTGTCCGAATGAGTCCCATGCTTAGAAGCACGGCGCAGGCCTGTCTGCACAGCCTGGCGGTCCGGCGACCTGACTGGTATCGACGTCTGCGCATTCTGTGGTGGCGCTTACGGCATCGGCGAATGCCGCCGACCGAGCAGGTCGAGGGCGCGCCGGATTACCTGGCCTACCGGGCCGCGGTGCTGGCCGCGGCAGGTCCGCCTGAGTGTCCGCCATCAGGCGCCACGCCCGACTGCACGCTGCTCCTGCCGGTCGACGGCGATCAAGTGCCTGCCGTGGTGCGCAGCCTGGCGTCGGTCCTGGCGCAGCAGGATGAGGCCTGGCGCTTGATCCTGCTGGGCGATGCGGCCAGCCTGGCGCGACTGAAAACCGCATGCCCACTGACCGATTCGCGCATCGTGGCAAGGCCGGCACCTGGCGACCAGGCGCCGTCCAGCGACGAGCTGGCCCGCGCCGTCCAGGCCAGCCCTGCGGACTGGTTTCTGCTGCTGGCCGCTGGTGACGAGCTGGATCCACTGGCCCTGCGCTGGTTGCGTCGCAGTCTGAGCCAGGCGCCCGATGCCTTGCTGTGGTACTGCGATCATGAGCAAAGCGCACCAGGATCGCCAGCGGAGCCCTGCTTCAAGACGGCCTGGGACCCGCTGCGGTTACGCCAGCAGAACTATGTCGGCTCGGTGTTCTGTGTTGCGCGCAAGCCCTTGCTCCAGGCGCTGGACCAGCGGCCTGTCGAGCCAGCACTCAGCGTTGGTCCTGCCATTCTTAACCAGTTGGCCTGCCAGCTGGCCGGGCGCCGGGTGGTGCACCTGCCCCTGCCGCTGTACCGCAGACAGCACCGGGAAGCGGCGGCGGCACGGCTTCACCCGGCTGCGGTGCCGGCGCCGGAAGCGGTCAGCGTCATCGTCCCCAGCCGCGATGGCCTGCCGTATCTGGCCGCCTGTATCGACAGCGTGCTGGCCGAATTCGAACACACCGGGATCGGCGGAGAAATCCTGCTGGTCGACAACGGCAGTGTCGCGGCCGAGACCCTGGACTATTTCGCCCATCTGGTAGAAACCCAGGCCGACCGGGTGCGCCTGCTGCGCTATGCCGCGCCCTTCAATTTTTCCGCGATCAATAACTGGGCAGTCGAACAGGCCGAATCAGAGGTCCTGCTGCTGCTCAACGATGACGTGGCGGCCACCGAGCCCGGCTGGCTGGCGGCGATGCTGCACGCTCTGCAGCCAGCGCAGGTGGGCGCGGTCGGGGCCCGTCTGCTGTATCCCGATGGCCGGCTGCAACACGCCGGCATTGCCCTGGGGCCGGGTGGGGTCGCGGCGCATCCCGGGCGTGGGCTGCATCCCGACGATCCGCGCTTGAAGGACTGGGGCGCGGCCTGCACGCGCGGCGTGTCGGCCGTCACCGGCGCCTGTCTGCTGACCCGAAAGTCCCTGTATCGTCAGCTGGGCGGCCTGAACGAGACGGCATTGAGCGTGGCATTCAACGATGTCGACTATTGCCTGAAGGTCGGCGAGGCCGGGTATCGGGTAGTTTATGCGCCGGCGGCCAGCTTGATTCACCATGAATCGGTGTCGCGGGGCGAGGAAGACACTTTTGCCAAACAGCGTCGATTCGCCGCCGAGGTGGCGTACATGCGCCAGCGCTGGGCCGGGGTGATCGACGCTGATCCGTTTTACAGCCCGCACTGGAGTCTGCTGAAATCGGATCTGTCGCGGCGCTGGCCGCTGGCGCCCCATCTGAATCGCCCGCGCCGGGGTGTCGGCCCACCGCTGAGCCAGGTTTGAATCAGCGCCGTGCCGGCGGCGGCTCAGGCAGGCCGTGAGACGCCGTTTCGACGTGTCTTCTGCGGCGCAAATCGTTATACTGCGGCGCCAATAGCCTGACTCCAGCGGCACTGAGTGTTGCGTTCAATGATCGAGCAAATCGCCTCAATGCGGGCCCAGCGGGCGATCGGCTGCGTCACCTGCACATTCGTCTCCAGCGCTGTCCGGATCGGCGTCGCCCGGGGCCTGGCCTGAATGCCCGGTGCCGAGCCTTCCCCTTCGCTGATTCCGCCCCTGCCCCCGCGGCCCCAGGGACGTTCCAGCACGCAGGTTTTCCTGACCTCGCTGCATGCCTTCCTGCTGCGCGAGCTGAAAAATCAGTTCGGGCGCTCCCGCCTGGGTTATTTCTGGGCGCTGGCCGAGCCGGCGGCCACGGTTGCGGTATTGACGATCCTGCATGCGATGCTGGGGGGCGGAGGCCGTCTGATATACGGCGAAAGCCCGGTGGTGTTCTTTGTTTTCGGCGCCGTGCCCTACTTCATGTTCGCCAATGCGATGACCCAGGCGCAGGGAATCTGTATCGGGCATAAAGGGCTGTTCAATTATCGGCAGATCAAACCCATCGATATCATTCTCGCGCGCTGCATGATCGATGGCCTGATGATGAGCGGGGTGCTGTTGAGCTTCCTGGTCGGCTGGTGGTGGTTCGGCAATGAGCTGAAGATTCACAAGCCCCTGGAACTGCTGCTGGCCCTGTTTTCGCTGTTCAGCCTGGGATTCAGCCTGGGCCTGGTGTTTGAAGTGTTCGGTACCGTGTTTCCTGACCTGCGCAAGATCTTCGCGATCATCACCCGGCCGATGTTCTTTATCTCCGGGCTGTTTTTCAGCATCGGCATGATCCCCTCGAATTTTCAGCACTATCTGATCTGGAACCCGATCCTGCACGGGGTGGATCTGGCCCGCGATGCGGTGCTGGCGGGCTATGATTCCCCGGCCAGCTGGGCTTATGTCTGGGCCAGCGTGCTGCTGTTGCAGTTCCTGGGGCTGGCCGCCTACCGCCGTTACCTGTTCCAGCTGATCTAGCCATGATCAAGGTCGAGCGCATTACCAAATCCTATCCGCTGCAGGGCTTTTCCCGCTATTACGTGTTTCGTGATCTCAGCCTGGAACTGCCGTCGCGCACCCACATCGGTATCATCGGCCGCAACGGGGCGGGCAAGTCGACGCTGCTGCGCCTGCTTGGGGGCATGGAATTGCCTGAAAAAGGGCGGGTGAGCGCGGATGGCCTGATTTCACCACCCCTGGGTCTGAGCAGCGGCTTCGCGCAGAAATTGCCCGGTCTGGACAATGCCCGCTTCATCTGCCGGGTGAACGGTGACGATGCGGCGGCCACGCATGAACGGGTCCGGTTTATCCGCGAATTTTCCGAACTGGGCGAGTTCTTTGATCGCCCGGTGGAAACCTATTCCTCGGGCATGCGCGCGCGCCTGGCCTTTTCGATCAGCATGTCGTTTGAGTACGATTACTATCTGATCGATGAACTCACCGCAGTCGGTGATCAGAAATTTCGCCAGAAGGCGCAAGCGACATTCGCGGAGAAAAAGGGGCGCGCCAGCATCATCATGGTGGCGCATAACCTGGAACAGCTGAAACGGGATTGTGAAGTCGGCGTGTACCTGAAACAGGATGGCGCGGTGTACTTCGATGACATCGGCCAGGCCATCGCCGCGTATCAAAAGGATCAGAAAACCGCATGATTTCCCGCCTGTTCAGTCCTGAACAAAAGCTTTCACGTTATCTGCTGTGTGTGATTGCCCCCAGCCTGCTGGCCCTGGCGTACCTGGGCCTGCTGGCCTCGGACGGTTATGTGAGCCGGGCCCTGGTGCTGGTGGAGCAGGACTCGCCGCTGGCCGCTCCGGAGATCGCCCTGGGTATTCTTTCCGTGGGTGGAGGGCCGACCAAACAGGATGCCCTGGTGGTTGAAAGCTTCATGCAATCGCGCGCGATGCTGGATGATCTGAACGCGCAGCTGGATCTGTTCGCGCATTTCAGCTCCGCTGAGGTCGACTGGTTCAGTCGCCTGGATCCGGAGGCCTCAACCGAGGATTTTCTGGCCTATTATCGGGATCGCTTGCGCCTTGCGGTGGACGAGGAGTCTTATATTCTGAGCATCGAGTTCGTCGCGTTTGATCCGGAGTTTGCTCGCCGGGTCACCGAACGTCTGGTGACTCGCAGCGAGGAGTTCGTGAATGAAGTCAGTCACTATCTGGCCCGTGAGCAACTGGCGTTTATCCAGGGCGAAGTGGATCGCGCCAATCAGCAGCTCAAGCGCGCCTCGCGCGAGATGATTGCGCTGCAACGTCAGAATGACGTGTTTTCGCCGGAGCGGGAGACCGAGGCCGTAGGGGAAATCCTGGCCGGTCTGGAGGTCGAACTGGCCAGGCAAAGAACCGAACTCAAGGCCCTGACCGGCTATCTGAATCCGGATGCCCCCGAGATGGTGGCCACCCGCGGTCGCATCGCGGCCCTGGAACAGCAGGCAGTGCAGGAACGTGCGCGCCTGGTCGGCAGCGCCGAAAGCGGCCTCAATGATCTGATGCTGACCTACCAGGACGCTGAAGTGGGCGTCAAACTGGCCGCCGAAGTCTACAAGACCGCGCTGATCAGCCTGGAAACCACCCGGCTGGATGCGGCCCGCAAGGTGAAGTATCTGGTGTCGGTGGACCGGCCCAGTCTGCCTGACTCGGCGGAACAGCCGCGGGTGTGGTATTGGACCTTGAGCGTTTTTGTCTTCTTGAATCTCGCCTATTTTGTCGCCAGTCTGGTTTTTGCGACCATTCAGGATCACAGGGAATGACCGCGATGCGTAAGCAAATCTTTGCCATGACCCTGGCCGGTCTGACCGCCGGTCATGCCGTTGCCCAGCAGGAACTCTTCAATGACCCGGCGGCGGCCCAAGCGCTTAATCTGCAGCCCTCCACCACGTTGAGCCTGCCGCTCGGGGCCGGGACTGCCGCCGCCCCACCGATTCCATCCGCCCAGGATGTGATCGAGAAGCGTGAGATTGATGACTCGGTGTTTGGCGCCACCCTGTTCCAGGGGCGTTTCGCCCAGCAATCTTTCCGTGGCTTCAATCCCGACTACGTGGTCAGCATCGGTGATCTGATCGACCTGAAGCTGTGGGGGGCCTTCGATCTGGTACTGCGTCTGGAAGTCGATTCCCAGGGCAATATTTTCATCCCCAAGGTCGGGCCGGTGCATGTGGCAAACACCCGCAATGGCCGCCTCAACGACGTCATCAGTCAGAGCATCAAACGGGTGTACCGGGACAATGTCGGGGTGTATGCGGCCCTGACCAATGCCGAGCCGGTGAAAGTGTTCGTGACCGGAAATGTGATGGCGCCCGGCCTGTACGGTGCCTATGCCGCCGATTCCCTGCTGCATTTTCTTGATCGTGCGGGTGGCATCGACACCGCAACCGGCAGTTTTCTGGATATCCGTGTGCGCCGCGGTAACCGGACCCTGCGCCGCGTCAGCCTCTATGATTTCCTGCTGCGCGGTGAATTGCCACTGATCCAGTTTCAGGACGGCGATATCATCGTGGTCGGTCCGAAGCAATCCACCGCCAGCGTCAGCGGGCTGGTGAATCATCCGGTGCAGTTCGAATTCGATACCGCCATCGGATTGAACACGCTGCTGGAGATCGCCGGGCTGGATGAACGCGCGACCCATGTCCAGGTGGTGCGGAATCAGCGCCAGGAGCGCGAGGCGGATTACCTGTCCCTCAATGCTGACCTGAGCTCGATCATGATTGTTTCCGGGGATGAGGTGAGTGTCTTCGCCGATCGGCAGGTGGGCTCGATCATCGCCCAGATCGAAGGCGAGTATGAGGGGCTCAGCCAGTATGCCTTGCCCTACGAGGCCAATCTGCAACAGCTGCTGGAACAGATCACGCCGACGTCGCGCTCGGATCTGAGCGGCATCCAGCTGTATCGCGTCAGCATTGCGCAGCGGCAGAAGCAGGTGCTCAAACAGATGCTGCAGAAACTGGAGCAGGCCGTGCTGTCCGCCCGTTCCGGCACGCGCGAAGAGGCCGAATTGCGCAGTCGCGAAGCCGATCTGATCCTGAAGTTTATCGAGCGCGCCAGCGATCTGGAGCCTCAGGGCCGTCTGGTCCTGCACGAGGGCTTTGACCCGGCGAGCATCGACCTGCAGGACCGAGATGTGCTGCGGATTCCGCGCAAGACCAATACGGTGGCGGTACAGGGCGAAGTCTTTTTCCCGACCTCATTCGTGTTCCGACCCGGCAAGACGGTCGGCTATTACCTCAAACAGGCTGGCGGCCTGACCCAGAAAGGCAACAAGGATCGCATCTTCCTGATTCGACCCAGCGGCGAAATGGTCGAAGCCCGTAATGGCTGGTTGTCATCGACGAAGGTGCAGGCGGGCGACGAGATCATGGTCCTGCCCAAGGTGGACAGCAAGAACTTTCAGTTCTCCAAGGATCTGGTCCAGATCATCTATCAACTGGCCCTGGCGACCGGCGTGGTGTTAAGGCTGTAGGCGCCGACGGCGCCGGCGTTCCGCCCGGTAGGCGGGCGAGCGCCACAGTCGCAGCATACTGCGCATGTGCCAGAGCAGATGCCGCCATTTTTTCAGGGTGTCGCGGTTGGCCGGATGGATGATCCGCAGTTCGGGAATCAGCTCGACGGACAGGCCGATCTGGCGGGCACGCAGGCATAGATCCACGTCTTCGCAATACAGGAAATAGGCCGGATCAAAGCCGCCCAGTCGGGTGAAGGTCTCGCTGCGCATGGCCAGAAACAGTCCGGCCAGCCAGTCGACCGCTGCCTGTTCGCGGCGGGCAATCCGGCGGGTATCCTGCTGACGACCGAGAATGTAGCGGCGGAATAGGGATTCCGGCGTGACCATGCCGCGCCCATTGTCTTCAGCCTGGCCATCGGCCGTATAGGCCTGAGGGCTGACGATGCCGATGTGCGCTTGCCCCAGCTGTTGTTCCAGCGGGCTGAACAAGGGCTCTGGCAGGCGCAGGTCCGGGTCTGCGATCAGCATATAATCCGAGGTCGAGGTCGCCAGAGCCGCGTTATGATTGGCGGCGAAACCTTGTGGCTTCGGGTTGGTCCGGACTTCCAGATGGGCGTGAATCGAGCCCGGCAGCTGGCGCAGAAAAGCCGTGTTCTCCGGCTGGTTCAGAGTCAGGATGATGCGATGAGGGCGCCCGGTCAGCTGCAGATGCACATCGGTCAGCACCGGAATGACGCGCGCGCCATGGCCATGGCTGACGATGGACACGGTCCAGCTCGCAGGCTTCGGACCGAAGGGTGTGGCCTGATGCTCAGCCTGCATGGGTGAGCCCGACAGGGGCCTGAGCTGTATAACGCCAACCGTGGAGGTTGCCCCTGAGCATCGCGGCCAGCTTCCGGCCGCGCTGCCGCTCGAAACACAGGACCTTGAGGGTCAGTTTCAAGGCGCCGAGGAGTTCGTAGGCCAGCCAGCTGGGAAAACGCCGGGCATAGCGCCGCGCCAGAATGATCCGGTTCCGGCTGATGTAATAGTGTCGCAGCGGCGTATGGTGGGTGGGATACACCGGAATGTAGCCGAACAGCCGGTTTTTCCTGACCTCGCCGAGCTGGTGACCGAGCTGTGCCGTGGGTACCGCGAGAATGCTGAAGCCGTGTTGACGGGCGCGCAGACAGAATTCCGTATCCACCAGATCGATGAACAGACCTTCATCGAAGCCGCCCAGCTGGCGCCAGGCCGCCAGATCCAGCAGCATGCCGGAGCCGATCGCCAGGTCGACGCAGCTGGGCTGGCTCAGGCTGCGCGCGTAGACGAAATGAAAGCGAAAGCGTTGTCCGGGCCGGGTATACGGCCAGCGGCAGGCGATTTCCGGCAGGGCATAGCGAATCTGTGGTACCCGCAGAGCGACCGGGCCCTGATTGCCCGGGTCGGCCTGAACCATGGCCGTGACCATCTGATCCGCCAGGGTGCTGTCATGGTCCAGCAGCAGGGCCTGAGTCGCGCCTTGTTTCTCGGCGTAGGTCAGGCCCAGATTCAGCGCCGCGGCGATACCGATGTTGCGGCTTTGCTGGAGGAGGCTGATGCGCTCGCGCAGCTCGCCTGGCAGCTCATCCAGGCAGGGCGGCTGCGCCGAGCCATTGTCGCAAACCACCATGAAATCGGTTTGCCGCAGAGCGGCCTCAATGCGCTGTGCCAGACCGGCTGGCGGATTGTAGGTGACCATCACGCTGGCGATTCGTGGTCGGCGGATGGCAGCGGTGGACATGTCGGTTCAGGCGCTCCGTCGGGAGAGGCCGCGAGGTCGGTGGTGGCTAGCCAACGGCTTCAAGCGCGCCGGCTTGGGGTCCCGGCTGGTGTGGCGGTGGCCAAGCGAGCGTAGAGAATCAGATAGCTCAGAACAAAGCCCAGGGTAATCAGTGCCAGAGCGGCGGTATGCGTATACAGCAGCGTGGCGGCCAGGGCAGGCGCGGCACTGAGCAGCAATAACCGGGGAGCGGACGAATGTCGCAGCAGCGGAGTCGAGGCGGCCCGGTCGCGAGCAAAATACAGGTGGTGCAGATGGCGCACATCGGGCTTGAACACGGATTCACTCCGGCGCCGGCGACGCAGCATCGTGAACAGTGTTTCCCAGACCGGGTAGATCAGCAAGGCCATCGGGAACCAGGGCGACACGCTGGGGCTGCCGTTGACCACCAGAACCGCCAGGGCGCCGATGGCCGCACCATTGAAATAGGCGCCACAGTCACCGAGAAAAATCCGCCCCAGGGGGTAGTTATGCAGCAGGAATCCGGCATTGGCTCCGGCCAGGGCGAGGCAGAGCAGGGCCAGGGAAGCCTGGCCGGTGGTGGAAGCCACCGCGGCCAGTCCCAGATAGCATACGCCGGCCACTCCGGCACTCAGGCCATTCTGGCCGTCGATCAGATTGAAGGCGTGGGTGACGCCGGCTACCGCAAAGGCAAAAAACAGCACGCTCCAGAGCTGGACCTCCAGCACGGCATCGAGCGGCGCAATGCTGACCGCGTGAATCCCCAGTCCGCCGTTGGCGATGCTGAACATCATGGCCGCGGCCGCGGTGCCGAAATAGCGCAACAGGGGCGGCAGATTGCGCATGAAATCTTCGTACATGCCGATCGCGGCCACCACCGACAGACAGGCCCACAGTGACCACAGCAAGCGCGCGCTGGCATCGTCCAGGCCGTTGGACAGGAAGGTCAGACTCACCAGACCGGCCAGAAACAGCGCGGCACCGCCCAGTCGTGGCACCTCGCCATCGTGCAATTCGTGGCAGGCATTGCCTTCCCGTTTGCCGCTCAAATGGATATGCCAACGCCGGGTGGCCAGCACCAGCGAGCAGATCAAAAAGGCCGCGAACAGGCCGAGGCTGAAGAAAACTAATGTCATCTATGGTTCGCGCGTCGAAGGCGGCCTCCGCGCTGCTTGTTGTTCGAACCGGCGATTATACACTCTTGTCGAAAATCTGGATCAGATACAGGAGCTTATCGCGTGGTCTGTTCGATGATGTAGCGCGGCCGGGCTTTGAGCTCGGTATAGATCTTGCCCAGATACTCGCCGATGACACCAAGACAGAGGATCTGCACGCCGCCCAGGAAATAGGTTGGCAGTACCGTCGAGGCCCAGCCGGGTACCGCATCGTCGGTCAGCAAAGTCACGGCCAGGACCCAGCCGCTCATCAACGAGGTGATGCAGAAAATGCCCAGACCCATGATGCCGATCAGGCGCAAAGGCGCCATGGAAAACGAGGTGACGCCGTCCAGCGCAAAGCTCAGCATTCGCCTGATCGGGTACTTGGATTCACCGGCCAGGCGTTCCTGACGGTCGTAATACACCTGGCTGGAGGGAAAGCCGAGCAGTGGCACAATGCCGCGCAGGAACAGATTCACCTCGCCAAAGCGGCCGAGATGGTCAATCACCCGCCGGCTCAGCAAGCGAAAATCACCGTGGTCATCGACGACCTCCACGCCCATCAAGTGCATGAACCGGTAGAACGCTTTGGCGGTGTTGCGCTTGAAGAACCGGTCGCTGGCGCGGCTGCGGCGCACGCCGTAGACCACGTCGTGGCCGGCTTCGAATTCGTTGAGCATCGCGGGGATGGCCTGAATATCATCTTGCAGGTCCGCGTCCAGGGTGATCACCGCATCGCCGTCGACGGTGGACAGTCCGGCGAGCAGCGCATTCTGATGACCGCAATTGCGCGACAGCTTGATCCCGATGGCGGGCGAATCCTGGGCTGCCAGTGACTGTATCAGTGGCCAGGTCTGGTCCTGACTGCCGTCGTCCACGTAGTACACATGGCTGTCATTGCTGATCCGGCCAGTGCTCATCAGGCCACTCAGCAGGCCCAGCAGACGGGCATGGGTGTTCTGCAGCGTTTCGGCTTCGTTGTAACAGGGAACGACGAGCGAGAGCTTGATCATGATCCGGTTCGGTGATGGGCTTGAAAGGTCCAGCGGCGATTGGCCAGGAAATTCCACAGTAAAACCACGGCCGTGGCAAGCAACTGACTGAATAGATAATGCCAGCCCAGAAAATTAACCAGCAGGTACATGATCGCGGTATTCAGGCCCAGGCCAGCGGCGGCCACCGCGATGAACCGTTGCACGGCCGTGCCATGGGCCTGCCGGCTGGCAAAGGTCCAATGATAGTTGGCCCAGTAATTGAAGCCGGCGCTCAGGCCATACGCCAGTGCGGAGCTGGGTGTGGCGGGCCAGCCCAGGCCGTCGACCTGAACGATCAGCAGCAGATACATCAGCGCCGTCGCCGTTCCGCCGACGCCCAGAAAGCGCAGGAACTGTCCTCGCAGCACGGTTATAACATCCACCAGCTCGGCAGCCAGTGCAGATACTTGAACCAGCTGGCCGGTACCGCAAAGCCCGAAATGGCGGGATAGAACAGCGCAAACAGCAGCGCCCCAAGCCCGGTGAACAGCCAGGGCAGGGCGCGGCTGAATGCTCCCTGGCGAGGCCAGCGACTCAGGCTCACGCCCAGCAGCAGGATCAGAAACGGCACGATCGGGAAATAATGGTAGATAAAGCTGATGCGGGAGACCGCGGTCCAGGGCAGGTAGAGCGCGGTCACGCTGGCCAGCAGCCAGATCCGGTCGCGACTGGGCCACCGCAGTTTCCGACTGATCAACAGGATCAGGGCGAGCAGGCCAGTCCACCAGATCAGCGGGTTACCCATCAGGGTGATCGAGCTGCGCAGCGGAATGCGGGTTTCGCTGACGTACAACCACAGTGGTTTCAGGATCAGTGGCCAGGTGTAAAACGCGGCGGAAAACGCATGCGTGCTGTCGAGATGCGCATGATAGTTGTACATATCGACCTGGGATTTCCACACCTGTCGCAGGCCTTCGGCCGACCACAGCTCCGGCGCGTGGGGCAGGCAGCGCAGGAACGGGGTATAGCTGAACAGATAAACCAGCAAAGGGATCAGGCCAAATGCCAGCCCGGCGGCCGTGATCATGCGCGGCCACGAGCTGAAGTTCCACCGGCCGGGATTCGCGTCTGGCTGGGAAGCGGGCGCTGCCGCGCGCACCAGGCTCCACAGGAAGAACGCGAACACACCGATGGCGAAATACAGCGCACTCCATTTGGTCGCGATCGCCAGGCCCAGACTCAAGCCGCCCAGCAGCAGCGACGGTGACAGCCGCCAGCCGTCCAGCCAGTTTCGCTGCGTGTCCCGGCAGAAGGCCTGCCACAGACACAGCGCACCGAGCAGGATGAACAGGATGAGAAAACTGTCGATGGTGGAATAGCGGCCGATGGAGAAGCGCGAGAACTCCACCAGGCCGAGCAGACCGGTCAGCCACATGGCGCGCTGTGACCGGCCCAGCAGACCGCCGCCCCAGACCAGGGCCAGCACGATGCCCACGGTGGCCAGGACCCCGGTGATGCGCATGCTCCAGGGCGTCATGCCAAAATGGGCGATGCCCTGAGAGATCAGCCACTTTCCCATCGGCGGATGGGTGGTCTCATAGATCGGCAGCCGGTGCAGATACTCATAAGCCGTGCGGGCATGGTAGACCTCATCGAAAAAGCTGCTGCTGCGATAGTGCTCATCGGGCACCCAGCTGCCGGGTTCATCCACCAGGGCATGGGCCCCTGCCAGGCTGCCCTCGACCCGCGACGGCACCAGGGCCTGATTGGTCTCGTCCAGCAGGCCGAATTCGTTGATCCGCAGCGGCTGGTCGACCGCGGTGACGCGGATTCGGTAGAGGCGGCTGGCTTGATGGGTCGGCAGGGTGATTTCGTGCAGCTTGTAGAAATCACGCAGTTCCCTTTCCGGGATCAGCTCGTACCAGGTCTCACCGATCGCCTGTTCCAGCTTGAGTTTGCCCTGGCCCTCGCCAGCGAAAATCAAGGCCCGTTTGGGCAGCACCGGCGACGCATAGTGCAACAGAATCTCGCCTGGTTCGACGCTCAGGCCCGACTGCGGATAGTTGGCGCTGCCCAGGCGGAAGTTACCCAATACCAATGCAGCCAGGCCCAGGACCAGGTATGGGGCCAGCTGCCAGCGCGACCGGGGCATGGCGGGTGCAGGCGTCTGCGGCAAGGCGGGGAGGCGTTGCAGCCCCCGGCGCAGGGCGGCGTGGAGTCTGGCTACCGCGGCCGGTCGCAGCCACAGCATCAGGCTGAACAGGGTCAGGGCCAGATTGATCCCGGCCAGACCTCGGAGGAAAGGCGTGCTGGCGGGCGCGATTTCATCGAGTTCGATGTAGTAGTGATAGACATAGCCCATATTGGCCAGACTGCTGGCCGACCACAGCAGCATGAGCAGGCGGCTGTATGGGGTGTGTGGCAGCAGGGCCAGCATCGGCAACAGGCTGATGATGTAGCGCTCATGCATGCGCGGCGCGAACATGAAAAACAGCAGCGCCGCCAGCGCGAAAGCCCAGGCCGCCAGTTCGCCCCGCGACTCCAGCGTCAGGCTCCGGCGCCATTGCCAGCCGCAGCGCACCGCAATGCCGCTCAGCCCGGCCGCCGCGATGAGGGCAGCCCAGAGCTGGATCGGCAGGCCCAGCCAATGGCCGGGGTCCTTGGCCCAGTTCCAGCCCCAGATGGCCCAGAAATTATAGGCATTGACGCTCAGGTAGTCGTAGGTCGAGGCGGTGCTGAAATAGAGTTGAAAAATCCAGTCGAGATTCTGTTCGCGTGCAAACGGCCAGATGATCGCCAGGAATGCGCCCAGGCCGATCAGGGCCTGGCGCAGGGTGTCACGCAGCGGCAGGCTGATCAGCAGGCTCAAGCCATAGACATAGGCGAAGATCAGGCCCTGAGGCTTGAAGGCCACGGCCGCCCCCAGGGCCAGACTCGCGGCCCACAGGCGAGCCTGGCGCCAGTGAATCCACGCGCTTACCAGCAACAGCGCCAGCACGGCTTCGGTTTGACCCCATACGGCCGAATCGAAAATGATCGCCGGATTCAGCCAGTACAGGCTGGCGGCGAGCAGGGCTAGCCCGTGGTGGCCCGAGGCCGGAATGCGTGTCGCGGTATGGCGGTAGATCAGGCTTGCCACGGCCAGATCACACAGCAGGGCGGGCAACTTGATCAGCGCAGTGAAATGCGCGCCATTGTCCAGGCCCAGATGACGCGCCAGCCAGCCCAGTGCCGCCAGCACGTACATGTACAGGGGCGGATAATCGGCGAAGTAGCCTTGCTGATAGATCTGCAGCGGCTGGGCCGGATCGGAGAGTTTGAGCGCCCAGGCTTTGTAGGTGCCGGTGTCGTAGTGGAAGCCGCTATCCCAGAGAAACGGCAGGCGCAGCAGGACGCCGACGCCAAGCCACAGGCCCAGGAGCAGCCAATGGGAGCGGATCTGGGGCAAGTGCAGACCATCCGCATACCGCCGGCTCAGGCACAGAAACACAAACGGAATGCCATACAGCAGCGCGAAGGCCTGCACGCTCATGATGCGTCGGGAATCGAGGAGTGAACGCTAAGCTTAGCTCAGTGCCGTGATCACGCGTTGCGTGGCGGTGGCCTTGTTCAAGGTGTAAAAGTGCATTTCGCTGACCCCGCCGTCGCGCAGGCGCCGACACAGGTCGCTGACAACCCGCGTGCCCAGGGATTCCAGGGCCACCGGGTCACGCTGTTCCAGGTCCGCCAGCTGGAGGTTGAGCCAGCGCGGGATTTCGGCGCCGCAAGCGCCGGAAAACCGGGCCAGTTGCGCATGATTGGTGATCGGCATGATGCCGGGCACGATCGGAATTTCGACGCCTGCGTTGCGGGCCCGCTGGACAAAGTCGAAATAACCGTCGGCATTGAAAAAGTACTGGGTGATCGCGGTATCGGCCCCGGCTTCGACTTTACGCACGAAATTGTCCAGGTCGGCAGAGGCCGATTTGGCCTGCGGGTGGACTTCCGGATAACAGGCGACCGAAATATGAAAATGGCGGCCATGTTCGGCGCGGATGAATTCCACCAGTTCATTGGCATAGCGGAATTCTCCGGGGGAATACATGCCTGAAGGGATATCACCGCGCAGCACGACCAGGCGCTGGACGCCGATGTTTCGATAGCGCTGCAGGAGTTGGGAAATGCCCTGGCGAGTGGCCGCGATGCAGCTGATATGCGGCGTGGCCACCGCGCCGTCTGCGGTGATCGCCTGGACGGTGTCGAAGGTACCCTCCAGCGTGGAGCCGCCGGCACCAAAGGTGACGGAAAAATACTCCGGCGAGAGTTCCTTGAGTGCGCGCCAGGCCAGGCGCAGGTTGTCGCGACCCTTATCGGTGCGGGGCGGGAAAAATTCGAAGCTGAATTTCATCGTTGAATCCAAGAAACTTTGTACTGTCGTGACCGCACTCAGTTCGGAATTTGCAGGTCCGGACCAGAGCACGCCCGCCGGGGGCGTGCTCTGGCGCAATGCCGGGTTCTGCCTTGACCGGGTGTCGGATCAGTAGCGGTAGTGATCCGGCTTGTAGGGGCCGAATACCGGGACGCCAATGTAGGCCGCCTGTTCTTCCGACAAGCGGGTCAGCTTGGCGCCGAGTTTCTTCAGATGGAGTTCGGCAACCTTTTCGTCCAGATGCTTGGGCAGCACGTACACGTCCTTGCCATACTGATCCCCTTTGCTGAACAGTTCGATCTGAGCCAGCACCTGATTGGTGAAGGAATTGGACATCACGAAGGAGGGGTGGCCGGTGCCACAGCCCAGGTTCACCAGGCGCCCTTCGGCCAGCAGGATGATGCGCTTGCCATCGGG
>JBFJVB010000050.1:0-19797 GCA_041624435.1 Oceanococcus sp. | reverse complement strand
TTGAGCAGCAAGGCCCCGACAATAATCTTCGGATCCCAGCCAGCGGCGAAGGCCAGGCCCTTGAGCGGAAAGACGATGAACAGGGCCACGCTGCTTGGACCCAGTGCGCCGAGCACCACCGCCCGTATCCAGTAGCTTGACCCCTGACGCGCCGCGATCAGATAGGCGATCGGCACGCCCCACACCCCGCCCCAGAATGCCAGCGACAGCACCGCGGGAATGCCCAGGGGTGGGACCGAGGCGAAATTGAACGGAGCCGGCGCCGGCCCGAGCAAATGCAATAACCCGAGCACGCCCTGATGGAAGATCAAGGTGGCCAGAAACCCCGCGATAAATCGTTTGCCTTGCGTCATCCACATCCTTCTGACTCCTGTATGCATCGAGCCACACCGGACCGGTGTGACTGAGTTGAAACTCGGCGCAAACTGCGCGAGTCTGGCCGTCTACATCAGTGAAGCTTGACCATGTTTGACACATTGCTGCCCCCAGCGGCTGCGGCCCTGCCGCTTCAGCCGCGATGAGCATTTTCACCCGCATCATCGCCGGCGAAATTCCGGCCAGTATCGTCCATCAGGATGCCGATTGCATCGCCTTCATGGATATCCATCCGCTGGCCCGCGGTCATGTGCTGGTCTGCCCGACCCAGGGCGCGGTCACGCTGGACGAGTTATCGGCAAAACAACGGGCCAAGCTGTGGGAACTGGCGCGCCGCATTGCGCTGGCCCAGCGCCAGGCGCTGGGAAGCATCGCCCAGCACTTCCTGGTCAATGATGGTCCCGGCGCCAGCCAGACGGTGGCGCATGTGCATGTCCACGTGGTGCCGCGCTACCGTGGCGACCGCTTTGCCACCCTGGCCCGGCTCATCGCCCACGTCGGCGTGTTGGGCCTGAACTTGCCGATCAGCGATCGGCAGCGACGGCGTCTGGATGCGCACGCGCGGCGAATTCGCCTGGCTCTGCCGCTGACCACTGCCACCGCACACGATTGATTCGCTGTCCATTGCGCGGCACACTGCCGCGTTCTGATTTTTGCTATTGGGGAATTTCCATGTTGCTTGTGGCAGGCATCGCGCTCTGGGCGCTGGCACATCTGTCGATCGCGCTCGCCGCCGAGCAGCGGGCTCGGCTTATAGAACGCCTGGGCGAAGGTCCGTACAAAGGGCTGTTTTCCTTGACGCTGGTCGGCGCGCTGGTGCTGATCGTGCTGGGCTGGAAAGCCTTCCCCAGCAGTAGCCTGTATCTGCCGCCCGCCGAATTGCGCCATCTGACCATGTTGCTGATGCCGATCGCGTTGATCCTGTTCATTGCCGCACGGCCGCCAAACGACATCAAACATTACTTGCGCCACCCCCAACTCACCGGGGTGAAACTCTGGGCGCTTGCGCATCTGCTGGCCAACGGCGAAACCCGTTCGGTGATTCTGTTCGGCGGGCTGCTGGCCTGGGCCGTGCTGGAAGTCATCTTTATCAACCGCCGTGATCCCGACTGGCAGCGGCCGCCCAAAGTCGGCCTGGGCCGCACCGCAGCGGTCATCGCGGTAGGTCTGGCCGTGACCGTGGGCGTGATGTTCGCCCATCCCTGGATCGCCGGAGTGGCCATTCTGCCCCGGTAGCCGCTACGGCATTGCACACGCTGTTGTCCCCTCAGCCAGAATTGCTATTCTGGGCGGTACCCCTTTGCCCGTTGCGGGGGGCCGTTGATGCCGACCAGGAACCGTCATGAAATACCTCTCCGCCATGGTGTTGATCAGCGCCAGCCTCTGCGCCTGTAACGGTGGGCGGGATAATGCCAGCCGTGCGGGCGAAACCGGCCCCGACGCGCCGCCCAGCACCGACACCGCCGCGCAACTGCCAGGCCCGACGGCCGATGTGCTGGGCTGCGATCCGCTTGATCCCAGCTACTGCCTGTTTCCGTTCCCCAATAATCACTTCACAACGACGGCGACGCCAGGCAGCCCTCAATCGGTGGCGGCAGGCGGCACCGGTCTGAAGCTGAATCTCAATCCGCTGCAGATGCCGCGCAATGTGCTGGGCAAACCCGTCGATCCGACCGAATGGAATCGCAACGACGGTTTCTCCCCCGGGGCGATGCTGATGACCTATATTCCGGATCTGGCCCATCAGGCCGATGGCAGCATTCCCGGCGCGGTTTCCCTGGCCCGACTGAATGACTATCTGGCGCCCCAGGCCCCCATACTGGTGATCGATACCGCCACCGGCGAGCGTCACCCGATCTGGGCAGAGGTCGACCTGAATGCGGGCTTTTTCCAACCCTCCGATGAATTTGGTGAGCCGCTTGCCTATCCGGATGGCCGCGCGCCGAAAGCTGCCCTGATCATCCGGCCCGCGCGCAATTTTGCCGAGGGACATCGCTATCTGGTAATTCTGCGCAAGCTCAAAGACACCGCCGGCCAGACCATTCCCGCCTCGGCGAGTTTTGCCGCCTGCCGTGACGGTCAAACTCCACCGCCAACGCTGATCGACCGTTGCGCCAGTCTGGAAGAGCGGGTTTTCGCGGCGCTTCCCGCGGACGTAAGCCGGGACGAACTGTTACTGGCCTGGGACTTCACCGTCGCCAGCCAGGCCAGCCTGAGTGGTCGCCTGCTGCATATCCGCGACGATGCCTTCGCCGCCCTGGGCGAGACCATGGATCGACTCCCCGGCGAAGCCGGTTACGATCCGGGCCGGGCCCCTGTATTCAGCGTCGATGCGGTGATCGAAGCCCCGCGTGAGGGCATTGCCCGGCGCATCGAAGGCCACTTGACGATTCCCAGTTACGTGGTGCCCGTAGACCCGTCGCCGCTCGAAGCCATGCGCAACAGCCTGGCGCAGGTATTCAGCCAGTTTCCGGACGCCCTGGCCCCGGCGCATCAGGCCTGCCGGGCGAATGCCCCCCTGGGTGAAATGTGCCTGATTTTCGACCCGGAGGAAGCGCTGGCCTTTGGCAGCGCCGTCAGCGCCCCGCCCAACCGCTTCTTCTACGACCCGCGCGACAGCCTGGATGCACCCTCGCCCTGGGGCGATGGCCTGCCGGACCGGCTGAGCAGCACCGCGAGCATGACCCGGCCCTTCACCTGCAATCTGCCCAGCCAGGCATCGGCGCAGCGTCCGGCCCGTCCATCCCTGTATGGCCACGGCCTGCTGGGCACACGCGGCGAGGTGAATTCCAGCCATGTCACCAGCATGGGCGGCTTGCACAATATGCTGTTCTGCGCGGTGGACTGGTTCGGTTTCTCCACTGGCGATCTGGCCAATATCCTGAGTATTCTGGTGGATGTATCCAACCTGCCCGTGCTGGCCGATGCCGCACAGCAAGGCGTGCTGAACATGCTGTTTCTGGCCCGGGCGCTGAATCACCCGGACGGCTTCGCCAGCCATCCCGCCTTCCAGGATGAGGCCGGCCGCAGCCTGATCGATCCCAGGGAAGTGTTTTTCGACGGCAACAGTCAGGGCGGGATCATGGGTGGGGTCGTGGTGGCCACCTCTCGCGATGTCAATCGCGGCGTGCTCGGTGTGCCCGGCATGAACTACTCGACCCTGCTTCGCCGCAGCGTCGACTTCGACCTGTATTCGGTACCGCTGTATACCGCTTATCCGGACGATCTGGATCGCACTTTCCTGCTGGGGTTCATGGAAATGCTCTGGGAGCGCGCCGAAAACAATGCCTATGCCCAGCATATGAACACCGCCGGCACCCTCAACACCCCGCTGCCGGGCACACCCGACAACCAGCTCCTGTTGCACGTCGGCTTCTCCGATCATCAGGTCACCATGTGGAGCGCCGATGTCATGGCGCGCACTCTGCGCGCGCCCGTGGACCGGGCCGGACTGGACCGCAATCCACTGGAAGCCAATGCGGAAGGCGCCGATCGGCATCCGGACGAGCATGAATACGCCTTCCTGGAAGATCTTCACGCCACGGGAGGCGCCCAGTATGTGGCGGGTGGCTACGCTGGCTCCGCCCTGGTGATCTGGGATGAACCCTGGGATGCGGTTGAACCCGAAACGCGCTGCGCCAATGACCATACCGAGGCCGCGCCACTGGGCAATGTCCCGCCCCGTGGAACCGGTGATGACCCACATGAGTGCCCCCGTCGTGAACCCGGGGCGCGCTGTCAGAAGGCGCATTTTCTCTACCCCGGCGGTCAGGTCCTGGATGTGCGCGACATTCATCTGGACGCCGACTGCCCGGCCCTGCCTTAGGCGTTTGATGCCGCTGCTGGTACCTCAGCCCGGAACCAAGCTCAGGCCACCGTGCTGGCGATGAGCATCTGGGCAGAAAAGTACAGGGGGATACCCCAGGCCCGGTTGACAAAACCGGGCGCGATGAAGCGGTTGCGCGCGACCGCGATATCCGATGCGGCAAACGCCACTGCGCCCACAGCGATGCTCCAACTGGCTCCGGCCGCAACCGCGCCGCAGGCCAGGGCGACCATGGCCAGAATCACGACATGGTAGGCGAGCACCGGCCCGCGTAGCGCGGTCGGCACCCGAGGCAGCATCCAGCGCAGCAGCCAGATGGCCGCCAGCGCGGCCAACAGCCCTACCCCGGCCAGCATGCCCGGATGCTGGGGCAGCCGCCAGAAGGCCATGGCATAGGCCAGGTGCCCGACCAGAAAAGCCAGCATGCCCAGCAAAAATGCAGGCCCGGTCCGTTTGGGCAACAGCAGCACGTCGCCCAGCGCGCCGCAGATCAGACCGAGCAGTATCCACTGACCATAGGCACTGTCCAGCGCGCCCCAGGCGATACCGGCAAGGATAAAGGCCAGTGCCGCCAGCGGTTTGCAAACATATTCCAGGCGCGCGATGCCGAACCAGTCGGCTACCAGCACGCCCACCACTCCCAGAACGCAGGCGATCAAACTGAGCGTAATCATGCTTTTAAGCGCCCATGCAGGCTGGATTGCAGCGGCATCATCTCGAGCGCGGCGCGGCGCGCGCGGCAGGCTCGCGCCGCCGATAGAGCCCGGTAAAAATGCGTTCCCATTCGCTCGCGTCACTGCGCAGCACCTCCCAGACCTGCAGAACCGTGTGATCGGCCTGAACCATCCAGGTGATCCGGTCCCGAACGGTTTCGGCTTGCGCGGTAATCCGTTCACCGCCTTCCAGCACCATATGGCCCTGGGCGTTCAGGCCGCCGGCCAGTTGCAGCACCAGACCGCTGTTATCGACCCAGGTCTGGCGCCATAAGCCGGTTTCGGCTTCATACCAGTTCAGGCTTTTCCCGGTGTAGCCCTGGGGGCTGCGGTAGATTTCCTGCAGCGCACAGCCCTGGACGATACGGGCGATGGAATTCGCCGCATACGGCGGGCTGCTCCCGGGCTGGCGGACCTCCCAGTCCCCCAGCCAGAAATCAAACTGGCGATGCGCCGGATCCAGGCAGGCGGACGCCACATCGACGCTCTGGTCTTTGAACAAGGCGCAGCCGCCGATCGCGAACAGAATGAGACCCAGCATCACCCCGCCGATACAGCGCCGACCAGTCCCCGGCCCAGCGGGGGCGAGTGCGTTGCTCATGCGCGCAGCAAGGCCTGCAGCAGGAACAACCAGAGGGTCAGCAGCATCAACAGGCTGGCGCCGAACAGAAAAAAGCGCCGACGCACGTCATTGCCGTGCAGATGCACATAGCTGTGCAAGGCTCTGAAACCCACGAAAAGCCAGGCCGCGGTCAGACTCACCACGCTGACATTGGCCGTGACGTACAGCATCAGTACCGCGACATAGAACAGCGGCGGCACTTCAAAATGATTCTGCACATGTCGAGTCAGCAGGCGCAGATGATCGGGTTCCTCGCCGTCCTGGTACAAGCGGTAGAACTTCATGCTGACCTCGCGCCGGGCGGTGGCGCGGTAACGCCTCACCCCCATCAGGGCAATCATGCTAAAGGTCAGTAAGAACATGGCGATAGCGGGGTAAAGAATCCAGATTGAGGACATCACGGAGGGTTCCTAAAGGGTTCAAACATCACGGAATTGTAGTTTGGCCAGACGCGCATACAGACCATCCTGTCGTGCCAGTTGTGCATGCGTTCCTATCGCCACCACCCGGCCACCGTCCATCACCACGATCCGGTCAGCCTGACGCACGGTCGCCAGCCGGTGGGCAATGACCAGGGTGGTGCGCGCGCGGGTCAGCTGATCCAGGGCCCCCTGCACCATGGCTTCGGATTCCGCATCCAGCGCACTGGTGGCTTCATCCAGCAGAACGATAGGGGCGGCCTTGAGCATCGCCCGAGCGATGGCGATGCGCTGCTTCTGTCCCCCTGACAGACGCACACCGCGTTCGCCCAGAAAACAATGATAGCCGTCGGGTTGTTGACGGATGAATTCGTCCGCCGCCGCGTGTTCGGCTGCGGTCATGACCTCGGCATCACTGGCCGACGGCCTGCCGTAGCGAATATTCTCCAGCGCTGAATCGGCAAACAGGACGGGTTCCTGCGGCACGATGGCCAGTTGCTCCCGCACCGCTTCCGGCCGACAGGCGCTGATGTTCTGACCGTCAAACAGGATCGCCCCACCCTGGACATCGTAATACCGCAGCAGTAACTGAAACACGGTGCTCTTGCCCGCCCCGGAAGGGCCGACCAGGGCCACGGTCTCGCCCGGCTCGATCTCCAGGCTGAAATCCTTCAGCACCAGTCGCTCCGGATGGGCCGGATAGGCAAATTGCAGCGCATCGAACCGAATGCGCCCACTCAAGGGCAGATCCAGGTTTTGCGGCGGATCCGGAATCTTCAAGGCACTGCGGGTATTGAGCAGTTCCATCAAACGCTCGGTCGCTCCGGCCGCCCGCTGGATTTCCCCCCAGCTCTCACTCAGCGCCGCAATGGCACCCCCGGTAAACAGCGCATACATCAGGAACTGGCCCAACTCGCCGCCACTCATCTGTCCGCTGATCACCGCCTGCGCGCCGAACCACAGCACCAGCACGATCGCCCCGAACATCAACAGGATGGCCAGCAGCGTCAGGATCGCGCGACTGCGGATGCGCCGACACGCGGTCGCGAATGCCGACTCGACGGCCTGCTGATACCGGCCGGCTTCAAAAGCTTCCTGGGTGTAGGACTGGACCGTGGTAATCGCACTGATGACTTCCTGGGCCAGAGAGCTGGTGTCGGCAATCCGGTCCTGGCTGTCACGGGACAGCCGCCTCACCCGTCTGCCGAAGATCAGGATCGGTACGATCACCAGTGGAATGAGCAACAGGATCATCAAGGTGAGGCGCGGGCTGGTGATCATCAACATGATCAATCCGCCGATAAAAATCAGGATGTTGCGCAGGACGATCGACACGCTGGAGCCGATTACGGTTTGTATCAGCGTGGTATCCGCGGTCAGCCGCGACAGCACCTCCCCCGTCCGCGTGGTTTCAAAGAACACCGGGCTCATACCCAGCACGTGGCGATACACCGCTGCGCGCAAATCCGCCACCAGTCGCTCGCCGATCCAGGTCACCAGGTAATACCGCGCCGCGGTGGCGACTGCGAGCACCGCCGCCACACCGAACATGGCCAGGAAATATCCATTTATTCGGGCTGACTGCTGCCCGGAGAACCCGACATCGATCATGTGCCGCACGGCCACCGGCAGGGACAAGGTCGCCGCCGCCGCAATCACCAGGGCCAGGCTGGCGCCGAGCAGCGTCTGCTTGTAGCGCCAGAGGTAGGGCGCCAACTGAATCAGAGGGCGGAGCTTGGTAGCCGGTGATCGAGCCATATCGAGCGCTTGGAAAGTTCGGCCGTATTAGAACATCCCTGCGGCGGCACAGACAGCCGCCTACCCCCCGTGAGCGGTGCTAACAATTTCTTGACCGCACCTGGTGGATGCTGAAGGCCTTGTAAACGGGGGGAGTGATGCGATGGCCTCAGGCCGTCCAGACAGAATGAGCGGTACCATGCGACGCGCGCTGACCGTGAGCTTGATCGCGGGCGGCTGTTTCTTCAGCGCGGCCACCTACGCCGAAGGGTTTCAGACGCCTGCGGATCTCGCCTTCAACGCTCACATGCAGCCCACGGTACAGCGCATCAGCATGCAAGCCTGGCCGGCTGCGGGCGGCATGACCCTGCGCAACACGCAGGCGCTGACCGAACTCTACCAGCGCAACGGCTACCAGGCCTTGTGGAGCAACCCAGACCACTGGCACCCGGCTGCCTTGCACCTGCGGGCCTATCTTGAGCAGTTGCCGAGCCATGGACTGGATCCCGATTCCTATCACTACACTGCACTGCGACTCGATCCGAGCAAGCTGAATCTAGCCAGCCGAATCGAGCAGGATTTGCTCCTGAGTGACAGCTTCCTCAGTCTGAGTAACGACTTTTCGGCCACCGAGACGGGCCCTCAGGCCACCTGGGTCGCCCTACCCTGGTTACTGCGCTTGCAGCCCAGCGATGATCCGACCGTTCTGCTGGACACGTTGCTGCCCCAGCATCCCGACTATTGGGCGCTGTCACAGGCCTTGCAGAGCCTGCTCCTGCAGGCATCCCCCGACCCGTTCGCAACCCTGGACACCACTGCTTCATTGCAACTGGGCCACTGGGGCTCGAAGGTCGAAGCCCTGTCGCAGCGCCTGGCGTGGCTTGGCGCCTACCAAGGACCCACAAGCGACGTCTTCAATGAAGCCTTGCGGCAGGCGTTGATCCGCTATCAGCGCAGCCATGGGCTGAATGCGGACGGCATCGCAGGACCCGCCACCCTGGCGGCCCTGAACACCACCGATGCGCAGCGGATTGAGCGGATCAGCGTCAATCTGGAACGCTGGCGACAAAGCTCGCGGGACTGGGGCGATAGCCACGTACGCGTGAACATTGCGGCTCAGGAAATGGAGTACGTCCATCGTGGCCGCACTGAGCTGAGCATGAAGGTGATCGTCGGCAAGAATGACCGCCAGACCCCGACCACCAGCGGAACGATCGAGTATCTGGTGGTCAATCCCTACTGGAACGTCCCACGCCGGATCGCCATCGATGACAAGCTACCACTGATCAAGTCCAATCCAGGATATCTGGAGCGGCACGGCTTTACAGTCAGCACGCAGGCGGGCGAACGCGCCCGGCCCCTCGATCCTGACAGCATCAACTGGCAAGACCTCAATCGGGAAAACTTCCCCTATTACCTGCGCCAGTCACCCGGGCAGAACAACGCCCTGGGTCGGGTCAAATTCATGTTTCCGAACAATTATTCGGTGTACCTGCACGGCACGCCCAGCCGTCATCTGTTCAATCGGGAAGAACGTTTCTTCAGCTCTGGCTGTGTCAGGTTGGCCGAACCGATGAGCCTGGCCAGACTGATGCTGCGCAATCATGGCCCCCGCGGCAGGAGCGCAGACTGGGACTTCAGCTCCAATGCAACACAACGGATTTTTCTTGCCGAACCGATACCCGTCCATCTGCAATACTGGACAGCCTGGGTTGATCGGCAAGGCCGGGTGCAATACCGCCAGGACGCCTATCACAGAGACCAGCCCATTCTGGCCCAGCTGATCCGCAGTGGGCGTTACTCCAGCGCCGACCGACTGCTGGCCTTTGCCCGAGGGCCCGTCAATCAGCTCGCGAGCCGCTGACCCCCTTATAGAGCCTGGCTGCCCAGCACGCACGCCTCAAACCGTGATTTCAGACCAGGTGTCCGGCATCCGCGGATCGCAGAATACTTTTCCTTGCCGGCTGAAGCGTCCCCGCACAGAACCTTCCATGGGCAAAGCCATGCCGTGGACTTGGCGACGGGGCTTGGGTTGCAGCCACTTGCTCTGGCGACCGACTTGAACTGAAAAGCTGGAAAGTACCATTTTCTTGCCTCGATTAAAGTGAATTACTACATTTGTGACGCGAAAAAAAACGGAGCTGACACTACAAGGCCATGCCTTTGAAAATCACCACGCCGCACAGGCGGGCATCGGCGGTCAGTTCGATGATGGGCTCCGGCCACTGCGGATTGAGTGGTTTCAAATACTGCCGGGCATTCGGTGCTTCACCTTCGAGCACCAGTTGTTTGAAGGTTGCGGTTTGCTCGTCTTCACGACGAACCACAACGCAGGACTTGTTCTCGGCCTGTCGATCTGGATCCACAAAAATCAGATCACCATCCGCGAAACTCAGCCGACCAACCGGGTTATACATGGACTCCCCGCGCACTTTCAGCACGAAAGTCCGGTTCCCATGTCGCACGGGACAGGACATCCAGTCCTCGGGATCCGCACCATCGGGCGTTTCCATCCCGTGCCAGCTGCCCGCGGCAACCCAGGACAGCACCGGGCAGAGCCCCTGTGGTCGCGAAGGACCGGCGAGGCTCAGGTCCTGATCCAGCCACCCATGGGGCTTCCCGCACTGCCGCTCGATCTGCCGCGCGATCCTTTCGCCAAAACTGCCCACGCCGCGCACCAGCTGACCGAGATAGGAAGGCGATTTGCCGATCATCTCGGCAAACTGCACCTGACTGCCATCGGCGACCTCATTGATCAGGCGGTGTAAATTGGCTTGGCGGCGATCCTTGTACATGGACAGAATGTAGCAAATAACTACAGCCGATAGCAAGCGGCATGCTTTTACGGCATCGGCGCCTGACGCCGGCGCTCACTCCGTGGCCAGCTTTTCCAGTTCTTCCCATCGCATCATGGCCTGGCTCAATTTGCTCTCGCAGGCAGCCAGGGCCGCCTGCGCCGCCGCTTGCTCCGTTTCGGGCCGGGCGAAGAAGCCCGGCTCGGCAAACACGGCCTGAGCGGTTTCAAGCGCGGTTTCAAGTTGTTCGATCCGGGCCGGCAGACCCGCAAGCTCCTTGTGCAATTTCGGGCTCAAGCCCGCGCCACGGGCTGCTGGGGTCTTGGCCACGGGGCTGGGCGGTGGCCCGCTCGATCTGGTGGATGCGGCTTGCGGGCTTCTGGCCACCCTGGGGCGCTGACGCAGCCAGTCGCTATAGCCTCCGACATAGTCGCCTATTCGACCCTGTCCCTCAAACACCAGGGAACTGGTCACGACGTTATCGATAAAGTCGCGATCATGGGAGACCAGCAACAAGGTGCCGGGATAGTCGATCAGGCGCTCTTCGAGTAATTCGAGGGTTTCCACATCCAGATCATTGGTCGGCTCATCCATCACCAGCAGATTGGCCGGACGGGTGAACAGTTTGGCCAGCAGCAGACGATTGCGCTCTCCACCGGATAGAACCCGCACCGGGGTCCGGGCGCGCTCCGGGGAGAACAGAAAATCCTGCAGATAGCTGATCACGTGCTTGGACTGGCCATTCAAATCGACGTAGCTATGCCCTTCGGCCACATTGTCGGCAACGGTCGCATCGAGATCCAGACCGGCGCGATGCTGATCAAAATGCGCCACCGCGACCCGCGAGCCCAGTTCCAGAGAACCTGATTGCGGGGCCAGTTCGCCAAGCAGGATCTGGATCAGAGTGGTCTTGCCGACGCCATTGGGGCCGATGATGCCGACTTTGTCACCGCGTTGAATCACCGCGGAAAAATCCCGGATAACCGGCTTTTCGCCCCAGCTGAAGTTCACGCCTTCGGCGACGATCACCTGCTTTCCTGAGGCTTTCAGATCCTGCATGCGCAGATTCACCGTGCCCATTTTTTCCCGCCGCTGGGCACGCTCCTCACGCAAGGCCTTGAGCGCCCGGACCCGTCCTTCATTGCGCGTCCGCCGGGCCTTGATCCCCTGGCGAATCCACACCTCTTCCTCGGCCAGACGTTTATCGAACAGCCGATCTGCCGCCGCTTCGTCCTCGAGGGCTTTGGCCTTGCCACTGAGATAGCTGGCGTAATTGCCAGGCCAGCTGCTGAGTTTGCCTCGATCCAGATCCACGATACGGGTGGCCAGCCGCTTGAGAAAAGCGCGGTCATGGGTGATGAACAGCAGGCTGCCGGACCACTCCAGCAGCAGCTGTTCCAGGGCGGCGATTGCTTCAATGTCCAGGTGATTGGTGGGTTCATCCAGCAGCAGCAGATCGGGGTTGTGCACCAGGGCCCGAGCCATCAGCACACGGCGTTTCAGGCCGCCCGACAGGCTCTCGAAAGCGGCTTCACCATCCAGCTCCAGGCGGCTCAGCACTTCCTCGACCTGTTGATTCAGCGTCCAGCCATCGTTGGCATCCACCGTATGCTGCGCCCGCGACAGCGCCGCACCCAACTGGGCACTGTGATCACCCTGGGCCATTTGCTGAGCCAGAGCGTGATACTGCGCCAGGGCCTCGCCCACCTCGCCCAGACCCTGGGCCACGATCTCGAAAACCGGCCCCTCGGTGCCGCGCGGCACTTCCTGTTCCAGGCGTGCCACCCGCGTCCCGGGCGGCATATCGACGTGGCCGTCATCGGGGCGCACCTGTCCGTCGATTATTTTCATCAAGGTGGATTTGCCACTGCCATTACGCCCGACCAGGGCGATTCTTTCTCCGGCCTCGATTTGCAGATTCAAACCATCCAACAGCTCACGCTGACCATACGACAGATGAATATTACGCAGCTGAATTAGCATGACAAACCTGGAAAGCCGCGGCCGACAAGCCATCGGGTGAAATAATGGGGCGCCTATCATGGAGGTTTTTCCGCCAATGACCAAGCGCTGCGTTTGACACGATCTTCGGCACGGACGACTGCTGTCCGGGTCAGCACGGCGCCCGCCACACCGCCCGAATGGGACAGTGCCTCCCGATTATAGACCGGTGTGGGCGGATCGTAGCTCGGGTCTCCGATCGCCATGGCGCTGCTGTGGGCGCGAGCCATGGCGGTGGCAGGCACGGACCTGGCTGCTCACCCACCGTCGCCTGGCGCAGCCGCAAGATGCTGCACCGCTGACAAAAAAAGAGCGCCTACAGGCGCTCTTTGTATCGTTTTCCGTCGAACGGGCTTGCTAGAACTGATAGCGCACGTAGAACTGGGAGAAATCCCGGTCGCGGAGGAGATTCTGGGAACCACCACCGGTCCACCAGGCATAACCGGGGAAGAAGGCCCAGTTGTTCTTGTAGCGAATCTCGAAATTGATGATGAAATTCTTGCGGCCTTCGATGAAATTCTCACCCGGCCCGGGCGCAATACCTTTCACGTCGTGAGCCATGATGATGAAGGGCTGCAGACTGATGCCGGGTGCGATGGATTCATAGCGCAAAATGCCGATGACCCGATAACCCCAGGAAAATCCATCCGTGTAGGAATTGGTTTCCTGCTGAGGATTGAAGCGCATGCCATCGGTGCCGGCCACACAGATTCCGGGAAAGCAGCCGGGTGCCGACATCCGCGCAGCTTCCCACTCCGCCTGCGTCGAAGACTCATCAACCGGGGCCAGGGCGTCCTGATCCACCACCCCTGCACTGGCGTGCCGGAAGGTCGCCGGGGCCTCGATCTGGTACAGGTGATTCTCCGGCATATTCAGGATATGTGACGCACCGACCTCGAAAAACATGATTACCTGGTCCGCGCCGATCGGGTTATCCGTCTTGCCCAGGATATACGTTGCACCCAGATTATATTGCAGGGCTTTGACGTGCTCCCAGCCACGAATGTAGCCGTTGGGATCGTTTTCTCCCAGGGTGATGCCTCGATAACTGGTAATGAAGGCCGGATAAGAGCGCTGCACTGAAGGCGCATCTCCACCATTACCGGTGGAATTCGAGCCTTCCGGCGGAATCAGATTGAAGGTGTTTTCACCCGACTGCGACAGCTGACCGCTGGAATCCTCACACACATTGCCGCCGTAATCGGGATGCAGTACCCGATGACACGAGGTCAGCGTAGGCCCCAGGGCGGCGAAGGTCAGGTCTTCCGCATCCACTTGAACGGGCATGTTCGGTCGATAAGCGACCTCGCCCTGAATCGACAGATCACCCGCGGTGGTGTTGAAGCTGATGCCATACAGTTTCAGATTCTCCGGGTATTCCAGCTGGAACTCGACGGTATCCAGGGGCACCGCATCGGTAACCGGCCCCGAGCCAAGCAGTTGCAGGCCCTCTTCGATGCCGGTCAGGCCGCCGAGCTGTGCGGAAACATCACTCAAGGGACCACCGACTGAATCAAGGACCTGATCGGCCATCAGCGCCGAGCCCAGGGCATCGGCCAGCGGGAGATTCGGGCAGGCCAGCGCCAGAGTGCCGGTATTGAAGGCATCCACGCCGTTATTGGAACCCGTGGCATCGCCATCAGCGCCATCGGCCGGGTGGGTGCGCGCACAGGACAAATCCGAGGCGAAGAAGCTCCCGAACGGCAGCTTCGAGTGATAATTCATGAAATAGAACCCGAAGTCGGTTCCATTATTGAAATCTTCGGCGAAATATTTGAACGCCACCCCGAACTGCCCGGAATCGCTGGCTTCATTATCACGCCGACGCAGAATCGAGGTCGTCGAATCCGTCAGGCCCGACAAGGGGTTATTGAGCGGCGTGCCCACCCGCTGCGGATCTTCCGCCGGTCCGCCAAAACTGATGCTCGCAATATCACCGCCGGAATTATTCGTCCCGACATCGACGGTGGAGAAGAACCCTCCTGCGGCGGGTGCCTCAACCGGGTCCCACTCGTACTGGTAATAGGCTTCGATCGACAGGTTGTCGGTGATTCCGGTACTGGCATAGAGCATGCCGACCGGGGTGAACACCTCTTCCGGGACGAAACCGGTGCGGAACAGATTATTGGCATTCACCGGGTTCGACTGATTGACTGAATTGATGACCAGCAGCGTCGACTCACCCCAGGACAGGCTTTGCCGCCCGAGCTTCAAAGTCAGCTCACGATCGCCGGGTAATGGGGCATAACCGTAGACATAGGCATCCATCAACTGAAAGTCTGAGCCGATCTGCCGTAGCACCTCCGGGTCCGTGCGCTGGTCGTAGAACGGTGCTTCGGCCCCACCATAGGTATTTGGCGCACCGGGATAAGCCAGGGCCGGCCCTTCCAGAGCGGGCGATCCGGCCTGCAGGCGATTGGGGTGGTATTCCTGAAAATCGTTGTTCACGAAATCATAGAAATACAGCCAACGACCGAAAAATCCATAGTCGTCGTAGGTCATGCTCAGGTCCTGGGTCACCTTGAGCGGCGCTTGAATCAGATCGTAACGCTCGTAGTTCCAATTGCCGTTATCGGCATTGGGCGTGAACTGACCAATATTCCCGATACCGTCCAGTGGGCCGGCGCCGATATCCTCGGAGATACCCGACAGGGCTTGCGCAGGAAGAATGTCGTTCTGATTGATCCCCTGGCAGGAATTGAAATTGATCTGTTCACCACCGCGAGCGGCCACGGTCCGAGTCCCGCACAGGCTGGGAACCAAATTGGCCTTGCCAAGCAGATCAGAGGAACGATGCTGCATGCGCATTGCTGCGCCCAATGTGGCCGAGGTGTTCAAAGAACCGCTGATCCCCTCACCATAGTCCAGCTCAAACTGGATCGCCTGCACCGCTGTCATCGGCAACGCCGCGAACAATACCGAGACCAAGACCCGACTGCCCAGTCGGCTCAGTGGAACCGCGTTCGACTTCCCCATACTCACTCTCCCCAGAACGATCACTGCATCGGCCGCAAAAAAATCCGGCTGATTTCCGAATGGAACATTGTAATGAAAAAAACCCGCGTGCAAACAAAAAAGCCCCGAGTTTTTCGGGGCTTCAAGCATCAGTGCTGCTGATCAGCAGAGGTGTTCGGCTTACTCGGCTGCGCCAACCGGACGATCAACCAGCTCGACATAGGCCATCGGCGCGCAATCGCCCCGACGAAAACCGGCCTTCAGAATCCGCAAATAACCACCAGGCCGTTCCTTGTAACGTGGCCCCAGCTCATTGAAAAGCTTGCCCACGGCCTTCTTGTCACGGAGGCGGGAGAACACCACCCGGCGATTGGCCACGGAGTCCTCGCGCGCGCGCGTGATCAGAGGTTCCGCCACCCGGCGCAATTCCTTGGCCCGCGGCAAAGTGGTTTTGATCAGTTCGTGCTCGATCAGCGAGTTGGTCAGATTCTGCAACATCGCCTTGCGATGTGCGGTGTCCCGACCCAACTGCCGTCCTGAATTGCGATGACGCATTGTTTTGTTCCTTAGGCCTTGGCTTCGCCGTTCGGCGAAGTCCAACTATCCAGATCCATACCCAGACTCAAACCCTGTTGAGCCAGTACATCTTTGATTTCGTTGAGTGATTTTTTACCCAGATTAGGCGTCTTCATCAGTTCAACTTCGGAGCGCTGCACCAGATCGCCGACATAATAAATGTTCTCGGCTTTCAGACAGTTCGCGGAACGAACCGTCAACTCCAGCTCATCAATCGGCCGCATCAGCGCCGGATTGACGTCTTCCACTTCCGCCGAGGTCTGCTGAACCTGCGCAGCCTCTTCATCCAGATCAACGAAGACGGACAATTGATCACGCAGAATACCCGCGGCTACGCGCACGGCTTCGGCCGGAGCGATTCCGCCGTTGGTGTGCACGTCCAGAATCAGCTTGTCCAGATTGGTCCGCTGTTCGACGCGAGCCGCGTCCACGCTGTAGCTCACTCTACGCACCGGACTGTACGATGCGTCCAGACGCAGGCCGCTGACCAGGTCCGTCTCGTCATCCAGTGCGCCCGGGCTACGCGCGGCCGGAACATATCCACGTCCGCGGGTGACCGTCAGCGTCATGTCCAGACCGCCGCCGGTCAGATTGGCCAGATGCAGTTCGGGATTGACGATCTCAACATCGTGATCGAGTTGAATATCGCCGGCCGTGACCGCTCCATCTCCGGACTTCTTCAGCGTGAGCTTGGCTTCTTCACGAGAATTCATCCGTACTGCGACATTTTTCAGATTCAGCAGCACATCGAGCACATCTTCCTGCACACCTTCAATGGTGGAGTACTCGTGCACGACGCCTTCAATCTCGACCTGGGTGATTGCCGCACCCGGAATCGACGACAGCATGATCCGCCGCAGCGCATTGCCCAGGGTATGACCAAACCCACGTTCCAGGGGTTCCAGCACGATTTTCGCGCGATTGGGGCCCAGGTCTTCGACCTCGACCAACCGCGGTTTCAATAACTCGGAAACGCCATTCATGCGTTAACCTCTTGTCTACAGCTCTATGGAGTCGTCAGGCTTACTTGGAGTAAAGCTCAACAACCAGATTTTCGTTGATGTCTTCCAGGAACTGATCCCGGTCAGGAACGGACTTGAAGGTGCCGACCAGTTTCTTGTCATCCACGTCGACCCAATCCTTCAGACCGACCTGCATGGCTACATCCAGGGCGTCCTTGATGCGAATCTGGTTTTTCGACCGTTCACGCACCGCAACGACGTCACCCGGCTTGACCTGGAAAGACGGGATATTCACGGTCTGACCATTGACCGAAATAGCCTTATGGTTGACCAATTGCCGGGCTTCTGCGCGCGTTGCGGCAAAACCCATCCGGTAAACCACGTTATCCAGACGCCGTTCCAGCATTTGCAACAACAGGGAACCCGTGGCGCCCTTCTGCCGTGCGGCTTTCTTGTAATAGTTCCGGAACTGACGCTCAAGAACGCCGTACATCTGCCGCAGCTTCTGCTTTTCCCGCAACTGCAGACCGTAATCCGACAGACGAGCACCGCGGCGAACGGCATGCTGCCCAGGCGGATTATCCAGACGGCATTTGCCATCCAGACTGCGCCCACGGCTTTTCAGAAACAGATCCGTGCCGGCGCGACGCGCCTGTTTGCACTTGGGTCCAGTGTATTTGGCCATGATTCTTCCTTAGACCCGACGACGCTTGGGCGGACGGCAACCATTATGTGGAATGGGCGTCACGTCAGTGATATTGATGATACGAAATCCATTGGCATTCAGTGAACGAATTGCCGACTCACGACCCGGACCCGGCCCGTTCACCCGAACTTCGAGATTTTTCACCCCATGTTCCGAAGCAACCTGACCGGCCTTTTCGGCAGCCACCTGAGCTGCAAAAGGCGTGCTCTTGCGCGAGCCCTTGAACCCGCTGCCGCCGCTGGTCGCCCACGCCAGAGCATTGCCCTGGCGGTCGGTGATCATGATGATGGTGTTGTTGAAGGTCGCATGAATATGCGCGATCCCTTCAGGAATATTTTTCTTGACGCGCTTTTTGGTTTTCGCGCCAGCTTTAGGTTGGGCCATTCGGTCTTACCTTTAATTACTTACGAATCGGACGACGAGGACCTTTGCGGGTCCGTGCGTTCGTCTGAGTCTGTTGCCCGCGGACAGGCAAACCCCGGCGATGACGCAAACCTCGGTAACAACCGAGATCCATCAATCGTTTGATATTCATGGACACTTCGCGACGCAAGTCGCCTTCCACATCGTATTGGGACACCCCTGCACGCAAGGCTTCCAGTTCCGCATCCGTCAGATCCTTGATCTTGGTCGACGGTGCAATATTGGAAACTTCGCAAATCTTCCGAGCGCGGGTGGCTCCGATGCCGTAAATTGCCCGAAGAGCGATTACGGTATGCTTCTTTTCCGGGACATTGACCCCAGCGATACGCGCCATTTTCCTATCTCCAGTACGCGTATACGCGAACGATGAAACCAGCCATTATAACTTGAGACATTTTCTCAACTCAACCTTGACGTTGTTTGTGACGGACGTCAGTACAAATGACCCGCACGATGCCGTGGCGACGAATCACCTTGCAGTTGCGGCACATTTTCTTTACAGATGCACGTACTTTCATGTGTTTTCTCCTGCGGGACTCGCGCCTTAGCGCGGGACGCCCGCCTTGCCACTTCCTTTCAGATTGGCTTTCTTCAACAGGCCGTCATATTGATGGGACATCAGGTGCGTCTGCAATTGCGCCATGAAGTCCATCACTACGACAACGATAATCAGCAGCGACGTGCCGCCAAAATAAAACGGTACATTCCATTCCAGAATCAGAAACTCTGGCAGCAAACACACCGCGGTAATATAAATCGCGCCACCCACCGTCAACCGGGTCAACACCTTGTCGATGTAGGTGGCGGTATGCCGACCGGGCCTCACGCCCGGAACGAAAGCGCCGGAGCGTTTCAGGTTGTCCGCAGTCTCTTTCGAATCAAATACGATCGCCGTGTAGAAAAAGCAGAAAAACACGATCATCAACGCATACAGAATCACGTACAGCGGCTGGCCTGGCGATAGCGTGTTCGCCACCGTCTGCACCACACTGCCACCTTCTTCTCCGAAAAACCGCACCATCGAGGCCGGAAACAGGATCAGACTGGACGCGAAGATCGGCGGGATCACCCCGGACATGTTCAGCTTCAATGGCAGATGCTGAGTCTGAGCCGCATACATCCGCCGCCCCTGTTGACGACGCGCGTGATGGATCGGGATGCGCCGCTGCGCCCGCTCCACGAAAACCACGAAGGCCGTCACCAGCAAGGCCACCACCAGAATGGCCAGAACCTGCCAGCCCTGAATCGACCCGTCGCTGACCAGTTGCGCGGTTCCGCCCATCGCTGAAGGAAGACCCGCAACGATGCTGACAAAAATAATCATCGAGATGCCGTTGCCGATCCCTCGTTCCGAGATCTGCTCGCCCAGCCACATCAGGAACATCGTTCCCGTCACCAGCGACACCGTGGCGGTGAATATGAAACCGATACCCGGATTGATCGCGATGCCGTTGGACTGCAATGCAATGGTGGCCCCGATCGCCTGAAAGGTAGCCAGACCCAGCGTGCCGTAACGGGTGTACTTGGTGATCCGCCGCCGACCAGCCTCGCCTTCCTTGCGCATCTCTTTCAACTGCGGGATCACCGCCGACATCAACTGCATGATGATCGATGCCGAAATGTACGGCATGATCCCCAGCGCGAACAGCGACAAGCGTTCCAGAGCGCCACCAGTGAACATGACTCC
>JBFJVB010000049.1:0-20123 GCA_041624435.1 Oceanococcus sp. | reverse complement strand
GCCATTGCTGCAGACGGCGTGAGGGGTCAGCCTGAGATACTTGTCCGGATCAAGATCAACGGCCACGACCGCCCGAACCCGCCACTGGTTGATCCCGGTCGGATAACTGCGGTCCAGGAAAGCGCGCCCCGGGTCCTGCTCATCCAGTTCGATCAGGATCTGGATGGAACCGCCACCGCCCAGCACTACGGCGGTTGCAGGACAGCTCACCGTGGCCTCGATGCTGGTTCCAGCCGGACTGCCCAAAGCCGTCTCAACACTGTCCCCTTCGACCAGTTGGATGCCATTGATGGGTCCGGGTGGGCCCGGAGGTCCCATCGGCCCTGGCGCCCCGGTGTCGCCCTTGGGTCCTTGCGCACCGGTATCACCTTTGGGTCCACGGTCTCCTGTATCGCCTTTGGCACCCGTCTCGCCCTGAGGTCCGGGAGGACCGACTTCACCCTGAGGTCCGGGCGCACCGGTTTCACCCTGCGGACCAGCCGCGCCAGTGTCGCCTTTTTCGCCCTGTGGCCCGGGATCACCTTGCGGACCGGCCGGTCCGGTTGGACCGGTCTCGCCGCGCGGACCGGTTTCGCCAGGCTCGCCCTGAGGCCCTGCGGCTCCGGTTTCACCCTGGGGACCAGGCTCGCCCTGCGGACCCACCTCGCCCTGGGGTCCGGTCTCGCCCTGCGGACCAGGCTCACCTTGCGGACCCGGCTCACCCTGCGGGCCGACCTCACCCTGAGGCCCGGTCTCGCCAGGTTCGCCCTGCGGACCTTGCGGGCCTTCAGGCCCTTCAGGGCCGGCCGGCCCCGGTTCGCCGGGGTCGCCCTTGTCGCCCTTTTCCAGAGCGGCGACGGTCAGCAGGAAGGTGTCAAATTTATGCGGATCCTGATTGCCATGCTGACTCACACCCAAAGTGTATTCGCCGTCGGCCAGGCCGGCGGGCAGCTGTGCGCGAATGTGTTCCAGGTCGGAATACTCAACGACCAGCGGCACCCCGCCCAGCTCGACCTGAGGATGGCCCGCCTTGTTCCAGTTCTTCGGAAACTCGCCATCGATGAACAGCAGGTTCGCGTCGCGATCAACGGCAACCGCATGAATCGAGTTGGTCCGTTCGGCCAAGGCCGAGAAGGAAGCCATCATCAGAAAGAGCAGACTGGCGAATGACGCCCCAATGGACGGCAACAATCTCATGGAAGAAATCAACATGAGCGCACTCCAAAAGCTTTAGGTGTGTTGTCTTCGCTGACAAGGCCCGTTGGACAGGCCCGGTCGGAAGTCGTGGCAACGCATCAATTCACCAGTCGAACACACACCAGCTTTGGTCACTCTTGCTCTCAGCGCCGGAAGTTTCGGCTCCTGAAAATTGAAGTCACGAGACTAGGCCTGAAAAAGTCAAAGAAATGTGAATGGCCGGGCGTGTGCATCATCTCGATAGCCGGGCCGGCCTCGCCACTCAGTGCTGGTGTCCGCCCGGGCCATGCACATGGCGGTGAGCGACTTCTTCGGCGCTCGCTGCACGCACCCCGAGAATCTCGACTTCAAAGCTCAGACTCATTCCGGCAAACGGGTGGTTGGTATCGACATCGGCGGTAAACCGACCGAGCTTGACGATCCGCACATCCCGCGCGCCGTGGTCGGTGTTGATCTTGACCGCCATGCCCGCTCGCAGCTTGCCTTTGAACTGCAGATGTTTGATCGGCACGCGCTGCTGAGCGTTTTCCCGGCGCTGACCGTAGGCCTGCTCGGGTGGCAGGGTCACGCTGAACCGGTCACCCGGCTCATGCCCGGCCATGGCCTGCTCCAGAGCCGGCAAGATATTGCCGTGACCATGCAGATAGGCGAGGGGTTCCCCCTGCTGCGAGGTTTCAAGTTCAGCGCCATCGACCTGGCTCAGCCGATAATGAAAGGTAACGACACAGTCAGGTCCGATGGACATCGTAAGGGCTTCCGATTGGGGCCCACATTTTAACGTGAAACCTGCAGCAGCACGCGTTGAACGCAGTCTTCAAGCGCCGGCGCCGGCTTCGCCGCCGCGACCAACCGGCGTCTCGTCCTGACCGCCCGGCATCCGGGGTCCTTTTGCAGACCAATGACCAAGCACCGTGGCAACTGTGAGAGTCTGGCGAGGTCCATCTCCAGGTTTTCAGCGGCAGCTTTTCACCTCGGCCGAAGGCTAGCCGCACTGCAGGAGGGCGCCGAACGCCAGGCCCGGGCAAAGCCGCAATGGCCGAGAGGTGCATGATGTTGCGGCATTGCTCGGCCTGGTCCTGATTTCACCAGGCCGATGACGTAAACTCGGTCCGGCTCACCGGAAGAGCAAGCAGACAGGAAACAGCCGCTTTGCAAAGGATTGCCAGGTCATGACGACACACCGCCCGCACCGCGTCGGCCTGCGCGCCATCAAGACCTGCTGGAAAGGGCCAGATGAGGCGCTACCGCCCGGCAGCACCCCAATTCGGCTTGCGAAGCGTACGCCCACCTTGCGGCCGTCCGGACCGGGCGTGGTCAATGACCGTCTTGTGCTCGCCCGTGCAGGGCCACGGCCATGAGGCAGTTGCAACTCCCCGGCGCGGCATCGGGCCTGCCAGCACAAACCCGCATCGCAGTGCTCACCGGTCTGGTTGCCGCGTTCCTGCTGGGCATCGTGCTGGCCCAGCGGTTCGACGCTGGCGAACTGCGCATCACCGTGCTGGACTGCGGCGCCCTGCCCGAAACGCTGCCCCACCCGCCTCTACCCTGGCATCAGACCCGCCCGGGCGCGCCACGGGCAAGCTTGCCCGGAACTGACTGCAACCCGGCACGCCTGCCGGCCCTGCGGTTCACTCAGAACTGATAGGAAAAGCCTGAACTCAGGCTCCGTCCATTGCCTGGAAAATAGGTCGGCAAGGCGGGATCCGCTTCGCTGCGCACCACATACGACGCGGCATATACCCGGTCGGCCAGATTCTCCGCCCGCAGGAAAACCCGCCAGCCGGCGATGGCGCGGTAATCAAGTTCCAGCCCCCACAGCGCATAGGATTCCTGAAACAGCGTGTTGCTGTGATCGACCGGATTGCGGCCGGGCGACCAACGGGCGGTCGGGCCGAACAGCCAGTCGCCCAGACGCAGCAGGCAACGCGCCTGTAGCTGGTGCCTGGGCACCCCGGCCAGACGCTTGCCCGCATGTTCCCCATCGCGGAAGCGAAAATCACTGAAGGTCCAGGCCAGCCGGTAATCCAGGCCCCGCTGCTCCTTACCCCAGACGCCATTCAAGCCCAATTCCACGCCTTGATGCCGAGTGTGACCGGCATAATTGACCGTGTCGTCGACAATCCCGCTGCTCCCCGCTGTGGACAGCAGTTCATCGCGCAGTTCGGTGCGGTAGACACTGAGTTGCCAATGGAGGGCTGCTGACCACTGGCCCGCGCCCCCTGCTTCCAGGCTATGTCCCCGCTGCAAGGCCAGGGCGTTGAGCTTGACGGCCGAACTCGAGCCGGGCGTGGGGTCGGTCCTGTTGGCGGCGATCTCCCAGAAACTGGGCGCCTCCGTGCTTGCGCTGAGATTGGCAAACCAGCGCTGGCGTCCCGGCCCCTGATAGACCAGACCGAATTTCGGCAACAGGTAGTGCCAGCGCTGCTCCAGGGCTTGCGCGTCACTGCGATTGACCGCGTCGCGGCGTAGCGTCGACCACTGCCACTGACTGCTCAGCGCAAGGCCCGTGCCCGATTGCCAGCCCAGCTGCAGATCCAGCAGCAAATGCTCCGCCAGCAGGTCCAGCTCGGCATACTGCCTGCCCGCTTGCCCCTTGGCGTTTTCGAAATACGCTCGTTGTATGCTGCTGCGCGCGCCATCCACGCCGACTTGATATTGCCAGGCTCCGCCCCGGCCGGACCATAGCCATTGAGCCCCCTGGCTACGCAGGCCGCTCAGCGCATGGCTCAGCGGGTCGACCAGCAGATCATCCGTATCCTGCAGATACACGCCCAGACTCCAGCGCTGATCGGGCTGCTGCCACTGCGTGCGGCTGGCCACCCGCCATTGCCGGGTCTGACGGCGCGGATCACGACGGTAGACATTGAGCAGCGTCTCCTGTGCCAGTTCCTGGGGGCCAACAACACCGCCGTCGGCCGACGGCAAACGCTCAGGGTCCGCGAGAGCGGCCGACGGCGCTGGCCACAGCGGATCACGATCCCCGATCACTTCACGTGGCGATTGCTCCGCGCGCCGCTGCGTCAGTGCGAACGGCATGGCGAAGAACAGATCGGTATGCCGGACACTCAGGCGGGATTCCAGCACCGTCGAAGCACGCCAGCCCAGCTGCGCGCTCAGGCCCCGACGACGCGACTCCGAATGCTGACGATAACCGGCATAATCATCCCCGCTGCCCGCCAGCCGCAGATCCCACTGGCCGGCCTGAGCCGCCAGGGCCAGATGCCCTCCCAGGCGGCCGTAGTGGCCCTTTTCGAGGCGTATCTGCGCTCGCCCATCGCGCCTGGACGGGGTCAGAAAATTCATGTCGCCGCCCAGGCTGGCGGGGCCCAGCGCCCGGCTGTTCGCCCCGCGGTGCGTGATGATCGCCCAGCTGTCACGCGGATCCAGCAAGCCGATTATGAAGGAGCCATCGGCCTCATTCAGCGGCAGACCATCGCGCCGCAGCAGCAGCCCGCGGCTGACCGGATTGCCCTGAATGCCGGAACCACGGATGTTCAGACGCGGCTGATCATTCCCGCCGGAAAAGGCTTGCAGCAGCACACCGGGCTGATACTCCAGCGCGTCCTGCAAACTGCTCAGCCGTGCTCCCTGGCCCGGCAGCGCCAGGTTCGTGCCCCCCGGCACGCCCGCCAGAGCCTGTGCCACCTGGCGCAGGCCAGGATCCAGTGCGCTGAACGGTCTGGCCACCACTGTCATCGACTCCAGCTCGGCCTCCTCAGGCGAGCCCGCCAGCAAGGCGGCCGGCAGCAGCGCCAGACCGAGCAGGCGCAGGCCCGCGCTCACCATTTCCAGTAGAACATCGCCTTGGCCAGGATCACGATCAACACCATGTGGATCGCGACACTCAGATGGGTCAGCTCAAAACGCCGCGAATTCATGCACCCATCCTTGGCGGCCCACATCGCGTTGATGAAATGTCCCAGCACGCTCACGGCCAGCACAATCTTGAGCGCCAGCAGGGTGCCGAAGGACGAAGAGCCGGCGGCGCGCAGCGCCGACCAGTGCGTGCTCGCCATCGCGATGCCGGTGGCAAACAGGGTCGCCACCACCCAGGGCATGACCCGCCGGGCGCGCCCGATCAAACCCTGCTCCACCTGGACCATCAAGGTATCGCCCACCTGTCGTCGAATGCCTTCGAGCAGCACGACTTCGAAAAACACCACCCCGATAAACAGAATGGCGCAGAACAGATGCAGGGTAACCAGGACCGGATAGGACATGAGCAAGCCTATGAATGCGAATGCGAATTATTCGCATTATTACACGACCGGCCTGCTGCCGTCATCACGTCCTCAGCGGCCGACCATCACCCGCGCACAACACCAGGATTTGGGTGAGATGATGCCCGGGCATGGCGAGGGGCCAGTCCACCGGCCCTTCCGGGAATCCGCGCGCAGCGCTCCGGGACCCATCTTGAAATCATCCGGACCGACCCTAAATTGCTTGACGTGCGCGGAGGGCTCGACGAGCGCCGCGCTGGTTGATGTATTGCTTCGAAGGAGAATATGCCATGACAACCATCGATTTAAGCCCGTTTTATCGGAACACCATCGGTTTTGATCACCTGAGCGCCTTGCTGGATTCGGCGTTTGCAACGGATCAATCCCAGAACGCCTACCCGCCTTACAACATCGAGGTGATCGGTGAAAATGAGTACACCGTCAGCATCGCGGTTGCCGGCTTCGCCGAAGATGAGCTTGAACTCCAGGTGGAAAACGCCGTCCTGACCGTGCGCGGCCAGCGCCAGCGCGACAGCGCCGAGGAGAATCGCAAGTTCCTCTACAAGGGCATCGCCAACCGGGCATTTGAGCGCAAGTTCAATCTCGCCGACCATGTCCAGGTCACCGGCGCCACGCTGGTCAATGGCATGCTCGTGGTGCAACTGCGCCGGGAAGTCCCCGACGCGCTCAAACCGCGGCGCATCCCCATTGACGGCCAGGACGCCCAACCCTCCAGCGCCAGGCTGACCGACGCTCGAGATGCCGCCTGACCCCCCTCAGGCGTCGATCCAAAGCCCCGCTCCGCGGGGCTTTTTTTGGTTCATCTCGCACGGTGGTTCTGACTGATGCCACAGAGAAACGGCCGAACAGGCCTGGCGTGTTACAAAAAAAGCGCACAGCCGCTCGCCGCCCGGAAGGCCGCCAGAGACCTCATGCCAGCCAGGCTCGCGTTATCCCCCCGCGTTGCCCTCGATTGGAGCCGCCCGGCTTTTCGCGGGGCGTGGATTCCCGACCAGGCCGGCTTGATTGAGACGGGTTGATCCGGCACATTGACGACTTTCTCACATCAGCTGTGATTTCATAGCAGGGTGAAGCCAGTCCAGGGATCGGGCACCGCAGCTACGCAAGCGTGGCACTCCGCCCAAACCCGATACGAGTACACACCATGCCCAAATGGACTCCGAACGCCTTGCTGGTTCTCCTGGCCATGATCCTGGTCGCCTGCAGTGGCGGCAAAAACAGCGTGCAAACCAGCAGTCGCACCGATCCAGGCTTCGGCCCCGATGGTGCCCCCCTGCCCTGGGAACAGCCGGTCCCCAAAGCGCAATGCACACCGGGCGATCGGATTGAAACCGGGCTCCAGGGGCAGGTCCCGATGGTGGATCGCGTTTCCGGGCGCTCGCTGCAAGGCTATAACTGTAATCTGGAACTGGTCGGACAGTCTGCCGGTGAAGGCGCGAGCTGGCAGATGGCCTGGTTCGACAGCTGCGCCTACTACGACACCGCCAAGGTCATCGGCATCAACACCAACGGCACCACTTTTCGCCCCGGCCAGACCACCCCCGGTGTCGCCGTCATCGACGTGTCCGACCCGAGCGCCCCGGCGCCAACCACCCAGCTCACCACCACGGCCATGCTCGACCCCTGGGAATCCCTGAAGGTCCATCAGGAACGCAAGCTGCTGGCCGCCGTGGATGGCGCGGGTTCGGGCGGCAGTGCGTATTTCGATATCTATGATCTGGCCGGCGACTGCCGGGCGCCAGAACTGCTTTCCAGCTCGGAAGTCGGCACCGCCTCCGGCCATGCCGGCGTGTTCTCGGCGGATGGTCTGACCTACTACGGCTCAGACACCGGCACCGGCATTCGCGCCATCGATGTCAGCGAGCCTGCCCAGCCGGCACTGGTGCTCCAGGGTTTCCCGCAGGGCACGCATGACCTGTCCACCAGCGCCGATGGCAATCGACTTTACAATGCCGTGGTCGGGCTGGGTGATGGCGCCACCAATGGTCTGGCCATCCTGGATGTCAGCGAGGTGCAGGCGCGGCAAGCTGACCCGCTGGTTGAGATCATCAGCGAATTCTTCTGGGAGGACGGGGCCGCCGCCCAGCACACCCAGCCCATCACCATCGCCGGCCACCCGTATCTGCTGTTCGTCGATGAAGGGGTCTCGGGCGCCACGGCGCCGCTGTTCTGCCAACGCGGGCTGCCGCCTTTCGCCTTCGCGCGCCTGATCGACATCGCCGACGAAACCAGCCCGAAGACCGTCTCCAAGCTGATGCTGGAAACCCACGACCCGGCGCATTGCGCCCTGACCCTGATCGACGAGCCGGGTCTATTCAATTACGACTCGCACTACTGCACCGTGGACGATGTCAATGACGCCAAGCTGCTGGCCTGTTCCTACTTCGCATCCGGCCTGCGTGTGTTCGATATCCGCAACCCGTATCGGCCACGGGAAATTGCGTATTACAACCCACCGGCTCGCCCGGGCTATCAGCCGGGCTCCAACTACAATTCCACCGGCATCTGTGGCAGCAGTGACTGGACCACCGCCCATCCCCGCTTCGTACTGGAACGTGAGGAGATCTGGTTCACCAGTCAATGCAACGGTTTCCAGGTGGTGCGCTTCTCGCGCCCGCTGGCGGATCTGCTTTAACGGCCAGGGCCATCGCCAGGCCGGGCTCGATGGCCCGAAACGGTGACAACAAGCCAAAGTCCTGCCGTCTCGCCCGCACCGCGTTGCGGGAAAAATGCGCACTGTGCGAGTATTCTGGTCATTTCAGGCCAGCCCACGCCCCATGCCGGAATCTGTACAGCAGGCCAGCGTTCCCGTTGCCTACGCCCAAATCATTCTCGCCATTGCGGCCGAGCACGGCGTGGCGCGCGGGCGCATGCTCGAGGGCTTGAGCATCGGCGAAGACGCCCTGAACCGGCCGAATGCCCGGCTGGGCCTGGTCCCCGCCACCCAGCTCCTGATGCGCGCCCTGGACCTGTGCAACAACCCGGCACTGGGCTATGAAATCGGCCTGCGCAGCAGCCTCAGCTCCCACGGCACGGTCGGCTGGGGCCTGCTGAGCTTGCCTCGCTTCCGGGACGCCCTGGAGTTTGGCATCCGCTTCGCTCAGTTGCGCACGCCGTTCATCCACATCAGCTATCGGCTCGAAGACGACGAAGTCATCATCGAACTGAACGAGCGGTTTCGGATGGGCAGCGCCCGGATTCCGGTGTTTGAATTCATCCTGGTCGGACTGTGGCGACTGGCGCCGCAGCTGGTCGGCGGCGGTCGGAGCCTGCCCGAGGTGACACTGTGCTTCGACCATCCCGAACCCGATTATTACCCGGCCTACCGCGACCGGCTGCCCAAGGTCCGTTTTGGGCAAGCCAGCAATCAACTGCGCTTTGAGGCCTCGTTTCTGGACATCCCGATGAATTCCGCCGACACCACCGCCGCGCAATTGCTCGCCGGTGAATGCGAGGAAGAACTGCAAAGAATCGGCGGTGGACAACACGCTCTGAGCGATCAGATTCTGGCCATGCTGCGCGAAGCGGGACCGCCCTACCCCAAGCTGCAACGTACCGCCGCCGCGCTGCGGATTTCCGAACGCAGCCTCAAACGCCGCCTACACAGCGAGAACAAGCCATTTTCCGGTTTGCTCGAGCAATGTCTGACCGAACAGGCGACCCAGCTCCTGAACGATACCCCCTGGTCGATAAGCCGAATCGCCACGCACCTGGGTTACGCCGACCCAGCCAACTTCACTCGCGCTTTCAAGAAATGGACGGGCGCCACGCCATCGCAGTACCGCTTGCGCGCTGACAATTAAACCGACTGGCAACGCATGGAGCACCCGGCAGGCGTCCCTTCAGAGAACGCGTGAACCCGATCAATCTCAGCCAGATGTTACCTCAGGGCGCCACGATCAACTGTGATCAACCCGCGCGTGGGCCGATCCAGGTCGATGATAATTAACCCGAGCAGGGTGATCAGCCGGCTGACCAAAATCAGCGGCGCGAGGATTCTTTTCCACTCAGGCCGGATGAGTACCTCATGATTTCGCTGGACGCAATGACGACAGAGATGAGCGGGCCAATGCGCACCCGTTGGCGGGGCGAGAAAAGAGACCGAGCCCAATCATGGACTCGGTCCAGTTCAATGCCGGTTGGGGCTCATACCGCCGCCCTCAGGCGGCAGCGGACTACCGGGTACAGAACTCGTAAACCTGCAGTGGCTCCGTGCCCGCCCCTACGTGAATAATGCCGATCTCGATCCGATCAAAATCGGACTGGGAAGCCATTCCGACAAACGCATCATCGCCGGAAAATTCGCAGGTCGCGCCGGATGGCTCGCAAAAGAAATCACCGTTGCCCTGGACATCTCCACTCAGACTTACGATCTGCCCGCCCGCCGGTTGCTGCCCCAGATAGGTGTTGATCTGTATCAGATCACCCGAGTTACTGGGCGAGACACCGCCCAGGACCACCCCGGCAACCGTGCCCGCAGGAAACACCACGCCTTCCTGGGCCGCGCCAGAAAACAGGAACCCGCCGGACTGCCCAGACCCGGAGGGATCGGAAGGCATGCTCAGCCCTGCCGCGGTGCTGAAAGAACCATCCACCGCGTTTTCCGGACTGTCGATCGAGCACGCCCCGGGGCACGGCATGGCGGTCGTGCTGGCACCGCCTCCACCTATTGAAACGCACAGACCACCATCGGCACGCGCCGATAAAGCCATTTCATCCACTTTGACCGTATTGAGACCGGCCTGGCCACCACAGGCCGCCATCACCAATCCCACGAACAGGCACGTAGCCCGACCACAAAACTTCGTCATTGTTTCCATCCCATTCCCCCATGCGCTCTCAGACGCGATCACTCCGTTAATCTCGATTAAAAACGGCCGACCCCTTTGATTATCACATCAGGACCGCAGAGTCTATCGACCCACGCACGCATGGTTTGGCGGCAAACCGGTTGCGCGCCAGACCGGCTGCCGATGCTGGCCGGGCCGGGGGTGATCAAGCGTTTCCTAAGCAAGAGTTCCGCCGGACACGGGGCTTGACGTTTAGTTGACGAGCGCCACGCCAGAATCAGCGACAGCCAGCATTTAAAGAGCGGGAACGAATGAACCACCGCAGGCCTCCTGACGAAGGGTCGATGTCAGCCTACTCGGCCCTGATGGATGCCGCCCCCGCACCGCTCATTGCCGTCACCGCGCAAGGCCTGATTCGATACGCCAATCGGGCCGCCGCGAAGCTGTCCGATTATGCGGTTGAAGAGCTGATTGGACAGAAAATTGAACTCCTGATTCCACCCGCCAGTCGTGTCGCCCACGCCCAGTTTCGCTCCGGCTTCGCCGACGCTCCGGAGAAACGCTCGATGGGCCTTGGTCGGCGCCTGAGTCTGCGGCGAAAGGACGGCACTGAAGTACCCGTGGAAGTCGGCCTGAATCCGGTCGACACCAGCGTCGGTCCGCTCACGGTTACGAGCATCACGGATCTGCGTGAGCAGCTTAAAGAAGAGCAGCGCCTGCGCTTGATTCTGGACGCCATGCCGATCGCCCTGATCGCGGTTGCGGGCACCGGAATCATCGAGATCTGCAATTCCTCGGCCGCCGAGCTATTTGGCTATTCCGCCGCCGAATTGGTCGGCGAGCGCATCGAGCGCCTGGTGCCGCAGAGCAAACGAAGCGAGCACCAGGGCCTACGCCGAGCCTATCAACAAGCCCCCACCCGAACGGTGATGGGCAACGGCCGCGATGTCACCGCGATGAGAAAAGATGGCAGCGAGCTGCCGGTGGAAGTGGCCCTGAGCCCGATTGAGACAAGCAAAGGTCGTCTGACCCTGAGCACCATCGTCGATTTGAGTGAGCGCCAAACTCAGGCAGAGGCCCTTCAAGCCGCGAAGAACGCGGCGGATCAGGCGAATCGGGCGAAGACCCTGTTTCTGGCCAATATGTCACATGAGATTCGTACCCCAATGAATTCGGTGCTGGGTTATCTGCAGTTGCTGGCATCCGACAGCACCCTGAATCCAAGCCAGAAGGATTATGTTCAGGAGATCGAAACAGCAGGGCAGCATCTGCTGCAGTTAGTCAGCAACGTGCTGGACCTGTCGCGCATCGAAGCGGGCGCCATGTCCATCAATGCGCGTCCCTTTGATCTGATCGAACTGCTGGAAAGCCTGCAGGATGAGTTCTGCCCGCGCTGCGCGAAAAAAGGCTTGCGCTGCCTCTTCGAGATACCAGCCGAAGGCGCCATGGTGCTTAACGGCGATGCCACCAAATTGCGCCAGATTCTCGCCAATCTGCTGGATAACGCCGTCAAGTTCACCAGCAAGGGAGCCATCAAATTGAACGCATATTACGCAGAAGGTTTTGCGCACTTCGAAGTCAGCGATTCCGGGCCAGGCATCAACGATGATATACGTCGCGATGTTCTTGAAGCTTTCTACCAGCGGAGGGTGAGCCATGCGGAACAAAATGGCTCTGGCCTGGGCCTGTCCATAGTGGATGGCTTGCTCCGGGTCATGGGGTCGCGGCTCTTGCTCGAATCAAAACCTGGCATCGGCACGGCGTTTCATTTTGAGCTGGAATTACCCAGATCGGCTGACCAGGTGCCTGCCCCTCTGGTTACAACCAGACTCGCGCAGGTGGTAGCCGGTCAGGAGCCGGTCACCGCGCTGGTAGCCGATGATACCGGCTCCAACCGCCGCATGTTGACGCAAATGCTGGAGTCCATCGGCGTAGCTGTCATTGAAGCCTGCGATGGTGATCAAGCCTTGACCCTGGCGCGGCAAGAGCTGCCGGATATTGTGTTTCTGGATGTGCGCATGCCGGGCTTGAGTGGCGATGCGGTCGTCAAAAAATTGCGCGCCGATGCGCCAACAGCGAGACTGCCTTGTGTTGCGGTCACCGCATCCAGTCTGCTGCACTCTCGAAACGACTACCTGGCATTGGGCTTTGATGAATTGGTGGCCAAACCCTTCGAATTTGCCAAGATCTACCATTGCCTGGAAACGCTTCTGCAGGTGAAGTTTGAACCGCTGGAATCTCTGCCCGAGCCCGGAGCTGAAACCTTTCCTGCGCAACAGTCGGAGTCGGGCGCCTCGATTCTGGATGTCGGGCTGGCCCATCGGCTGTATGCCGCCGCCAGCCTGCATTCCAGCTCCGAACTGGAACAGCTTATGGCCGAGGCCAGCGAGCGCGAACTGAGCACCGACGTTCGAGAGCAACTCCAGGCTCTGAGCAAACGCTATGAATTCGGTGCAATATGCCGATATCTTTCCCAGGTGGATCAAGCATGAGCGGCCAACATCAAGGTGCCGGCGGCGGGCGTCCAACTCTGTTGCTGGTTGACGACATGGTTTCGAATCTGGACCTGCTACGCAGCATTCTGGCGGATCAGGATTGGGCCATCTCGGTTGCGCTGAGCGGTCAGCAGGCGATCGACCTGATGCCGCGCCTGCGACCTGATTTGATCCTGATGGATGTCGTCATGCCGGAAATGGACGGATTTGAAACCTGTCGAAGAATCAAAGCGCTGGATGTCGGCGCCGACGTGCCGGTGATCTTTCTAACCGCCAAGACCGGCGAGGTGGAGCTGGGCTTTGAAGCCGGCGGAGTGGATTACCTGACCAAGCCGCTGCGGCGCACGGAATTCCTGGCCCGCCTGCAAACCCATTTGCGCCTGGCGCTGCTAGTCAAGGACATGCGAGCCCGGCTACTGGAGCGAGAAGCACTGGCGCAGCTGGGCGACCTGGTGGCCGAGGTCACCCACGAGGTGGGTACGCCGCTGGGCGTGGGGGTGACCGCCGCCAGCGCGCTGAAAAATGCAGTACAGGATCTGGCTGAAAAGCTGAACGCCAGGACCCTGTCTGAACCGGATCTACAGAGTTTCATGGCCACCGCGCAGGAGGCCAGTGAGCTATTGGGCAGCAATCTGTCCAGCGCAGCGGCCTTGATGGACGATCTCAAAACCAATGCGGTGGATCTGGCCAGCTCGCGGGCGCGAAACCTGCGGCTGCGCGATCAGGTGGACATGACCGTGCGGAGTCTCAGGCCCAAGCTGAAGCAGCGCCTGATAGACATTCACAATCGCGTGCCCGAAGACCTTCAACTGCAGACTCAGCCTGGTTTGCTGGCCAAGATTCTGCGCAACCTGATACTCAATTCGCTGATTCATGGCTTCGCTCAGGATGAGCGCGGCGAGATCGACATCAGCGCCAGAAAGCTGGACGATGAGCGTTTCGAGCTGATCTATCGTGATACCGGCCGGGGCATCGCTCCGGAACTGCACGAGGAAGTATTGAAACGTTTTTTCACCACCCGTCCCGATGCAGGCGGCAGTGGCCTGGGGCTGGACATCATCGCCACTGCCTGCGAACAGCTTGGCGGACAGTTCAAACTGGAAAGTGCCCTTGGTGAGGGGGTAGAGTTTCGCTTTGACTTGCCTCTGGTGATGGGAGTCAGGAACCAGGCAGAGGACTCCTAAGTATGCGATCGGCGCCATTTCCTGAACATGAAGACATGCGCCTGCAGGCATTGGAATCCTACGCCATTCTCGGCACCGAAGCCGAGGCTTCCTACGATGCGTTGGTCGAGTTGACCGCCTACATCTGCCAGACTCCAATCGCTTTGATCAGCCTGATCGACCAGGATCGTCAGTGGTTCAAAGCAAGAGTAGGCCTGTCGACCGAAGAAACGCCGCGGGAGCTGGCATTTTGCGCCCACGCCATTCTGCAAGAGGATGTTTTCGTCGTCGAAGATACTCTTCAGGACCCTCGATTCGCCGACAATCCGCTGGTATCGGGGGATCCAAAAATTCGCTTCTACGCGGGAGCGCCTTTGCGCTCACTCGAAGGTTTTGGCCTGGGCACCTTGTGCGCCATCGATACCCAGCCGCGGAAGATAAGCAGCATTCAGATGACCGCACTGGAAACCCTGGCCGAACAGACCCGGGTGCAGCTTGAACTGCGACGACAAAGCCTGGATCTGGAGCGGCTGGTTCAGCAACAGAGCCAGCTGTTCAATATTCTCGGTCACGATTTGCGCGAGCCGTTCGGGGCCGTGCGGGAGCGGGTCGCGTCGTTGATCGACTTGTCAAAAACACTGCACAGTTCCCCACTCCGGGAACTGGCTGGTCGCATTGACGACTCGGTCCGGCTGGCCGGTGGTCTGCTGGACAACTTGCTGACCTGGTCCCTGCTGCAAACTGACGAAATGCCGTTTCACCCCGAAGAGCTCACAAGTCTGGGGATCATGGAGCAGGCGCGGGAGTTCATCCAGGACAGCGCCGACCGTAAAGAGATTCGTCTGTCTCTGCAAGGTGACGAATTGCGCTGTCGGGCGGATCGCGCCATGCTGCATTGCATGCTCTGCAACCTGTTGTCCAATGCGGTCAAGTTCAGCCCCCGTGGCGCCGAGATCTTCTTGAGCTGCCAACAGGAGCTTGACCAGCTGGTATTCGAGGTACGCGATCAGGGCGTCGGGATCGCGCCCGAGTGCCTGCATACCCTGTTCAGCCCGGAGCCCGTAAGCACGCCGGGCACCGAACAGGAATCGGGGACGGGTCTGGGCCTGCAGATCTGTCAAAGCCTTGCCGAGCGCCATTATGGTGCGCTTGAGCTTGAATCAATCCCGGGCCAGGGCAGCTGTTGTCGGCTACGCCTGCCGTTCCAGGCGGCCTAAGCTGTCCTGCTAGCCGTCAGTTGGCCGCCCGGAGCCTCGATCCTGCGAGCCCATGAACGGATTAAGCGTCTTCAGAATATTTTCGAAATCGTAGCGCCTGGCGCTGCTTTCGAGTTCCGCCCGAATGGCGGAAACCTGACTGCCGCTCGAGCGAAGAATATTGTAGATTCCGTCCACATTGGCCAATGCCGCACACTCCTTGAGCTGTTTCACGACGGTCAGAGAGACCGTCTTGTCCGTCGACACCGACCGCCCGTCCTCGATCGCATTCGCGTCCGGATTCGAACGGTTATCCGCGGCTTCAAATTCAAGCCCGAGCAGGCGGGTTATCAGGGGAAACAGTTCGCCAAACCGCAGCGGCTTGCTCAGGCACCCATCGAAGCCTTTTTTCAGGCAGTAGCGACTGTCTTGCTCCGGATCCGCCTGATTCATCGCGACACAAGGAATCCCCCGCCAGCGTGGATGTTGCCTTAGCTGATGGAGCATTCCCAAACCGTCAATATCTGGCAGATTGAGGTCAAGCAGGATCAGCCCCGGAATCTCGTGTTTGAGCAGCGCCAATGCCTCGGCGCCGTTACCCGCTTCGCGAATCTCCGCGCCGGACAGGCGCAAGCCTGAGGCCAGTTTTCTGCGTCCGACCTCATCCTTGTCCACCACCAACACGGACAGCCGGCGCCCTGCGACCAGGCGAGGTATTTCCCTTGGATCGGCCACATCCGTCGTCTCCAGCACAGCAACAGGAGGCAACCGCAGATGGAATGAAAAACGGCTGCCCGCACCGCTCTTCGACTCCAGTTCCAGTCTGGAGTCCAGCAGCTGTAACAGACGATGACAGATATTCAAACCCAGCCCGGCGCCCGCCTCATGGGCTGCACCGCTGCCTCGATAGAAAGCCTGGGTGACTTTATCCTGCTCTTCGTAGGGAATGCCGATGCCCGTATCGATGACCTCGAAAACCCACTCCTGCCGATGCTGTCGAACCCGCAGTTGAACTTCGCCCGACGGGGTGAATTTAACCGCATTGCCAAGCAGATTGATCAGCACCCGATTGATCTTGGGCGCATCGCCCAGCACCCGACAATCCTCCGGAACCGGGGCGTCCAGCACCCAGTTCAGCCCCTGCTGCTGGCAACGCACGCTGATCATGTCGCTGACGGATTGGAGCATGTCATGCAGATTGAAGGCCGCGACCTCGTTAGCTTTGGTTTCGGCCTCCAGGCGTGACAGGTCGAGTAAGTTGTTGATCAACTCCAGCAGATGCTCGCCGGCCACGGTGATCGACTGGGCAGATCGAATCTGTTCGGGCTGCAAGCTACGATCGGTGCGCAAAATCTCGCTGAAGCCAAGAATGGCATTGAGTGGCGTGCGAAATTCGTGCGAGACGTTGGCCAGGAAACGGGATCGGGCCAGCTCGGCGTTGACCCGCCGGCTGACGTCCTGCAGGACCACGATGACGCTATGATCCAGGATGTGAAGACCTGTGTACGCGGTAAGCTCAATATGGCGTACCGGCGCGGCAGGATGGGGTATCGCGATCAGCTCGCTGGCGACCTGCTGGCCCTGTTCGCCGCGTTCCAGCAAGCGCTTTACGGCTTGGCGGGCAGCGTCCGGCCATTCCGCCCAGGGTGGTTCATATCCGCCCTGCCCGGATCCTTGCCCCATTTCCCTGGCCGCATCGTTCTGGAAAACAGCCTGACTCCTGGAGTCCAGGGCAACGACGCCGACGGGTAACAGTTTCATCAAGGTGTGTGCCGATGCCGGCAGGGCAGGCAGATGCACGGGCGCGGACCGCAAGTGATCATTGGCCAGATTCAGGTCATGTTTGTACCGCGTATTGCGTTCGGCCTGCACCGCCAACTCGCGCAGGTGGCTGGCGAGCATCAACGGATCAACGCATTCGCGCAGGCGCAGATTGATCCCCAAGCCCGGCGTGAGCAGCATCCGTCTTTTCAACTCGAGCAGTTCAACGTCCCGGCGCAGGATCAGTACACGGGCATCCGGCCAACGCCGGTAGACGCCGCGAGCGGCTTCCAATACATCATCCACGTCAGGCCCGAAACAGGCCACGACAAAGTCCGGAACTTCCGCATAATGATCATCCGGCAGCCCGGCACGCATTGGAAAGGGCAGATCCAGTGCGCGAAGCCAGGTCTTTCCTTCAGGCGGGCCGACACCGACCATGATGAGCAGGCCATTGGCTTGGGTTTTCATGATTTCAATCCGCGAGTAAAGGACAATCAAGCAACAGCCTGCCGGTCCAGATGCGCAACAGATCGGTACTCGGCGCCATCACATCACAGGCACGCACATCCCGGAGCAGGCGTTCCAGGACCCGACCCTCGCGGTAGCCGATGCCACCGCATAGGGTCATCACCTGATTGACGATATCGACGCTGCACTCGGCGACATTGGCTTTGGTCGCCAACAGGGGCAACAGGCTTCCGGCGGATTGTGCGTCGTGCTCACGCGCGGCGGCCATCACGCTGGCCCGGGTCTGATTCAGCCGGCCCCAGAGTTGCCCAATACGATGCTGGATGACCAGCGAGTCCGCCAGGCGCGTGCCGTTATGCTGATGGGTGCGCGTCTTGACGTGGGTGATGGCTTCGTCGAGGGCGCGCCCGGCCAGCCCCAGATAAGTGCCGGCCATGGCCAGCAGAAAATACGGGGTGAGCACCTCAAACACGTACCAGATCTGATCGCCACGCCGCCCCAGCAGATTCCCCGGATCGACAGCCACCTGGGCCAGCGTCATGGAAATCGAAGAGTTGCCCCGCATTCCGATGCCTTCCCACACTCCCGTAAACTGGATGCCGGGCGAGTCCGCTTCCAGCACGACGCAGCTGAATTCCTGATCCTGGTCGGGATTATCGCCAGTGCGTCCGGAAACCACGTACGAGTCCGCATACTGACCGTTGGTAACGAAGTGCTTTTCACCGCTGACCAAATAGCATTCCTGATTGCAGCTGATCTGAGTCTGCGGAAAAAAGAAAAAAACCCCGGTACCCGGCTCACTCAATGACAGGGTCGTGACATGCTGGCCCGCAGCAATCGGCCGCAGAAAATGCTCCTTCTGATGCTCTGAGGCATTCGCTGCGATAACCGCCGTGGCCACGCAATGCATGCCGAAGCAAATCGCGGTGGAACTGCATTCCCGCCCCAGAGCCTCGCAGGCCAGCGCAAGATCGTAGCCCCCTCCGCCCAAGCCACCACAGTCCAAAGGCGCCATCAGACCCGTCAGGCCTTCGGCTTTCAGCTGGTCAAAGGCCTCTTGCGGCCAACGTCGCTGTTGATCTGTCTGCTCCGAGCAATCCCGCACCACGCCGCAGGAGATGTCCTTAATCTGCTCCAAAACCAGCCCCATCTCCGCCATATTTCGCTCTCCATGCAGTTCAGCTCCTCTTAGAGCGTAAACCGTAGATTGACCGATGCAAAAAAAATGGGAAGTCGTTTCCGGACCGAAACATGCAGCGCCTGATTCGATACCCTTGAAGTTCAGCCTCGGGCGAAAACCTTGCGCGGACGCCGCAGCCAGTCGAACCAGAGCCTGCTCGGCCTGGTGTGCAGATTTTCAAGGCCAGTCTGCCTCTGCCTATGCCCCACCCGGCCGGGCTTGATCTGGAGATATCGTCCTGGTGTCCGTTACCGGCTCACCCAGCCCGTACTCCGAGGCGCATTAGCCCTCACCCTCAGCGCCTGTTGTTGTGCCCTTGGCGGCTTGAGTGACCGGCTTGCCGGTAATGGCCAGTTCGGGACCCAGACGCCCCGAACGGAATTCGATCGCGCCCCGCTCTATCAGCATGCGCATGCCCTCAGTCAGAACTTCATCGCTCAGCTTGCCTCGCGCGGCCCACAACTCGCTCACCGGGACGCTCTGCCGGTGGGCGCCGAGTTGCTCGGAAAGCAAATCCAGCACATCCAGCGCCGGGTTCATATACGCATTCTTCTCGTTCTTGATCTCGTCCGACACCGTGCTTTATCCCCTACAACGCTCACCAATGAGTCGCCAAGCTGATCTGTTGTTCGCCATGTCAGCGCGAGACCCGATCACAGCACCCACCCCGATACCCTGGCCTGCTGCCATGTGGGCGCCCACCATACCATTCGGATCGTTCCGGAGTCCTGCCAGCCACGCGCAGCGGCGCTGCATCATGCGCCTGACCGGGTCGCGGACAAGCGCTGATGAAAGTCAGCGCCCAGTGCGTCAAACAAGGGTTCATGGCAGGTCAGGATAATGATCTGCAGGCGCTGTGATGCCCGATCAAGCACCCGGTGGACGCGTCGAATCCGGTCGGCATCTGAATTGATCAGACCGTCATCCAGCACCAGGGGCAAACGATCGTGCCCCGCAAACAGCTCGGCCAGGCCGATGCGTGCCATCAATGCAAACTGCTCTTGTGCGCCTCCGGACAGCGCGCTGAATTCTTCTTTGAGGTTGCGGCTTTGCAGTCCGGTGAAATCCAGACTTTCACCGTGATGCAGAGATGAACCTGGAAAAATATCGGCCAGATAGGGCTGAATTCGCTGGATCACCGGAGCCGTCAGGCGATCCACAAGCTCCTGCTGCCTGGAGGCCAGCACAGCATGCAGACGCCGGGCCGCCGCGGCATCACGTTCCAGCCGTTGGAGTTCGGCGCTGGCCCGTTCCAGTTCCGCCTCGCAGTCCTGCACCTGTTCGTAGCTGCCGGACTGCACCAGCATGCGCAATGAGCCTTGTAACTCGTCCAGCCGACTTTTGGTTTCGGACTGGCGCTGTTTCAGCTTTGCCGCAGCTCGCTCCAGGCGCTGGGCGTCATCGGTGACTTGCTCGCCGCCCAAAGCCTCAAAGCGACGAATCGCCGCATCCAGTGAAAGCTGGGCCTCACCCAGGGCCTGCCGAGCGCCGCTCAGACTGCCCTCGAGCGCGTCGAGCGCAGGCATGGCTTCGAGTTTGCAGCGCCCATCCGACTGCTGCTCGGCGAGCTGTTCTACCTTGGCCGATTCAACGGCAAGCAAACCTCTTTGCTCCTGTAGAAGCTTGTCCACCGCGCTGCGCTGGCTCTGG
>JBFJVB010000048.1:0-20397 GCA_041624435.1 Oceanococcus sp. | reverse complement strand
GCTGCAGATGATTCTGGGTTAGGCACTCATCTCTGAGCGATAGTACATGAACTGAATCGCCTCAGTTTTCTCGGAAGCTCAAGCACCGAGGCTGGGCTGCACATCCGAGACGGTGCGCAAGTGGGTAGGGTGCGCTGGATCTCGTCCGCTTCCGAACCCCAGTCGTGGAGTTCCAGGATTAGGGGTTTTTTATGCGCATCATGCGATGGGCATCTCATCGTGCGGCGCACGAGGTCGCGGTGCTCCCGCGCAGTGTCGCTGCGGGGGCTGATGTCCGTGATGAGCTTGCGGCCCTGGCCCTGTGCAAATGCTAACGCCGGTGGACCGCATCTGTTCGAACGTGGCTGCAGTCCATGATTCGGTAATTCCGTTGGATCGGATGCAAAGGCTAGCTTTCTCTCGAGGCCTCCCAGGCCCGCTTGGCATCCAGGTAGGTGAGACCAAAGGAATCGGAAAAAGCGCGGCTCATGTGCGCCAGATCGCTGAAGCCGGCCAGCATGGCCGCTTCCATCGGGTTCTTTCCTGCCAGTAGCGCATCCATGGCGACGCGGAGCTTCAGCCATTTCTTGTAACTTCTCAAGGGCACGCCGGTGCGTTCAACGAACCAGTGTGAAAAGCGCGTTGGCGACAGGTGTACGCTGCGGGCCAGGGCTGCCCGATCCATTTCCTGGCCGTCGTTCAGCTGGGCGCGGATCTTCTGCAACAGGGCTTCGAAGCGGGGCTCTGAACGGGCCGTCCGGTCCAGCGAGCTTAAGGATTCCGAATTCAGCAGGGCTTCAAGATCTGTCGAAGCTGAAAGGCAGCGCAATTCCGCAGGAAGCTCGTCCCGGGGAAGCGCTGTCCAGCCCTTCCGTGTGTCCTTGTTCAAGGTTTCGAGTATGGATTTAGCCAAAGGGTCGAAATAGATCGAACAGACATACCCGGAATTCAGGCGGTGTTCGGTCTTTGAGGCGAAGTAGACACACTGCGCCGTGTGTGAGCCGGAGGCGGTTTCAAACCGCAGCTCCTCATCCAGGCCGATGGTGAGCTGGGAAGCCCAGTGGCTGTGCAGTTTGTTGTCGCCCACCTGGCCGCGGAATATCGCTGAGCTGTGTGAAAAAACGATGTCGCCTTGCCAGTTTCTACGCATCAATCCAGCACCTCAAATTACTCGCGCGAGTCGCGATGAAGACCATGCCGTCTCAAAAACGCGCACCGCGCTGGATCATGCGGCACTCGTGCAGTCGGGTAAGGCATGAGTCCAGTCAACAACGTGGGTCCACAATGACCTGGCAGCTTGTCGCCCGGTGAGATCCGGCACTGTTGGATCGCAGTTTATGTTTGATACCATCCGGTATCAAATCTGTCTGTTCGTGGTGTTCATGCTCGAGTTGGCGAAGGTAAGGTGGTGCAACGTGGCGGGGAATTATGCTGGCAAGAGTGTCACCTCCCGGCGTGATGAGCGGCGCCAATTACTGATCGATAACGGCATGGCGCTGATCGGTAACACGGGGCGAAGAGCTGGCGCCCTATCTGCTGAGCGTGACGCGCCAGTGTCTGGATGAGGAGCGCTTGCCTGAATCGGTCCTGCGCGTCCTGGCGCAGGGCGCTGCTGGCGCGGCGGTATTCGTTGGACAACACTGGATCGCCGCAAACTATCAGCCGCCGGTCGATGCGCTGATCAAGTGCATGAGCGAAATCTGTTGCAGCATTGCCCAGCGCCTGAACAACAGACTGGAGGCCTGAGTTCAAGCAGGCAGAAACCTACCAATTCATTGGCTTTAGGAAAGAAAATGTACCAATTCATGTACGCCGCACTGGCCGTGGGCTTTTCGCTTGTGTTCGGGATTCTGGTGGTTCCGCCGCTACTCGCATCCGGCGATATCGTCGGCGCGTTCGCTGCGGGCTTCGTCAATCCTTACGCATCGGGTTACGCCCTGGACGCGATTTTCTGCTGGTTCGTGCTCGCGGTGTGGGTGGTGCAGGAAGCCCGAACCCAGGGCGTCCGGCACGGCTGGGTGGCATTGCTGCTCGGTGTCGCACCAGGCGTTGCGACTGGTTTCGGGGTTTACCTGCTGATGCGTGCCCGCCAGCTAGGACGGAACTGAGTTTCGCTTCGGCCTCGATCGGGCCGGGAGCGCTCGACACCTCCGGCTTTCAGCTCGGCGTAGCCGCGATGCGCTGCCCTGAGCCAGAACGTTTCCAGGTTTTCATCCGAATTGTGGTCCATAATAGCAAAAGGTGACAAAACCGCGTAACCCGTTCCACCGGGCGAAGGCTGAGAATCGCTTCCTCAATTTGTTTCGGTGGCGGAACCATAGATACTCGGCGGCTAACGTGCAGCCTGTGATCAGGCTAATGTTTGCGACCGGCGAGGCGACAACCGGGGTCGGGCTGGGGGGGGCGCATCTACATGCGCCCAGGAGAATCATCAGCCTGGATCCGAGTATCCCGATGTCGCAGTCGGACCCAGGATGCCGTGAATGTCAGAAAGGCGTTTCAAACATCAACCTTGTAATTGAGTGCCAGCTCATCTCCTGGCATTCCTCGGATACCCCAGTTTTCCCTGGGTGTTTCGAAGACAGTTATCTCGATATCGTTCGCGCAAATCCCGCAGCTACTGGCTATGTTCTTGTACAAAGCGAGGACAAGCGATTTTTTCGCTTCAACACTCCGACCCTCAAACATTGAAATTTCAATAATGATGTATTCAAGGGTTCGATCACTTGGAAATACAAAGTTCTCCGACTCTAATGCAATGAACCTGTGAAACCGCTTCTCGACAGGATAGCTAAGAGCATCCATCACACTTTTGTGTATAGCCTCGGATAGCCTCGCTCGGTGCTCATCGATGGTGGCTCGGAGGCCGTAGATCTTGATTTGTGCCACATTCTTATCCTTTGCTTTTTCCAGACACAAGCGAACAACGGGGCCGGACTGTGGTTGCGCGCATAGATGCCCCCAAGGAATCATCAGCCTGACCCTGAGTGTTCCAGATATCCCAGTCAGACCCAGGATATCGTGACAAGCCAACTCCGGTCGCGCATGCGCCGGCTTCCGCTATTACGCGCTCGGACCTCCAGCAATGAAAGAATAAAGTGTAGTGCCGATGGCGCCCCAAATCAGCAGGCCAACCAGAGCCACGGTGATTCCATCTGAATTTATGTTCGGATTGAGTCGACGACAGACGGCATGCCCCGTTCCTTGTATGAATAGTTCAAAGAAGACGTGAAGCAACACATCGACCAATACGAACCGAACTATTGGGCGAATGATGCCTGCCAGAACTTCCCCGACAATGTCAGCTGCCATTGCTCTATCGCCCGCTAACGCTTTATTGCACGCCACGCGTGCCCAATAAAACCGAAACGGTGTCTTGTGTTCCCGGATTCATGCCCGGTATGCGCTTGAGCATCCATGCTTCGCCTGTCCTGAGTCGCTGATTTGTCCTGAAATGCTTAAGGCCGCTGGAGCGTGATCGGGCAATCAACCAAGTTTTGGGGTGCTTGTTCTGCACGCATGGTGCGGTGTGTTGCGCAGCGCTGTCAAAGCGTTATTTTCCCGGGATGCGCCCCCCGCGCATGGATGTTGCCGCAATCGGCTTCCTGCCGATTCTCTGCGCCGACCTGGTTGCTGCCAAAGGCGCCCACTGTGACCGCTGAATGGGGCATGCGGGCATTGCGAATCAAACGGCCGAGAGGCGGCTTCTTCGCCTGCGTTGATCAGTGACCCTGGCTACTGGCGATCAGGCCGTGGGCAGGCTGCCGGGAGCTCAGGCCATGTTGCCCAGAGACTGGCCCATCTGGACTGCCTGGCCCGGCCCCAGATCGGCATCCCAGGTGCTGCTGCCGGCGGGGAAGAGCAGGATGACGGTGGAACCCATGTTGAATCGCCCCAGTTCCTGGCCGCGTTCCAGGTGGATATTTTCGGTCTGGTGATCGAAATCACGGGGGCTGCGGCTATGCGGCGGGCTGACCTTGCCGTGCATCACGGTTTCCATGCTGCCGACGAACAGGGCGCCGACCAGGACCAGAGCGAAGGGGCCGCTGGCGGCTTCGAAGTGCAGTACCAGCCGTTCGTTCCGGGCGAACAGGCCATCGATGGCCTGGGCGGTCGAGGGCTGTACGCTGAACAGGCGACCGGGGATGTAGCGGGCCTTGATCAGGCGCGCCGCAAGCGGCATGTGGATGCGGTGGTAATTGTTCGGCGCCAGATAAATCGTCGCGAACTGGCCGTCGAGGTAACGCGGGGCCTCGCTGGCGTCGCCCAGCACGGCCGGGGCGGTGAAGGAGCGCCCCTTGGCCTGGAAGATGGTGTTCCCGTTGATCGCGCCCCATTGACTGATGGTGCCATCCACCGGCGACAGGATGGCCGGTTCGGGCGCCAGAGGGCGCAATTCGGCTTTCAGTTCGCGGGTGAAAAATTCATTGAAGCTGCCATAGGCATGGGGATTTTCTTCGACGGCTTCGGCCATGTTCACCGCAAACTGTTTCAGGACCACGTTGATCGTGGCGTTCTTGATCAGGGGATTGCGGATCTGGGTGAAGCGGTGCATCGCGGTGGACAGCCAGCGGGTCGGCAAGATGGCCTGGCTGAGGTATTCGAGTCGTGGGGGCAGGTTCATGGCTGGATCAGTTGGCTGAGGGAGTCGACCAGGTCGCTGGGCAAGTGCGGCGCGGAATAATACGCCTTGATCTGTGCGGCATCGTTGAGCAGAACCAGGGCCGTGCTGTGATCCATGACGTAGTCCTGGGCATCGCCGACCTTGACGGATGCAATGCCCACGCTGCTGGCAAATGCGCTGATCGCCGCTGGGGTGCCGGTTACGCCGACAAATTCGGGGTCGAAGTAGTCAAGATAACTGCGCATGACCTCGCGGCTATCGCGCGCCGGGTCGATGCTCACGAAAACCAGATCGAGCTTCGCGCGCGTGGCCTGGGGCAAGGCCGCCTTGATCTCGCGAAACAGGGCCAGGGTGTTGGGGCAGACATCCGGGCAATGCGTGAAGCCGAAAAACAGTAATTGCCAACGCCCGCGGATGCTCTCGGGGGTATAGGCCGTGCCTCGAGCGGTTTCCAGGACAAAATCGGGCAGGGCGCGCGGGGATTGCAGCACCAGGCCGACCGATTGCGCGGAATTCTTGCCTTGAATCCAGTGGCTCAAGCCGATGCCGGCGGCCAGCGCGGCCAGCAGGCCGCCAATCAGCAACGCATTTAGCTGCGGTCTACGCATGTATGATCATTCGTGGGGGATGGACAAAAAGAGCAGATCATTATTACATACGCGCCTTTTTCCGGATGACATGATGGCCGAATTGCACGAGCTGTTGCATTTGCTGACCACCCCAAGGGATCTGATCCGCTGGGGCTGCAGTCAGTTTGAAGAAGCGGGGCTGTGCTATGGCCATGGGACCGACAACGCCCTGGACGAGGCGGCCTCCCTGGTCCTGCAGTGTCTGCACTTGCCGCTGGACCTGCCGGGCGTGTATCTGGACGCCGTATTGTCGGTGGACGAGCGCGCGCGAGTTCTGCGCTGGATCACCCGGCGGCGCGATGAACGCATTCCCTTGCCGTATATCACCGGTCGGGCCTGGTTTGCGGGCCTGGAACTGGTCGCCGATAGCCGTGCGCTGGTGCCGCGCTCACCCATTGCCGAACTGATCGCCAACGGCTTTGAACCCTGGCTGGCGCAACCGCCCGCTCGGGTTCTGGATCTGTGCACGGGCGGCGGCAGCATCGCCATTGCCTGCGCGCATGTGTTCCCCGATGCGCAGGTGGATGCCTCGGACCTGTCCGTCGATGCGCTGGCGTTGGCGCGGGAGAATGTGGTCAAGCATTTTCTGGAACAGCGCGTTGAACTGCTCCAGGGCGATATGCTGCAGGCCTGTTGCGGCCGGCACTACGATCTGATCGTGTGCAATCCGCCCTATGTCAGCACCACGGAATACGCCGCGCTGCCCAGTGAGTTTGCCCATGAGCCGCGGGCGGCCCTGGAAGCCCCCCAGGACGGCTTGCAGCTGGTTTTGCAGCTGCTGGATCAGGCGCCCGATTATCTCGAGCCAGAGGGCTTGCTGGTCTGTGAGGTGGGGGCAACGGCGCCGGCCCTGCTGGCCGCGCGCCCCGATCTGGGCTTGAGCTGGCCCGATTTCGAACACGGTGGCGATGGCGTCTTTGTAATCACTCGCGAGCAATTGCTGGCGACCGCAGATCAGGATTAGATATGTCCGGAAACACCTTCGGGAAATCATTTTGTGTCACCAGCTTCGGCGAGTCCCATGGACCGGCCATCGGCTGCGTGATTGACGGTTGTCCGCCGGGGATCGCCATCACCGAAGCGGAGATCCAGGCCGATCTGGATCGGCGGAAACCGGGGCAGTCCAAATACGTCACCCAGCGCAAGGAAGCAGATGCGGTGCAGATCCTGTCCGGGGTGCATGAGGGCTTCACCACCGGCACCCCGATCGCGTTGCTGATCGAGAACACCGACCAGCGCTCGCGGGATTACGCCAAGATCGAAGACGTGTTCCGGCCCAATCATGCCGATTACGCCTATATGCAGAAGTATGGGCGCCGCGATCATCGCGGTGGGGGGCGTTCCTCCGCGCGTGAAACCGCGGTGCGGGTCGCGGCCGGCGCCATCGCCCGCAAGTTCCTGCGGGAGAAATTTTCCATCGAGATTCGCGGTTGCCTGTCGCGCATCGGGTCTTTCGAATTCGCTCAGAGGGATTGGGCGGCGGTCAATGAAAATCCGTTCTTCTGCCCGGAGCCCGAACAGGTGCCCGCACTGGAGACCTTCATCAATCAGATTCGCAAGGAAGGCGATTCGATCGGCGCGGAGATCTATGTCGAAGCGGTGAACGTGCCGCCGGGCTGGGGGGAGCCGGTGTTCGACCGCCTGGACGCGGAACTGGCCTTTGCGCTGATGAGCATCAATGCGGTCAAGGCGGTGTCGATCGGCGATGGCTTCGAGGTGGTGAATCAGCGGGGATCGGAACATCGGGATGAGATGAGCCCCGAAGGCTTTCTCAGCAACCATTCCGGCGGCATTGCTGGCGGCATCAGCACCGGCCAGGCGGTGACGGCGCGGATGGCGCTCAAACCGACCTCCAGCATCATCGTCCCCGGCCAGACCATCAATGCGGCCGGCGAGGCGGCTCAGGTTCGCACCACCGGTCGCCACGACCCTTGCGTGGGCATTCGCGCCACGCCCATTGCCGAGGCCATGCTCGCCCTGGTGCTGATTGATCATTGTCTGCGCCATCGGGGGCAGAACGCGGACGTCACGCCACAGCCCAACGCAATTCCCGGCGCCGTTGCCTGAGGTCGCCCAGCTCCACCGCAGGCTCTCCGCCTATTACGCGGCGTTCTACAGTGTGCTCGGCGCGATGCTGCCGTATTTTGCCTTGTGGCTGGCCGCCCGTGGTCTGAGCCCGGTTGAGATCGGCGCGGTGCTCAGCGTGCACGGCGCGATGCGCATCGTGATGCCGATTGTGTGGGGTTGGCTGGCCGATCGCTGGGGCCGCCGGATGCGCCTGATTCAGTGGGCAACCTTGCTGTCGCTGCTGAGTTTCATCGCGGTGCCGCTAAGCCAGGGCTTTTCCGGCATGGTCTTGAGCATGATGGTCTTTTCGGTGTTCTGGAATGCCACGATGCCGCAGTTTGAGGCCGTGACCCTGCACCATCTGGCCGAGACCGGCGGCGATTACAGTCATGTGCGCCTGTGGGGCAGCGTGGGCTTCGTGGCGACCGTGCTGGGCCTGGGCTGGCTGTTCGATGTGGTCAGCATTAACTGGCTGCCCTGGATCATCCTGGGCCTGCTGGCCTGGATGCTGCTGGTGGCCTGGTGGGTGCAGGATCCTGTGGGCGCCTCCAGCCAGGCTCTGGCCGAGCACAGCGTCTGGCGGACGCTGCGCCAGCCCCGGGTGCTGGCCTTGCTGCTGGTGTGCTTTCTGTCCCAGCTGAGCTTTGCGCCTTATTACGCCTTCTTTTCCCTGTATCTGGAACGGCATGATTATCCGCCCGGGCAGATCGGTCTGCTCTGGGCATTCGGGGTGGTCATCGAAATCTGGGTATTCGTCTACACCGGCCGAATGCTGCGGGCCTACGGGGCGCACAGCCTGATGATTCTGGCCATGGCTTCGGCCGCCCTGCGCTGGGCCTTGCTGCCCGTGTCGGTGGATTTCGTGCCCGCGCTGCTCGTGCTTCAGGCCCTGCACCTGTCCAGTTTCGGCATCTTTCACGCCTGTTCCATGCATTACATCGCCCGGCTTTTCCCGGGGCGTCTGCAGGGTCGTGGACAGGCCCTGTATGTGGCGGTGGGTTTCGGGGTGGGGGGCGCACTGGGCGCAGGCCTGGCGGGGCAGATCTGGGAGCGGCAGTCACCGGACGCCTTGTATTACTGGGCCGCGCTGGCCGCCTTCGCAGGCACCCTGGTGGCCTGGCGCTACCTGGGTGAGACGTCGGCGAAAGCCCGTGCGGTGCGGGCAAACTGAGCGGCGGCGGCGGAACTGGCGCGATCCCGGTGGCGGACCATGCCCAGTTCCCGTTGCATCTGCAGTCCAGGTATCTGCAGGGCTGTGATATCGGAATCCTGCATGGAGCGGGGCAGGACGCTCCAGCCCAGGCCGATGCTGACGAGCATCTTGATGGTTTCCAGGTAATTGGTGGCCAGACGGACCCGCAAGCGGGTGTCGGCTTTGGCCAGGGCGGCTTTAATGATGCGGTGGGTGTAGGTCTGTTCGTCCGGTAACACCGCCGGATGCTCGGCCAGCACAGCCAGACTGAGCTGGCGGCAGTCAGCCAGGGGATGGGCCGGGCCGATGATCACGTCCAGGGGGTCGGGCCAGAGCAACTCACTGAGCAGCCGAGGATCGGGTTCAGGCGGTAGCGTGACTACGGCCATTTCCAGGTCGCCGCTCAGGACCGCATCACAGGCTTGCTCGGAGTCCATGAAATGGATGTCCAGGTCCACGTCGGGAAACGCCTGGGTGAACTGGCGGAGCACCGGAGGCAAACGATGCAGGCCGATGTGATGGCTGGTGCCGATGGACAGGCGTCCGCTGACCCGCTCATGCAGATGCGACAATCCCCGTTGTGCGTCGGTCAGGGCTCTGAGAATCTGCTCGGCATAGGGCAGCAGGGTATGGCCGGCTTCCGTCAGTAACACCTGGCGACCGACCCGGTCCAGCAACTTCTGACCGATCTGGCTCTCCAGGCTGGCGATTCTCTTGCTCGCGGCAGGCTGGGAAATGTGCAAAGCCTGGGCGCTATGGGAGAAGGAGCCCGTGCGGGCGATCGCGACGAAGGTGCGTAGAGACTGAGTGTCCATAACTATGCCTTTTGGTTATGGAATGAATAATAACGATTCATTGGAGTAATTCCAGCGCCAGCCTTAAAATAGCCCCAGCCCGACTCTTAGGACCGCCTCATGTCTGGACGTACGCTCTATCAAAAAATCTGGGACAGCCACCTGGTCGATACCGATGCGGCTGGCACGGCGCTGCTGTATATCGACCGCCATCTGGTGCACGAAGTGACCTCGCCGCAAGCCTTCGAAGGTCTGCGGCTGGCCCAGCGGCAACCCTGGCGGCTGAACGCCAATCTGGCGGTTCCCGACCACAACGTGCCCACCACGGATCGCTCCGCCGGTATCGCCGATCCGATTTCCCGGATTCAGGTGGAGGCGCTGGAAAGCAACACCGCCGAATTCGGCATCACCTATTTTCCGATGAACGATGTGCGTCAGGGCATCGTCCATGTGATTGGGCCGGAGCAGGGCGCCACCTTGCCCGGCATGACCGTAGTCTGCGGAGATTCCCACACCTCCACGCACGGCGCGTTCGGTGCCCTGGCCTTTGGCATCGGCACCTCGGAAGTCGAGCATGTGCTGGCGACGCAATGCCTGGTGCAGAAACCGTCCAAAACCTTGCGCGTGACCGTCGAGGGTCAGGTCGGCCCCGGCATTACCGCCAAGGACATTGCGTTGGCCATCATCGGTCACATCGGCACCGCCGGTGGCACCGGTTACGTCATCGAATACGCCGGCCAGGCCATCACCGATCTGTCCATGGAAGGTCGGATGACTCTGTGCAATATGACGATTGAGGCGGGCGCCCGCGCCGGCATGGTGGCGGTCGATGACACCACGATCGAGTATGTCCGCGGTCGGCCCTATGCACCCGCCGCGCAACACTGGGATCAGGCCGTGGCCTACTGGCGTGAGCTGCACTCCGATGCGGATGCGCAGTTCGATGCCGAGGTGGTGCTGCAGGCGGCGGATATCAAACCCCAGGTGACCTGGGGCACATCGCCGGAAATGGTCGTCGCCGTGGATTCCCGTGTGCCGGATCCGGCCGCTGAAAGTGACGGCGTGCGGGCGGCGGGCATGCGCCGGGCCCTGGAGTACATGGATCTTCAGGCCGGCAGGCCGATTGCCGACATCGCGGTGGACAAGGTGTTCATTGGCTCGTGCACCAATTCGCGCATCGAGGACTTGCGCGCGGCAGCGGCGATCGCCCAGGGTCGAAAAGTGGCGCCGAATATTACCCTGGCTCTCGTGGTGCCGGGCTCGGGCCTGGTCAAGCAGCAGGCCGAAGCCGAAGGACTGGATCAGATTTTCCGGGAAGCCGGCTTTGAATGGCGCGAGCCGGGTTGCTCCATGTGTCTGGCGATGAACGCGGACCGCCTGGAGCCGGGAGAGCGCTGCGCCTCCACGTCGAACCGGAATTTCGAAGGTCGGCAAGGGCAGGGCGGGCGTACCCATCTGGTCAGCCCGGCGATGGCGGCTGCCGCGGCGGTTTTTGGCCATTTTACTGACATCAGGAGTTTGTGATGCGTGCTTTCACCGTGCATAGCGGGCGGGTCCTGCCGCTGGATCGCTCCAATGTGGATACCGATGCGATCATTCCCAAGCAGTACCTGAAATCGATTCGCCGCACCGGCTTCGGGCCGTTCCTGTTCGATGAATGGCGGTATCTGGAGGGGGGCGATCTGGACACCCCGCTGGATTCGCGGACACCGAACCCGGGTTTCGAACTCAATGATCCGCGTTATGCCGGCGCCAGCGTGCTGCTGGCCAGGGAGAATTTCGGTTGTGGCTCCTCGCGTGAACATGCGGTCTGGGCTCTGGAAAACTTCGGGTTTTGCTGTGTGATCGCCCCCAGTTTTGCCGATATCTTCTTCAACAACTGCTTCAAGAACGGGGTGCTACCCATTGTTCTTAAAGAAGAAGAAATCGACTTGCTGTTCGAGCAATGCGCCCAGGGCGCCCAAGTCACGGTCGATTTGCCTGCCCAATCCGTCGGCACGCCGGGCGGGCAGAGCCTGGGGTTTGCGATCGATCCCGGTCGCAAGGAGCGGTTGCTGCAGGGTCTGGATGATATCGGCCTGACCCTGGCCAAGGCCGATACGATCCGGGACTTTGAACGGACCCATCAACAGCGTCAGCCCTGGCTGTTCGCCTGAACCCACCGTGCGGCCGCACTTGATCTGCAGCAGGATGCGGCTGCCTGGAAACATGAGATAAGACTGAGATGACGCATAAAATTACGGTAATGGGCGGCGATGGCATCGGCCCGGAGGTGGTCGCCCAGGCGCTGAAGGTGTTGCAGGTGCTGCGCGAACAGCACGGTCTGGACGTGGAAACCCAGAATGCCCTGGTCGGGGGCGCGGCCTACGATGAGCATGGCGATCCCTACCCGGCGCAGACCCGGGAGAAAGCCCGGAATTGCGACGCGATTCTGTTTGGCGCCATCGGTGGGCCGCAATACGATCAGCTGCCACGCGACAAGCGGCCGGAAAGCGGCCTGCTGGCCATGCGCGCGGATCTGGGCCTTTACGCCAATCTGCGCCCCGCCATTCTGTTCGAACCGCTGGCGCAGGCTTCCTCGTTGAAGCCTGAAATCGTGGCCGGTCTGGACATTCTGATCGTGCGTGAGTTGACCGGCGGCATCTATTTTGGCCAGCCCCGCGGAATTGATACCAGCGGTCCCGTGCCCCGTGGCTACAACACCCTGGTCTACGACCAGAACGAGATTCGCCGGATTGCGAAAACGGCCTTCGAAGCCGCAGCCCGGCGCAACGGCCGGCTGTGCTCGGTCGACAAGGCCAATGTGCTGGAAGTGTCGCAATTGTGGCGTGATACCGTGAGCGAAATGGCCGTCGACTACCCGCAGGTCGAACTCAGTCATCTGTACGTGGACAACGCGGCCATGCAGCTGGTGCGGGATCCCAAGCAGTTTGATGTGCTTGTCACCGGCAACCTGTTCGGCGACATCCTGTCCGATCTGGCGGCCATGCTGACCGGATCGATTGGCATGTTGCCGTCGGCCTCGCTCGGTGACGGCGGGCACGGCATGTACGAGCCGGTTCATGGCTCGGCGCCGGATATTGCCGGTCAGGACCTGGCCAATCCGCTGGCCGCGATCCTGTCCCTGGCCATGCTGTTGCGCTACAGCCTGGGGCGCATGGATCTGGCCGATCGCGTCGAAGCTGCGGTGGCCCTGGTTCTGGAACAAGGTTTGCGCACCGGTGATATCGCGGCCGGCGGTCCGGTCGTAGGCACCCAAGCCATGGGCTCGGCAGTCGCCGCCGCCCTGATGAAATAAGGATTTAACATGCAAAAGTATGATGTCGCCGTCCTCGGCGCAACCGGCGCTGTAGGCAAGACCATCCTCGAGGTGCTTGCCGAGCGCGAATTCCCCATTCGGAATCTCTATGCCCTGGCCAGCAGCCGTTCCGCCGGTGACGCGGTTGAATATGGCCGAAAGGAGCTGACCGTGCTCGATGTCGAAACCTTCGACTGGTCCAAAGTTCAGATCGGCCTGTTCTCGGCCGGCGGTTCGGTGTCGGCCAAGTACGCACCGATGGCCGCGGCTGCGGGTTGCGTGGTGATCGACAACACCTCGCATTTTCGCTACGACGACGACATCCCGCTGGTGGTCCCGGAAGTCAATCCCGATGCCCTGTTCGATTACCGCAAGCGCAACATCATCGCGAACCCGAATTGCTCGACGATCCAGATGATGGTGGCCTTGAAGCCGCTGCATGACGCCGTCGGTATCGAGCGGATCAATGTCGCCACCTATCAGGCCGTCTCCGGCACCGGCAAGCAGGCCATGGATGAACTGGCCCAGCAGACGGCGGCGCTGCTGAGCTTCAAACCGGTCAAGAGTGCGGTCTACCCCAAGCAGATCGCTTTCAATGTGCTTCCCCAGATCGACGTCTTCCAGGATAACGGTTACACCAAGGAAGAAATGAAGATGGTCTGGGAGACGCGCAAGATTCTCGGCGATGACAGCATTCAGGTGAATCCGACCGCGGTGCGGGTTCCGGTGTTCTTCGGGCATTCCGAAGCGATCCATATCGAAACCAGGGAAAAGCTCAGCGCCGAGCGCGCACGCGAACTGTTGTCCGCGATGCCGGGCGTGGTCGTCATCGATGAACGGGTTGATGGGGGATACCCCACCGCAGTCACCGATGCCGCGGGCAAAGACGCTGTGTTTGTGGGGCGGATTCGTGAAGACATTTCTCATCCGCGGGGGCTGAACCTCTGGGTGGTGTCAGACAATGTGCGCAAGGGGGCAGCAACCAATAGCGTGCAGATTGCGGAAACCTTGGTTCGTGAGCATTTCTAAGGTATAAAAGCCTTTGAATTTCAGGCAGTTTGCGGGGGCAGTGTGCGAGCAATTCGAGGCGTCGTTTCAAAAACGCGGCAGCAGGTCGCGATTTTTTCGGAGATTCGGGCCAGACACGCCGGAATGCTGACTCAACCCAAATCTGTCTCTGCACGACGCAGCCTGCGCTCAGGTGTGCTGATCGGCCTGCTTGGCATGCCGATGCTGTCCTGGGCGCTCACGGTCGGGGAGATTCAGGTCCAGAGCTTCCTCAACCAGCCTTTTCGGGCGGTCATTCCCCTGTCCGGCGTCGAGCCGGGTGATCTGGAGTGGCTCAAGGCGCAATTGGCCGAGGACAAGGCCTTCAATGCCCTGGGATTGGAAAAGACCGGGTTCCTGACTGGGCTCGATTTTTCCGTTGCCGCGCAGGATTCCCCGGATCGTGCCCTGGTCCGCGTGAGCAGCGCACAAGTGGCGCGGGAACCGTTTTTCAGCTTCCTGGTGGAGTTCCGCAGTCTGCGCGAGCGCCTCGTTCGCGAGTACACCGTGCTCCTGGATCCCAGCGATGGGCGCCCCGCGCGAGACGCCATCGGCAGCGCGCCGCCCCCGGCGCAGGTCTTTGTGCCGACGGCTCCGGCGCCAGTAGCGCCACCGCTGGTGGCGCAGCAGACTCAACCGCCCGCCGTTGTGGCGACGCCTCGACCGCCAGCGCAACCCGTCCAAGCCGTCCAGCCCGTGCCGCGCGCGGCTTTCCAGCCGGCCTCGCCATTTGCCGGTGGGGACAATGAACGGACGGTGCCGGTACCTGACCCGGAGGTGTTTGAAGGCAGCCAGGCCAGAATAGCCATTCCGCGGGCCAAACCTCGGCCCAGCAGCGTGACCTACGAAGAGGCTGTCGCCCCCATCATCAGCGGCGGTCAGTATGGTCCGGTGAAGAAGGGCGATACCTTGTGGACCATCGCCGCCGCAGTCCGGCCCAGCAGCCGGGTCACCATGAATCAGGTGATGTGGGCCCTGTACAGCACCAACGAAACGCAGTTTGACGGCAATCTGAATCTGGTGCGCCTTGGCGCCGTGCTCAAGGTGCCCAATGAACAGGCGATGATCAACGTCAGTCCCGCCGAGGCCAACGCCCTGGTTGCGGATGAAGCGGCCCGGCATCGCGCCCTGCTGCGCGGGACCGACCTTGCCGATACCCCGCGCGTTGCCCCGGCGGCCAGGCAGCCGGAAAGAGTGGCGCTTGAGCCCGCGCCCGAGTCGCGAGCCACGGCTTCTGAGGCTGCACCGGTCAAGGAGCAAACGGCGCAAAAACCGGCGCCGGTGCAAGCGACCGCAGCGCCGCAGCGCCCAAGCCAGCCAGCCGCTGCCGCCAAACCGACCCAGGCACCGCCGCAGTCCGCTGCCGCCGTCAAGCCGCCGCAACCCGCGGCGGTTGAACTGGTTGCGCCCACGCCTGAAAAGGCCAGGCCGGCCGGTCCTGACAGCAGCGCGATCAAGGCCCTGCCGGGGGATGATGACAGCTCCGCCGTGTTTGCCGATCTGCCCGACCTGCCGAGCGATGCGTCTGCCGACGCCGCGGCAACAGCAGACGATGATTTCTGGAGTGACGAGGCCCCGGCCCTTGCCGACGAACCCGAGGTGGCCATCGATGAGCCCCTCGCGCCCGCCGCGTTCCTGACCGATGATCTGGTGTCGAAATGGCCCTTTGCGCTGGGAGGACTGGCCATTGTGTTACTGGCTTTTGTCGGCTTGCGGCGTCTTCGGGCAAAAGGCGCCCAGGCGGATGAACCCGAATCCGGCCAGGCCGCGGCGCTTTCCCCTGGCCGAGCCGGCAAGGGCGCTGCTGCGGTTGCCGCCGTGGCGGCCGCTGGTGCGGCGGCACAGCAGGAAGAGGAGGACGACGATTTCCTGAGCGTACTCGACGAGGTCGAGGACACGGCCGCAGACAAGGGTTTTGAAACTTCAGTCTTGCAGGACGAGCTGGAATTTGCGCCCGCCGGCGCTGGCAGTGCGGCGACTGAGGAATTTGATCAGACCGCGCAGTTCGACGCCGGGTTGAATCTGGACGAGCCTGCACCTGCTGCCCCACCGGTGCCACAGGATGGCGGCACCCTGGATCTGGGCACCGAAACGGTTTCTCTGGAACTCAATGAAGATCCACTTTCCGAGGCCGACTTTCAGCTGGCATACGGCCTCTATGATGAGGCGGCTTTACTGCTGAATCGGGCGATCGTGGCCGACCCGGACCGCATCGAGTTGCATGAAAAACTGGCGGAAACCTTTTTCGCCGCGAGCAATGCAGAGCAGTTCAGCAAGGCGGCCGAGGCGCTTAAAGCCAAGGAGCCGGACGCGGAGATCTGGCAGCGGATCGCCATCATGGGGCAGCAGTTGTGTCCGAATGATCCGTTGTTCGCGGGCGAACCGGGTGCAGGTGCTGACGGGGCCGTTGATCTGGATATGGATTTCGGCGCTGACGAGGCAACCCCCGCGCCGAGTGCTGAACCCGAATCGAATGTGCTTGAATTCGATATGGAAGAAACCGAGTTGGCGCCGGCTGGCAGCGGCGCCACCGCGACGCAGGATCGGAATCTTGAATCCAGCGAAGACGACAATCTGCTGGAATTCGATCTTGGGCCGAGTGAGGCGTCGAGCGGACAGGACGGTGACCTGGATTTCGAAGCGGATTTCGGCGATCTCGACATGGACGCCGAAAGCGAGGGCGATCTGCCGGAACTGGACGATCTGGATCTGGGCGACCTGGAAGCTGAACTCGATCTGGACGGGGAGTCCCCGGCCGCAGGAGCCGAGGTGGCGGGTGCCACAGCCAGCCAGCCTGATGAGCTTTCGTCTTCAGCCGAACTGGTGGCGGACGAGATCGAGGATCTGGTTGGCGCAGAGACCGACTTTGAACTGGATGATCTGCCGGAGGCGGATGCCACAAACGAATCCCTGGAATTCGAGCTGTCCGATGGTGAGGCGACCCGACAGTTCGACAGCGATACTGTTGAAGTGCCCGGCGGTGACGAGACCGATTTCGATCTGGACGCCCTGGATGGCGATGCCGGCCTGGGAGACGCAGCCGACGCTTTAGGGACCGGCGACGCTGAGCTGGGCAACCTCACCGATTTCGATCTTGACGATCTGGGTGGGGCGGAATCGGCTGGCGAAAGCACCGATTTCGACCTGGATGACCTGGGCGATGCCGAGCTGCCTGGCGGGGAAACCGACTTCGATCTGGATGATTTGGGCGCAGCCGATTCGACGGGTGAGAACACCGACTTCAGCCTGGACGAGCTTGACGCCTCAGGCACGGCAACGGACTTTGATCTGGATGACCTGGGCGCTGGTTCAGCCGCTGCGGGCGAAACCACCGATTTCGATCTGGATGCGCTGGAGGCTGAGCTTGGCGATTCCTCCGCGGAAACCTTAGATAAAGCCGATGTCAGCGATTTCGAAATGGATTTCGCCGACGACACGGATGCGGACACGGGCGAGATCGCGGGCGGAGGCGACGAAGCCGCAACCAAGCTCGATTTGGCGCGTGCCTACGTGGACATGGGTGAAACCGATATGGCCCGAGGCTTGCTGGAAGAAGTCGTTGCGGCTGGCGACGCCGCCCAACAGGCGGACGCGAAGGAACTGCTGGGTCAGCTCGGCTGAATTAGCCTCGTGCTGCCGGGCCGTTGCTGGCCGGTGGCCGGGGCAAACGCTACCTATCTGCCGCGCGAGGCTTGGTGGTTCGCGCGGCAGGGATCATTCACGGCCGGGCCGTGATCTTCATGCAGAATTATTTCATGCGTCTGTTGCTGGATTCATCGCGCGCCCTGTTGCGTCTCATTGCCTTGTTGATCATCGCGTTTGGTCTGGTTGGTCTGCCGCCTGTGGACCTGCTGCTGCTGGGCGGAGCGTTGCTGAGTTGGGTCATCGTGCTGCAACGCGACGTGCTCAAGGTCTGGTGGCTTCGGTTATCGCGCCTGCGTTGGTTTTTCCTGGCGATCTTCATCCTTTACCTGCTGGGTGGCCCGCCCGGCGCCGGAGCGATGGCCTGGGTGGAAGCCGGTTACCGCGTTGGGGTTCTGGTTGTCCTGGTTGGCGCAGTCGCGGTGTGTCTGCATGATCTGCCCGCAGCAGAACTGGCCCAGGGGCTGGGGGTCGGTCTGGGACCATTGGCCAGGTTCGGTCTGCCGGTGGAGAGTTTTTCCCGGCGTCTGGCGGGCACCCTGGACGCAGTGGCACGGATGGACGAATCGGTTCGACGCGTGGCTCAGCTGGATCGGGAATTACGTTTGCGGGCCATCGCCCAGATTTGCCGGGAGCTGGAAAGTGCGTCGATCAGCCCGGGCGCGCCGGACCTGGCCGGCCGTCGGGCCGCGCAGCGTGACGTCGTGTTGCTGTTGCTGTGCGGCGCAGGGATCGCTGTCTTGCAGCTGTCATGATGCGCATCGCTGCGGGGGTTGAGTACGACGGTCGCGCCTTCGCCGGCTGGCAGCGCCAGACCCAGGCGGGACTGCGCACGGTGCAAGGTGAGATTGAAAAGGCCTTGTCGCGGATTGCGATGGAAAAGGTGGCGGTGTATTGCGCCGGACGCACCGATGCCGGCGTGCATGCCCTGGGGCAGGTGATTCATTTTGACACCGGCGCCAAGCGGACCGAGCGCGCCTGGTTACTGGGCACGAATTCGTTCCTGCCCGACGACGTGAAACTCACCTGGGTGAAACCGGTTGCGGCGCATTTCCACGCCCGCTATCTGGCCCTGGGCAGAGCGTATCGCTATCTGGTGCATAACCGTTCCGGACGCTCCGCCCTGTGGCATGGTCGCACGATCGAGTGGCCGGTTCCCCTGGATATCGACAAGATGAATCAGGCCGCCCGGATCTTGCATGGTGAGCATGATTTTTCGTCTTTCCGGGGGCGTTTTTGTCAGGCCAAGACGCCGGTAAAACTACTCCGGCAGCTGGAGGTCAACCGGCGCGGCCACTGGGTCATCATTGATGCCGAAGCCAGCGGCTTCCTGCACAATATGGTGAGAAACATGGCTGGTACCCTGCTGGCCATCGGTTCTGGCAAGAAACCGGTAGACTGGATGAATGAGGTGCTGCATTCGCGCGAAAGAGCGGCCGCCGGTGAAACTGTCCCGGGTTACGGCCTGTACTTCATGCATGCCCGGTTTGCCGATGAGTTCGACTTGCCGATTTTTTCCAATAACGAATTCCCGCTCTGAACCCAGCCGGGAAGGGATTCTCCATGCGTCATGTCACGGGGCGAACCCGCGTCAAAATCTGCGGCATCCGCCGCGCTGAGGACCTGGCAGCGGCGATTGCTGCTGGTGCGGACAGTGTCGGTCTGGTTTTCTGCGAGAAAAGCCCGCGGCATCTGGAGCTGGCTCAGGCCCGTTCGCTGGCCGTGCAGATTCCGGCTTTTGTCAGCCTGGTGGCCTTGTTTCTCAACCCGGATGCAGCCCAGGTCCAGGCCGTGATCCAGAGCATCAAACCGGATTTGCTGCAGTTTCATGGCCAGGAAGATGCCGGTTTCTGTGAACAGTTCGACCGACGCTATCTCAAGGCAGTGGCCCTGGGTGGAACCGCCGCGCCGCAAACCGTGATTCAGGCGCAGCAGGCCGCACATCCCCAGGCTTGCGGCCTGATCCTCGACAGCCATCAACCGGGGGCGATCGGCGGGACCGGGGAAACCTTCGCCTGGACCGATCTGAACCGGATCGCCGCGCCCCTGATTGTGGCGGGTGGGTTGCATCCGGGCAATGTGGCTCAGGCCATCCGTACCATGCGTCCCTGGGCCGTGGATGTCAGCAGCGGCGTGGAAGACGCCCCAGGAATCAAATCAGCGGCTAAAATAGCCGACTTCATACTCGCGGTGCGTGCGGCCGATGCTGCCGACACGCCGCCAACCGGAATTTAGATGACCGATTTGCAGTCACGTGAACTCCACGGCCCCGATGCCCGTGGCCATTTTGGACCGTACGGTGGGCGCTTCGTGGCGGAGACCCTGATGGGACCGCTCAATGAACTGGAGCAAGCCTTTCGCAGTTCCTGGGCGGATGCGCAATTCCGCGCCAGGTTTGATGCCGATCTGGCCAACTATGTCGGCCGGCCCAGCCCGCTGTATCACGCCGAACGTCTGAGCAGGGAGCTCGGGGGCGCGCAAATTTATCTCAAGCGCGAAGATCTGAATCACACCGGCGCCCACAAGATCAACAACACCATCGGTCAGGCGCTTCTGGCGGCCCAGATGGGCAAGCCCCGGATCATCGCTGAAACGGGCGCGGGTCAGCACGGCGTGGCCTCGGCGACGGTGGCGGCCCGGCTGGGCCTGGAATGCGTGGTGTACATGGGTGAAGAGGACATTGTCCGACAAGCGCCCAATGTGTACCGGATGAAGTTGCTCGGTGCGCAGGTGGTGCCGGTGAGCTGTGGCACCCGGACCCTGAAAGATGCCCTGAATGAAGCGATGCGCGACTGGGTCACCAATGTCGACAATACCTTCTACATCATCGGCACCGTGGCCGGCCCGGCGCCTTACCCGGAGATGGTGCGTGAATTTCAGGCGGTCATCGGTCGCGAAGCCAAGGCCCAGTGCCTGGTGCAGACCGGGCGCCTGCCGGATGCGCTGATCGCCTGCGTTGGCGGTGGTTCCAATGCGATCGGACTGTTTCACGATTTCCTTGACGATGCGCAGGTGCGCCTGATCGGGGTCGAAGCCGCGGGCGAAGGACTGGACGGCGATCGGCATGCGGCTTCCTTGAGTGCCGGGCGCCCGGGCGTTTTGCACGGCAATCGTACCTACGTGGT
>JBFJVB010000047.1:0-20624 GCA_041624435.1 Oceanococcus sp. | reverse complement strand
GCGAAGGCCCATTCGCGAGCTTGCTGCGCGGCGCTCGCTCCTACACACGGCGCTCGCTCCTACACAGAACCACAACATACCGGCGCGGGGGCGGTGGGGCTGTTGCAGGAGCGGCTTCAGCTGCGAAGGCCCATTCGCGAGCTTGCTGCGCGGCGCTCGCTCCTACACACGGCGCTCGCTCCTACAGGCGGCGCTCGCTCCTACACAGAACCACAACATACCGGCGCGGGGGCGGTGGGGCTGTTGTAGGAGCGGCTTCAGCCGCGAATCGGCGTCAAATGGTTTATTGTTTTGCCGATCAGCCACGAGGAGATCGCAGTGACCAAGCCCATCTTATTTGCGCATCCATTTTCGCCGTACAGCCGCAAGGCGCGGTTGGCCCTGCTGCACTGTGGCGTCGAGCACGAGTACCGCATGACCGCCCCGCATGCCGATGATCCGGAGTTTCGCGCGGCCAGTCCTTTGGGCAAGATTCCGGCTTTTGCCGATGGCGAGGCCAGCTTCGCTGATTCCTCGGTCATCGTGCACTACCTCAACCGGTTTCACGACGGCGCGAAGCTATTGCCGAGTGGTCGGGCCGATTTTGCCCGGGCGCTGTGGTTCGAAGAATACGCCGATACCGTGATGACACCGGTCATTGGCGGGCATTTGTTTGCCGAAGTGGTGCTGGCCAAACGGGTGTTCCAGCGCGAACCCCTGCAAAGCGATATCGACAAGGCAATCAATCAGGAGTTGCCGGTCATCTATGCCTTTCTGAACAAGCAGCTCGAAGGCCGCACCTGGCTGGTGGGTGAGCAGGTGAGCCTGGCCGATCTGGCCGTGGGCGGGCTGTTGCTGGCCCTGTATCACTGCGGTCAGAGCGTGCCGGATACCGCTCCGCATCTGCAGGCCTATGTGCAACGCGTGTTTGCGCTGGAGGCGATGCAGAAGGTGCTGGCCCAGGAGCTGCAGGTGTTTGCCGGTCTGAAGTACGACTCGCCGCTGGCCGCGTGAAGCCTGGGGCCTGCCAGGAAAAGGCCGGGTGACCGACCCGTTACGCAGCGGTGCGGCCGGTGTCGCACAGGGCCGCTTGCAGGTGCAGACCAGGGGCCGGAGCCTGGTCGAGATCAGCAGCGAACTGGAGGCCTGGTTGGCGCGCTGCGGCCTGCAGTCCGGCCTGCTCAATGTGTTCATCCGCCATACCAGCGCGTCACTGATCCTGTGCGAGAATGCCGATCCGGATGTGCTGGTCGATCTGCAACGTTACATGGCGGACCTGGTTGCGGACGGTGATCCTCGCTTTGTGCATACTGCGGAGGGTCCGGACGATATGGCTGCGCATGTGCGTAGCGTGCTGACCGCCAGTTCCTTGTCGATTCCGCTGCTGGACGGGCGTCTGGCCCTGGGGGCCTGGCAAGGGGTGTTTGTCTGGGAACATCGCCATCAGCCACACCGGCGCGAACTGGTATTGAGCGCGTGGCCGGCGGTTTGATCAATTTTGCGGTGCTCGTGTGCGGCCCGGTCGCGGGCAAGCGCACCGGGTCATGGCTACACGGAGAATGGTGGATGCGATTTAGCGGATTTGTGCTGGCGACTTTGAGCCTGCAGGCCTGTGGCGGAAGCGCGCCGGACACGCGCAGCGGGACATTCGGTGAGGCTGCGGTTCTGCTCACCGATCAGGTAATCGTGGCTCATCGGGGCGCTTCCGGCCACGCACCCGAGCACAGCTTTGCCGCCTACGATCTGGCCCTGGCCATGGGCGCGGAATACATCGAGCAGGACGTGCTGCCAACCGCCGATGGCGTCCTGGTCGTGGTCCATGATGACACCCTGGACCGGACGGCTCGAGGTCCGAAGGAGAATTGCAGCGGTCGGGTCAGCGACAAGACCCTGGCGCAACTCAAAACCTGTGACATCGGCAGCTGGTTCAACGAGACCTACCCGGAACGCGCCGATCCGGCCTTCGTAGGTCTGCGCATGCCGACCCTGGACGAGGTGTTTGCCCGCTACGGTCGCAGCGCCAATTACTACATCGAGATCAAACCCAATGTCTCTACCACCCAGAACGTGGAGCAAGGCCTGCTCGATCTGATCAAGGCCCACGGGCTCTATCAGGGTATGGTCGAGCGCCATCAGGTTCTGGTGCAGTCATTCATTCCCAGCTCGCTGCTGACCATGCATGCGCTCGACCCTGCGGTGCCGCTGATCCAGCTGTTGCCGGAAGGGGGTGGGCCCTTGGGTCTGGGCGCGATCAGCTATGCGATCGGGATCGGTCCCGCCTTGCAGGATCTGGACGCCAGCCTGGTCGAGGCTGCCCATGAGCTGGGCCTGGCGGTCCACCCCTATACCGTCAACCGGGTGGAAGACCTGGAGCGGATGCTGGCGTTGTGTGTGGATGGCGCGTTCACGAATTTCCCGGACCGTTACCGGACGCTGCTGACCACCACGACCAGCGGCTGCCCGGCGCCGATTCGCTGATGGCGCCGACCGGCGAATATGTGCTCAGCCTGCGCTGCGAGGACCGGCCCGGGATCATCGCGGCGGTCAGCACCTGCCTGTTCGAGCAGGGCTGTGATATTCGCGATGCGGCCCAGTTTGGCGACGAGGAAACGCGGGGGTTTTTCGTGCGGATTCACCTGCAAAGTCCGGCGGGTCTGAGTGAAGCTGCGCTGCGGGAGGCGCTGCGGCCGGTGGCCAGCGGGCTGCAGCTGGACTGGCGGCTGCATGCTCTGGCCCGGCCGCTGCGCACCCTGATCGCGGTTTCGCAGCAGGGTCACTGCCTGAACGATCTGCTGCACCGCTGGCATGGCGGACTGCTGCCGACCGAAATCGTCGGGGTGGTGTCGAATCACCCGGACATGCGGCGACTCACGCAATGGTATGGGCTGCCTTACCACTACCTGCCGGTGACTGCGGCGACGCGAGCCGAACAGGAAGCACGCCTGGCGCAGCTGCTGGCCGATGAACAGGTGGACCTGCTGGTGCTGGCCCGTTACATGCAAATTCTGTCCCCGGACTTGTGCGCCCAGCTGGAAGGGCGTTGCATCAATATCCACCATTCCTTCCTGCCCGGTTTCAAGGGGGCGCGGCCCTATCATCGGGCCCACGCGCGAGGCGTGAAGCTGATCGGCGCGACGGCACATTACGCCACCGCCGATCTGGACGAAGGTCCGATCATCGAGCAGGACGTGGCCCGGGTGACGCACGCGACCTGCGCCACGGAAATGGTGCATCAGGGACGTGAGATCGAAGCTCGCGTGCTGGCTCGTGCGGTGCGCTGGCATGTGGAACATCGGGTCATGATCAACGGCTTGAAGACCATCGTCTTCGCCTGAGTGCAGGGAGTTGCCGGGCGGGTCAGGCGGCGAACCGGCGCCGGGTCAGTTCGCGGCTGGCGGTATAGGCCAGGCCGAGCCAGCTGCGGGCGGTGAGCCAGCGGATGTTCAGGCGCCGCTGCTCGGGCAGCGAGATCCACAGACGCAGCAGATGGCGACGTTCGTCCGGTGAGGCGGCATCCGTGAACGCGGTACGCGCATGCAGCACGGTGTGATTGGAAACCAGTTGCAGATCGCCCGCCTGCAGATCCATGTCCAGGTAGAGTTCCGGTGAACTGGCCAGGGCATCGTAGGCATCCAGTAGCGCAAGATCGGCGCTGCTCAGCGCCGGTACTTCCGGCCAGTTCGCGGCCGAGCGATAGTAATCGCTTTGCCAGAAGGTCCGCAGCTCCCCATCGGCGTAGGCGCAGGGCGGGACCGGAAAGGCGCGCAGTCCGCCTTCGCCCTTGGTATCAAAATAAAACGGCTGATACAGCCGAGCCACCGCCTGCGGCTGCTGTTGCAGCAGCGCATTGTAAACTGTGACCGAACTGACCAGACGGGACAGGCCGCCCGACTGGGCCGGACGCAGGCACAGCAGTCCGACCACGTCGGCGGCGTCGCAGTGCACTGCAATCGACTGGTTGGTGCGGTACAGGCGCACATCCTCGCCGGTGCGCTGATCCCGCACGTGGCCGATCAGATCACCCTGGGGATTCTGCGCCCCGGGCAGCCCGAAATGCTGACCGAAACACCAGTAGAAGGTTTCGGTTTCCTGCGGAGTCCAGGCGTCGACCGGCAGGCCGCGAACCAGCACGAAGCCGCGGCCGCGGCGAACCTGTTCCCGCCACTGCGCGATGCGTGCCTGGAGTGTGGGCAGGGGGAAATCCGTCCGGCTCAGCCGGGCCAGAGCCTTGCCGCTGGCCGTGGCACGCTGCACCGCGGTGTGCAGTTCGGCAACCTCCGCGGTGCTCAGCACTTCGATCCAGTCGCTGGACTGGCGCAGTTCATCACCGCGCCAGGCTGCCGCGCTGTGCAGCGGGCTGAGCAGCACCTGCTGGTGCGGCCGGGCAAAGTAATGCAGGGTTTGCTGGCGCAGGGATTTGTACATCGGCGTGCTGGTCTTAAGGCCGGAGCAGGACTTTGCCGAAGTTTTTTCGATCCTGAATGAAACGATGCGCCGCCGCGGCTTCGGTAAAGGCAAAGCTGCGGTGGACATGCGGGTCGATTTCCCCGGCACGATAATAGTCGAGTAATTGGCTCATCCAGCGGTTGACCATCTCGGCCTCGCCCCACAGATGACCCATATTGACCCCGAATACGGCCTTGTTCTGATCCATCAGCCGAATCGGATTGAAGGCGAAAAAGGGCATCGCGGTCACGGCCTTGAGCACCGACAGCATGCTGCGCGATTTGCCCGTCGCCGCGCTGGACATGCCGAACATGCCGAGCCGGCCGGTCGGGGCCAGAGATTGGAAGCCCTTGTTGAAGGAATCGCCACCCACTGCATCCAGGATCAGCTCGACCCCGCGCCCATCAGTCAGTGCGCTTACGCGCTGGGCAAAATCTTCGGTGCGGTAATCGATGCACTCATCCACGCCAAGGGCCTTGAGCTGGGCATGCTTGCCCGCCGAGGCCGTGCCGATCACCCGCGCGCCGATGCGCTTGGCCAGTTGCGTCGCCGCGATTCCGACGCCGCCACCGACGCTGTGGATCAACACGGTTTCGTGGCCTTTCAATGCCCCCATGACCTCGATCAGCTGATAGGCGGTGAGATAATTCACCGGCAAGGCCGCGGCCTGTTCCAGGCTCATGCCCTCAGGCAGGGGATGAACCTGAATCTGTGGCAGGCAGATCACGTCGCTGTAACCGCCGAAGCGGCACAGACCCAGTACCTGGCGGCCGATCCAGTGTTCGTCAACGCCGTCGCCGACCGCGTCCACAATGCCGCTGACTTCGTAGCCCACCACCACCGGCAGCGGTGGTAGATCCGGATAAATACCCAGCCGCCCCATGATGTCGGCGAAATTGATCCCGGCGGCGGCGACCCGTACGCGGATTTCCCCGCAGGCCGGTTCGGGGTCGGGCGCTTCGCGAAGTTCCAGAACTTCGGGTTCGCCGGCGCGGGGAATCCAGATCTGCTGCATGGTGTTGACTCTCTTGTGGCGGAGGGTGGTCAGTAACCACTGAAGCTCAATGATGCGGCCATTGGGTCGGCGGTGCAAAGTGCCGCCGCGCAGCGGACCCGCCTAGCGCCCGGAAGTGCTTTGCCGATAGCGGCTGGGACTCATGCCGGCGGCACGGCGGAACGCCCGGGTGAAATTCGCGGCGTCGGTGTAGCCGAGTTCGTGGGCGATCCAGGTGATCGGTCGCGTGGTTTGATCCAGCAGTTCGCAAGCTCGGGCGTGGCGCAGCGCATTGCTCAGGCTGCGAAAGCTTACGCCTTCGTCACGCAGATGCCGATCCAGGGTGCGGGCCGACAGGTTGAGGGTATGGGCCAGCTCGGCCAGGGTCGGCATCCCATCCGTGGGCTGGCTCAGCATCATCCGCGTCCAGGCCGCAACCCGGCGATCGGCGACGACGCTGCGGACCAGTTCGGCGCAGCGGGTTTCGGCCATTTTCAGCGCGGCCGGGTCGGCCATGGCCAGAGCGCGCTCGGCGACCGAGGCCGGGAACAGCAGGCGGACGCACGGGGATGTCGCCGCGCTGAAATGGCAGCGGGCTTCGCGCAGCCTGGCATAGTGTTCGACGTGGGCCGGGGGTTCGAAGGACAGATGCAGGGCGTAATCCGGCATGTCGCCCTGGAGCAGGTCGCGCAGTTCGAAGTGGGTAGCGACCGCCATGGCTTCCAGGTGCAGCTTGAGGGCCAGATTCGACATCGGCGCCGTAGGCAGAAATCGAATCTCGAGTTCCCCGCCATCGCGGCGATAGCGCATCCGGAAGCTGGGCATGATCAGGCGAAAAAAGCGTGCGGCCAGACGCAGCGCATAACCCACGTTCGGGCTGCTCAGAATGCCGAAGCCGACGATGCTGTGCGAACTGAGTTTGAGCACGCGCCCGAGTTCGAAGCCCAGATCACTGCGCCCGGTCAGCGCCACCGCCTGATCCGCCAGGATATCCACCTGCGCCAGGGACAGGCAGAAGTCCGGGCGCTGCAACTGCTGCAGCGTGATGCCCGCAGGCCCCAGTACGGCGGCGGGATCAATCCCATAGTGGGCAAGCAATTCGCCCATGCGGGCGTAATAGCGGGCAGGTATGGCCAGCTGGCTCATACGGCGGCGACCTGTGCGGACAAGAGCGTGGTTACTGTCCGAAAATGACAAGTTCTTGTCAATAAATGACAGGGCGCGGCCAAGTCAGGCTAGCATCATGCAGTCGGAGTGCTGGTGTGTCCGGGGGCCTGGATACGCCTTGATGCGATTACTGGAGATCGGAATGGCCGTAGACCGCATGACAAATCCGCCGCTTGCGCAGTGGCACGATGGCAAACGCTATCTGTGGTTGCTCAGTCCCCTGATCCCGGTCCTGGGTTTGCTGACCCTGGGCCTGTTTCAGTGGACCGGCCTGGGTCTGTTTGCCTGGGGCGGCCCGATACTGGTGTACGCACTGATTCCGCTGCTCGACTGGCTGGTGGGTCTGGACCGGACCAATCCACCAGAGTCCGCCGTGGTGGCGCTGGAGAACGACCGCTATTACCGCGCCATCGTCTATGCCTATATACCCACGCAGTTTGCGCTGACCGTCTGGGCGGCCTGGCTGGTGGTGCAGGTCCCGTTGACCGCCTGGGAGTGGATCGGGCTGACCTTGTCGGTCGGCACGATCAACGGCATCGCGATCAACACCGCCCATGAACTGGGCCACAAGAAAGCCCGCCTGGATCGCTGGCTGGCCAAATTGAGCCTGGCGCCGGTGGCCTACGGGCATTTTTTCGTCGAACACAATCGCGGCCATCACAAGAACGTGGCGACGCCGGACGATCCGGCCAGCTCGAAAATGGGGGAGTCGTTCTGGGCCTTCCTGCCCCGCACCATGCTCGGCAGCCTGCGCTCGGCCTGGTCGATTGAAAAGCACCGGCTGGCCCGTGCGGGGCAGGGGCCGTGGAGCTGGGACAACGACAATCTGCAGGCCTGGCTGCTGAGTCTGGTGCTGTTTGGTGCTCTGAGTCTCTGGCTGGGCTGGGCCGCGCTGCCGTTTCTGCTGGCTCAGGCCTTCTTCGGTGCGTCCCTGCTGGAGGTGATCAATTACATCGAACATTATGGTTTGTTGCGGCAACAGGATGCCCGGGGGCGGTATGTGCGCTGCGCGCCGGAGCACTCCTGGAACAGCAATCAGATCGTGACCAATCTGTTCCTGTATCAGCTGCAACGCCATTCCGATCACCATGCCAATCCGACCCGGCGCTTTCAGGCCCTGCGTCATTTCGACGACAGTCCGCAGCTGCCGTCCGGCTACGCCTCGATGCTGCTGCCGGCCTATCTGCCGTGGCTGTGGTTTCGCATCATGGACCCGCTGGTGGTCAAGCACTATCGAGGGGACCTGCGCCAGGCCAATCTGTATCCGCCCAAGCGCCAGGCCCTGCTGCAACGCTGGTCATCACCGCCGGGCCCGGCTGCCGTGGCTCAGCCGGGCGTGCCCAGTCAGGACGATATGCCCGCCGCGATCTCGGAACTGGGGCGTTACCAGTGCACGGATTGTGGTTTTGTCTATGCCGAAGACCAGGGTTGCGAGCGGGAGGGTTTTCCACCGGGCACACCCTGGTCGGCCATCCCCGATGACTGGCCCTGCCCGGACTGCGCGGTGCGCGAGAAACCGGATTTCAGGGCCTTGCACAAGCCTGCGGCGCGGGCGGCCTGAGCGTATACGGCGGTGCCTGATCTGCAGTAAGCTGCGTCTCCTTACAGGCCTTTTCCCGGTATGCCATGCGGTCGCCAGCGCCCACCCCCGATGAAACCGAGCGCCTTGCCGCGCTGGAAGCCCTGCATATTGTGTATTCGCCCGCCGAGGAGCGGTTCGATCGGATCACCATGCTGGCGCGAAAGATTTTTGATGTGCCCATTGCGCTGGTCTCCCTGGTGTCCGGGCAATGCCAGTGGTTCAAGTCCGCCCAGGGCCTGAGCGCGGATCAGACGCCGCGGGAAATTTCCTTCTGCGGTCATGCGATCCATACCTCGGCCACCTTCCTGGTGGAGGACACCCTGCTCGCGCCGGATTTTGCCGACAATCCACTGGTGACCGGCGCGCCGCACATCCGTTTTTACGCTGGTCAACCCTTGAGTTACGCCGGGCGCCGCGTCGGGACCTTGTGCGTGATCGATACCCAGCCGCGGCAAATGAGCCCGTCCGACCTGGAAACCCTGCGCAATCTGGCGGAATGGGTGGAAAACGAGCTGGTCGCTTCGGCCTTGAGCGCGCCGCAACTGCAAGTGCTGGCGGAGCGGGACGAGGCGGCACGCGCGGAATTGATTGACCCCTTGACCAAGACCTGGAATCGCAGCGGAGCCCAGGTATTGATCACGCGTGAACTGGCCGCCCTGGGCGGCGAGGCGGAATGGGCCTGCCTGGCCGTTCGCCTGGTCGCCGGCGAGCCGATCCGTGATCGCAATGATCTGCTGGATGAGTGCATGCTGGAACTGGCCCGTCGTTCGCGCACCCTGGTCCGGCCGCAGGATCTGATTGCGCGCAACGCACCGGACAGTCTGTTGATCTGGGCCGCGGATTGCACCGCGGAAATGGCCGAATCGATGGCCGAGCAGATTCTGCGACGGCTCCTGGACGAGGCGATCAGCAGCAGTGCAGGGGCGCTTCAGGTCCGCATCGACCTGGGCGTGGTGCAGGGTAAAAAGGCCGCGACGACCGACTTCGCCACACTGGAACGACGCTGTCGCGGCGCCCTGGACGCGGCGGCAGAGGATGGTGGTAATACCTACCGGCTGAGTTTGGGCTAAGAGCGTTCGATCCGGGCACGGCAGATTCAGGCATCGCCGCGTCGCAGCAGGGCCCGCAAACTGGCCAGCGCTGCATCGATCCGGGCGCCGGCCTTGGCGGTGAACCAGCCGCCTTTCTGCCGCTTGGTCAGGTTTTGCAGTTCGAGCGCGGCCCGGGCGGAGCCGATTCTCTCCTGTCCCAGATCCCGATAGATCTGGTTGGCACGCCGCCTTCGGGCGACGGCGTCGCCGGCGTCCAGGGCTGATTCGATAAAGCTGAGCACGGTATTGAGCGCGCCGGGGCTCTGTCCGCGGCTGGCGCCGAGTTCCTGCTCGGCCAGCTGTGCGCTCAGGGCCTGTTCAATCACATTGAGTTCGGCCTGAAACAACTCGGATTGGGCCGCCACGCTGGCGCGCACCGTGGCAACCACCGCCCGCAGGGTTTCCTCGCACAGCAGGTTGTATTCCTGGAATCCCGCCAGGCTGCGCAGGCCGGCTTCGGTGGCTGCCGCGGATTCCTTACGATAGCTGGCCGGACGATAGGGCAGCAGCAGGGCCTGCAAATCCGCATCGGCCTCATCCCAGCACAGGCTGAGCAGGCCGGCACAGGCTCGCGCACAGGCATCCCAGGCCTGCCAGGCGTAGACAAAATCCAGCCCGGTGCCCTTGATGTTCTGCATCCCCATGACCCGGTTCAGATGACCCGGGGGCGTCGCATCGTACAGCCGCTGGACGATCTGCGCGCCGCTCGCATGCGGATCATCAATGACGATCAACTGGTTCTGAAACCAATGCCAGCACAGCTGACCAAAGGCCTGCTCCAGTTCCGCGCTGGGCTCGGCCTGCTCAATCCGCTGATGAAACTTGGCGTATTCCTGCCAGGCCTGAAGCTGCTCTCGCAACACCCGGACGATCGCATCGGCCTGGTCTGCGCCCGCGCTGCCCTCCAGAGCGGTAAGCAGACGCTCGGGATCGCTCAGCCAGGTTTCGCTTTGATCGCGCAGGGTGCCGGCATCGACGCCGTCCAGCATGGCGTTCAGGGTCTCGCACACCTCGTCGCGGGAAGTCGGTACCCGTCGGGTTCGCGCTTCGGCTTCGAGGATGGCGGTTGGTGCGGGCGCCTCGTTTGAATCGGGCCAGAGCTGGAGCTCCTTGGCGCGTTGATTCCAGGCTTCGCGCAGGTAGGTCTGAAGTCCATCCAGATTACTGCCGATCAACACATGGCGGTGGGCTTGAATATCATTCACCAGGATTGACGCGAAGACCTGCGAGCGGGCGACTCGGTCGGCCCGGTTGTTGACCAGAGTCGAAGTCCAGATGCCCGGTTTAGGCGGACCTGCATCCACGCCAAAGCCCATGCGCTGCCAGTTGTTCAGGGTGCCGAGCCGCTCATTGGCGGACATGCCCATGATGAATTCAAGGCGCCGCTGATGCCGCCGCGCCACCGGATAGGCTTTGAGCACGCCCAGATCGGGAATGACCCGGTCGGCCATTTCCTTCAGTACGAAATCGCGTTCAATGCCCAGTTGCGCGGCCATGCCGATCACCAGCGCCATGTTGTTGGCGTGCTCCTCATAGGGAAAACGCGCCAGGATGTCGGGTGGGATCAGGCCGGCTTCGAGCCAGCCGGCGCGGTGGTAGGTGGTGTTGACCCGCCGCGCCTCTTCCTCCAGTACCGGCGCCATCTGTTCCTCGGTGCTGATCAGACAGCTGTGCGTCGGGATGAAGTGGCCCATCACCTGGGGAATATTGATGCCCGCCGGTCCCTGCAGGTCCTCGTGATCGGGATAGGCATTGGTAATCGTGCTGATGTCATCGTGCATCCATTCGCGCTGCAGCGTATGCACGAAGCTGGGCGTCAGGGCCATGCACTCCCACAGGAAGACTTCGCAGCCCAGATCGCGGGCAATCCGCATCACTTCGATCTGCTCCCAGATCGAGGCCTTGTCATAGGGGCGGAACAGGAACATTTCCCGAGCCTGGCCGTAGGCTGGCGCATGCACGAACATGGCTTCGCAGCCGGTGGTTTTGGAGACGAAATTGAACCCCAGGGCATTGAACAGTGCGGCTTTGAGCCGCTCGGTGCCGGATTTTCCGCGGGTGCCCCAGCCGCCTATCACCAGCGGAATGGCCTGCCGATAGCGGTGCATGCGGTAGTTCGACAGCAGGTGTCGGCCAAACACCACAACGCTCAGGCCGAGCATGAAAACAATCAGATCGCGCAGGGAATTCTGATAGACGGAAACAAAATAGCGGGAAAAATCTTCGAACAGACCCGGTGGTACCAGCACCAGACTGGTGCCGGCCGGAGCGAAGAAGCGCTTGATGCTCGGATCGGGCGCAGCCGGCGCAGGGTTCAGCTCATCAGCATGCGGGGTGAATTCAATCCCGATGCCGAGTCGGTTCAGGGCCGCAACATAGGCATAGGAGGGCTGGTGACTGGTGCTTTTCCAGTTGCGCAGGCGTGCCAGCCGGGCAAAATGGCGGCTCAGGTAGGAACGCGCCGCGATGCGCTGCCACAGCCGCTCCGGAGGTCGGATCAGCGTGATGCCTTCGGCCGAATGCAGGCGCGTGGGTGCAGCGGTCCAGGCACAGGCGGAGATCACCTGATCCAGCAGCGGCAGGTAGGGACGCCAGCCACCTTCTTCGCTCAAGTACAAAGGCTCCCCGGGGACCTTGGTTTCGCTGGCCTCGGCCATGATGCCGCTGGGGGCTTGATCATGACTGGAGTACAGCCGCCCGACGGTATGGCGAAAGCCCTGACGCTTGTCGGTCGCCACATGGAAGGTTTCGTGCAGCACCCGCCATAAACGCCAGCCAAAGCGTCCATGCTTGCGAATTCTCACCCGTCGACCCGAGCGCTCGAGTTCGTAACCGGCGCCATCCTGGGCACAGACGGCCAGGATGCGGGCCAGTTCCCGGGCCTCCAGATCCGCTGGCAGCTCAAAGACCCGGATCTGACCGCTGGGGCAGTCGCGCAAGCCCGCCTGCAGATCCTCGAGAGCTTGGCGGCGCTGCTGGCTGCGCTGGCACCAGAGCCGTTCGCGGGTCTCGGCCGCCCAGCGGCGTACCCGGATCTGCTGGTGGCGGCTATGCAGCTCGTCGATCGTCCCGGCCAGGGCCAGGTCCCATTTTCTGGCGCCAGCAGGGTCTGCCAGGGCGAACAGGCGGGCCTGGGTCTGCACGGCGGCGCGCAGGCCGACCCTGACCACGAACGGATTGCTGTCACGCTTCAGAATCAGCACCAGCAGGGCGCCGCAAACGGGTCGGAGCTGGGGATGGCGGATCAGTTCGGGCAGCGTGATCAAGCTGGCCGCACGCACGCTGGCGTCCGCGTCCTGGGTCAGTTGGGCGAGCAGGCTGTAAACCTGCTCCGGCGGCAGGGAACTCAGCACGGCGGCGACGGCCTGACGGACATGCGCGCTGGGATCGCTGGCGGCCGCCTGGATCAGCACCGGCATTTCCTCGGCGGCGGAGTACAGCCGGGCCATGATGGCAACGGCGCGGGCCCTGACAAACAGATCGTCGGGGCCGGCAGTGACCCGAAAGCGGCGCCGGACCGCGCGGCAAAAGTAGGCGACCGAGACACTGGACAGCACTTCCAGGGCGGCGCACTGCAGCCAGACACTGCCGTGTGCGTCCAGGGCCACGCGCAGGGCAAATTGCAGGGCGGCGTGGCCCAAGGCCTCCATGCGGGCATCGGCGGGGAGCTGTTTCAGGGCCTTGTCCAGGGCCTGAAACGCCATCAGGCGAACCTGTTCCTGACCTTTGAAATTAAGCCGCTCACACAGGGTTTCGCCGATCTTGAGTTCGTCCCAGGCGCGCTGGGCAGTTTCGGGGCGCTGGGCCAGCAGTTGTGCCGAGAGCACGCCGAAACGCTCCAGGCACAGCGCGATCAGACGCTCCTGTTCGGCGACGCGGTTCTGGTAGCGTTCGGCAATCGCGTCGGGCCCGAACCAACGGTCCAGCGCGCGGGCGTCGCCGCTCAGCCTGCGCTCGTTGGCACCCAGTAGCTTGGCGAAGGCCAGCAGATGTTGACGGCGCTCCTCGGCCAGCACCGCGCGGGTGTGCCGCGCGGAGAAATCCTGCGCGCCACTGTGCAGGGTCGACAGTCTGGCGGCCGCCTGCCGCAAGGCGATCGGCAGGTAGCGCAGCAGGGATTCGAGCGACTCGGTGGCGCGATGCGGATTCTGCCGTAACCAGTTGCGGCAGCCGCGATGCAGTTCGTCCAGCGCCGCGCCATGCAGCCGTTGCCAATGCGGTGACAGCTCCAGGTTCAGACTGGCTCTTAGAGCACGATCAGGGTTCATGGTCGGAGAACCGCAGTTGATTGTTGTTGAGCCGCCCGGCCGCTTCCCGCTCGCGTAATTCGGCAAAGGGTATCGAGCCGGCGCGGAAATCCTTGTACAGCCGCCCCCGACTCAGACTGTACTCCAGCCCCAGGCGCAAGGAATGTTGCCCCAGGTCCGGTTCGTAGCGCCATTGTAAATTCGCCAGCCAACGTCGGTGCAGGGAAATCCAGCGATCAAAGCCGAGGTTGAGACTCAGGCTGCGGCGGTGACTGCTGCGCTCCCGGTCGGCGTCGGCCAGATAGGTTTGCCAACGCGCCTGCAGGGCCGCATCGACCGGTCCGAGCAATTGCTGCCATTGCAGATCCAGCCGCGCGGAATCCAGATCGCTGCTGCGCTGCGGGTCGTTGCTGGTCAGGATCAGGCGGGAGGACAGGCGGGTGTCGATCCAGGGCCGGTACGCGGTCTGCGAGGACAATCTCAGACCCTGCTGATGCGTCTGTTTGTAGAGGCTGAACACATCGTTGTCGACAAGGCCGGTGGCCGGCTCGGCCGGTCCGTGCAGCAGCCGGGCAAAGACTTGCGCGCCCAGCCGGGAGGTCCAGCGCGGGCTCCAGTGCCAGGCCCGGGACAGCTGCGCACTGGTCTGGCCACCCCAGCGCTGGCCCTGCTCATGCTGGGTGAACAGGCTGGCGCGCCATGCCAGCCGCCAGGCGGTGTCGCTTGGATACCAGTCCAGTCCGCCGCGCAGTCCGCCGGTAAATGCCTCGCCGCTGCGCCATCTCAGCAAGGGCTCCAGCTGCAAGGCGTAGCGCCGGGTGTCGGAGCGGTAGTAGTAGGGCGTGGCGAGTTCCAAATAGCGGTCGGTGCGGGGCAGTCGACCTTCCTCTTCCGCTGCGCCGCGTTCAATCCAGCGGGCCGCGACCGACCAGGTCCCATCTTCCTGGCCGCCCAGGGGCAGCACATCGTGCAGGCGCAGCGGACCCTCGGCCCGGACGGTGGCGGTGGGCGGACGTCGCGCCGCCTCCTGCCAGTTCAATGGAATCTGCCGAATGGGCGCGGGAGATGCCAGACTCGGGTTCAGGGCCAGGCGCGTCAGCCGCAGACGGGACTGTCGTTGACCGGGCCAGGGAGGGATTTCCAGCACACGTTCGCCCGCATCGATGCGGTAGTCGCGACGCCGCACGCCATGTTCATCGTGATGATCGGCAGCGACGAGCGTCGGTCCACGTACCCACAGCCGCAACGGCCGCTCGAGGCTGCTGAGCATGAATTCCCGGTCCACGGTGGCGGCCAGGGCCTCGGTCTGGCCGGGCAGGCTCGCGCTCACGGCGATGAGCTGATTGGCGTAGCCATCGACCACTTCCAGCGTGGCGCTATGCTCACCCGGAAACAGGGGGAGCAGGTGCTGTTGCGGACGGCCCGCGTCCGGCAGGTCGATGAGCCAGTGGCGACCGTCGGCAAATTGCACCTGCACCCTTGCGCCGGCCGGTGAGGCATACGGCAGCTCCAGCAGCTCCAGGCTCAGTGTCAGCGGTGCTGCGTCAAAGCGCGTCAGCGCCAGCCGCAGGCGTTGATTCTTGCGCAGGATCTGTGCTCCGGCGGGCAGGTCGGCAAACAGGGCGCGGCGCAGACGCAGCGCCTGACTTTCTGGCTGCCAGCCGTCCATTCGCAGGCGCTGAAAACCGTCGCTGTCCGTGGCGCTGTCAATCCGCTCCCAGTGCAGGGTTCGTCGCAACCGACTCAGGATTGCGGCGGATTCGGCATGAGGTGGATGCTGACCGAGCAACCATTCCGCCAGGCTCCCCATGGCCAGCCGTTCTGCGGGCAGTTGCTCACCACGCCAGGCGGCCTGGATCAGGGCGACGCGCAACTCGGCCGGCTCCAGAGGTACCGGCGGATGGGCGGCTGGGGCTTGGGCTGGGACCGGTGGATGTCGATCCGCCCGACCGGGCAGGGGTGACCAGAGCCGGGCATCGGGCGCAGGCGAGGTGCAGTTCGGCGATCCACAGTCCCGCCCATCGGGGCAGGCTGGCTCTAGGGTGCTGGAGACAGCCGGCATTGCGGGTACGGAAACGCAATGTGCTCGAGGGCCGAGCAGGGCAGTGCGGCAGTGTCGCACCGGCAACTCGGCCACGGGCACCGGGCGGCTGCTGGTCCGCTCGCCGGGCTGGTCGCGGGCTGCGGCATCCGGCCAGACCGCAACCGGCAGAGCCGCGCTCAGGGCTTGGACCTGCACGGCCAGGGCCAGATCGCGCGCGGCGATCTCGATCCGGTGTCGGCCGGGCCCGACTTCAAAAATGCTGTTCTCGGGCAGGCCGATCTGCTGCGTAGTGGTCCCGACCAGACGCAGGCCGCCGGCGGCGCGGTTGTGATGGAACGGCAAGAGCTTGAGCTCGCCGTTGTGGCGGATTTCAATCCAGCCGTCCTGCGGAGCGGTGCTGTGGTGCAGGGGGCGCATCTCCAGTTTCAAGGTCTGCGGGCCGGAAAATTCGAGCACCGCTGGCCGACCGGGCTCGGCGCGAAACCGCTGGATGCTCAGATCGCGGGCAATGACCTCCAGGCTCAGCACCCCGGCATGCGCGCTGATCCAGGAACGGCGCGCTTCCCAGCGCAGCGGGCCAGGGGTCTTGTGGCGAAGTTCGGTCCAGCTCGCCAGCCGCTCGGCGCGTTGGTCCCCCGCCGCGTCGGCCACCGCCCGGGCGGCCCTTATGCTCCGCTCAAGATGCTCCAGCAAGGCGGTGGCACCGGCCTGTTCCCAGGCTTGTCGGGCCCGTTGCAGCTGGCCTTCGAGCTGCCAGCGGTAACCTGACCACAGCGCGTTCTGGGGCGCCGCGGCGCGTTCCAGCAGCCGATCAAAAATCGCCCACTCACGTTCGCTGTAGGCGGCCTGTAACAGCGCGTCCAGGGGCTGCTCGCAGGCTGTCAGCAAAAGGCCCAACCACAGTGCAATGCGGGTTTCGCCGGCGGCAACCAGGACTTCGGTCAGCCGCGCCGCGTGGCGCTCTGGCTGGTGTGGCTCGCGCACCAGCAAGGCGGCATACAGGCCTTGCAGCGCGACCAGATCCGCCTGTGCGGTGTAGGCGCTGACCAGCGCATCGATGGCCCAGTCGCGCAGCGGGCCGGGCTTTTCATGCAGGGCCAGACCGCGCAGCAAACGTTCGGCCATAAAGTCTTCGCCGGCGCTACGCAAGGCGGTGATGCGCAACTGATAGGCCTGCGTACGCGTCTCCGGGCGGGTCTGGTTGGCGGGGTTGCCGAGGGTTTCCAGAGCCCCGATCGGATCGCCCTGGCGCAGGGCCCGGCGAGCGTTCGCGAGCTGGTCGGGCGGCGTGTCCTCCCGGGTGGAGGCCGTGCTGTCCGGGCCAACGGCCGCGGCATAGCGTTCGCTGCGGTCGGCCAGCAGACGCAGGCTGGGCACCCAATGCTGGGCGAGGGCGGTCGTCATGCTGGCAGGGGCGGTCTCGCGCAGCGCCTGAATGCGCGCGAGCACATCACGCCGGGCCGGTTGCGGAGGCCCGCCCGACGCCAGTTCGGAATGCCTGTTCAGCCAGGCGGTTGCGCTGGCCTGATCGGCAAAGGGCCCGGCTTCGACCTGCCAGCGGCGCGAATCGTCGACGGCCTGGGTCTTGCGCAGGCGGCTGGAGGCTCCCTGTTCTCTGATCCGCTGCGCCGCAATCCGGGCCAGCGCATGGGATTGCCCTGGACCGATCGGGATGTACCAGGCAGCGGGTACTTCCGCGGGTGATCCCGGCAGCAGCTCGATGAATTGCCTCAGGCCCTGACCGGGGGGCAGCGCGCCCGTGGCTTGCGCATAGGCGCTGCCAGACAGGGCATACCCACTGGCTGTCCCCAGTCGCAGCGCGAAACGGAGCGGTCTGGGCTGTGCTGCCTCCGACCACAGGCGCAGCCGGTGAATGTCCGCTGGCAGGGGCAGGACCAGGCGGGCCGGGATCAGCCAGGGCAGCGCTTCATCCAGCAGGAGTAGCCGTGAGAGGGTCGGGCCTGATGTGGTGTTGCTGGCCAGATCACTCAGCCGGTTGGCCGCGTGCGTTCGCCTGAGCGCAGGTTCCGGGGGAGGGAGTGCCAGCGGGGAGGGTGCAAGCGTGATCCGGCGCGGCGGCTGTTGATCGAACTGCAGCCATAAGCTTACCGGCTGAGCCAGCTGAGCAACATCGGCGAGCAATTCCAGGTGGCTGGGCGCAGTACGCTCGGGCAACTCGAAGCTCAACTGCGCTGAAGTTCCGCCGCACGCGGTGTGGTCTGCATCATCGGTACAGCCAAGCGCAGTGAACAGCATGGGGCGGAGCCCCTCCCACAGGGCATCACGCTGCGCCGCGGCCAGGGCATCAGGCTCAGGATTGTTCAGCAGCGGCAGCAAGGCTTGTGGCAGGGCATACGCGTAGCTCTGTGCAGGGTTCGCCTGGTCCGGCAGCAGCGTCCGGTAGAAACTGTGTCGGCGCCGGTACTCCTCGGCCAGGCTGCTCAGTTCGGCGGCGTCAGCAGCTGTCGTCAGGGTGGCTACGGCGTGCAGTGCGCCCTCGGCCTGGCTGTTGTCCCGGCGCAGGTATTCCGCCTGATCCAGCAGTTGCCGCCGCGAGGTCGAAGGCGGAGCCGGCGGATCGGCTGCCCGCAGCGCGTTCAGTCGGGGCAGCAGGTAGGCCTGCTTTGCCGCCGCATCGATGCGCAGCAACAGGGCGGTCGAGGCCTGGACGCTCAGCCGATAACGTCCCGGCGGAACGTCGACATAGCGTGTTTCCAGCTGCCCGCTGGGCACCGCACAGGCCCCGATCCGGATCGGCCGCGCAAATGCCGGCGTGGTCGAGTATTCGATGATCCGGGTGTGTTGAGGCGAGGTTGGGGGCGTGCTCGCAGGCTCAGGCGTGAAGCGCAATTCCAGGTGGTAGTGATCGACGCCCGGTGGGGGTGGGCCTTGCGCCGCTGCCGAGTCGGCGATGGCCGGGCAATGGGCGCTGCTGCGCCGCTGGTCGGGCAGGTAGTGGGTCCGGGTATGCAGCGCCAGACGCTGTGGTCCGTCGAGCCAGAGCTCACCCGACTGCCCGGGGCCGAGCGTGGCGAAGCGATAAAATTGCCCGCTCGCCGTGGCGACGCGCAGCTGTGGCGCGCTGATCGCCAGGCTGGTCGCGGCCAAGGGCAGCCCCAGCCGCTCCTGGCGTGAGCTAAACAGGCGCAACGGGTCATCAGACCGGGAGCGTCCATCGACCACCCGAATCAGCCGCTCCTGGCCAAACGGATCCGCGATCAGCAGGTCCGCGCCCGAATCGCTGCAGTGCGGAATCGCTTCGACAAACAGACCGCTGCCATTGCTTTCCTGAATACTTACGCCGTGCAGACAATCCCGGGCCTGAGCAGCGTGTACCCGCAGCCAGCTTCCGGCGGGCAGGCGGACCACGCGGGCGGGCGCAGCGGCGTCGAGCGCGGGATCCGGTGACCAGCCCTCGGCGCTCAACTCATCCCAACGTAAGGCGGATGCGGCTGCCGGCCCAGACTCGAAGGCCGAGGCATCGCGTGCACTGCCGGCATTCAGAACCGCCGCGGACTCGGCCCGAACGGGCGTGGCCCAGGCCAGGCCGAGAGCCAACAACGCTGCAATCAGTCCAGGCATTGAATCAGCCGTTGACGATGGCTCGCATCGGCGCGCAATTGATCGCGCTGAGCGCGATTGATTTCCAGGTGGATGAAGCCGTTCTGTTCCAGGTTCCGGAAGGCTTCGCCGATACGGTTGCGGGTGCCGCCCAGTTCGCTCACCGTCGCTGGAAACAGGCGCACGCCGGGGCCGAAACCCTGTGCCATACAGGCGTGCAGGCGGCGCACCGGTTCAGTGACCAGGGTTCGTCCACTGCTGACTATGAACTGTGCGGTGCGCCCGGCTTCGGTACGGCGCTTGGAGACGCTGTAGCCGTGCAGTTGGAGCAGGCGACTGCCAGGACGGGCGCGGGCCAGGGCCTGGGTATAGGCACGAAAATGGCTGGAATCCAGATGAGCCAGATCGGCGTCCTGGTCGTCGAGACGACGCCGAACGGTGTTCCAGGCCGCGGCGCGAAAGCCGCCCTGGGCGAGCAAAGCCAGCTGGATGTCGCCGGTGTGCCGATCATGAAACCGGTGCGGGGCTTGCAGCACGGTGTCCCGACGGGGGTGCTGGGCGAAGGCATAGAGGCCGCGGCCGACACGCTGCTGCGGCGCTTCATGCACCACCCAGTAGAGTTCGTTTCCCGCGCAGGCCGGATGCAGCTCGAAGCCCAGTTTCTGCCAGGGTTCACCCAGTGAGGCCGAATCCTGGGGGGCGTGGAAATGCGCCTCGAACAGCGCGCTGGCGCGCGCGATTTCCGCCGGGGATGCGGCGGCAAAGCGCGTGCCCGTACTCTGCTCGAGGAGATCGGCCAGGGGCACCGCGCTGCAAGCAGCCAGGGCCCGATGTCCAGGCGCGCTTAGCAGGCACAGGATAAGCAAGATTGACTTAAGGCGTTTCATCAGCTCGTTCCTTGCTTGATTGCACAGTTTCGACCAGGCCAGGACTCAGCTCCAGCACCGCGACGTAGGCCTGTTCCGGGCCGGCCAGGCTCAGTTCCAGACTTACCGCCGCCCCGCTGCGATCACGTTTGATCGGCAGGAACACACGCGCGGCTTCGACGAAGGCCCCAGCGGCGCCATAGCTCGGCAGGACCTGTGGCTCTAGCGCGCGCACGCGGTAGCGGCGCCGATCGATGCTCAGACCGGAAAAAGCCTGGTTCAGCGGCCGTGGAGGGCCCAGCAGTTCGACCTGCAGATCGGCTTCAGGCGTGGCCGCGGGGAGAAACACCCGAACCGATAATTGCCGGTCGGTGGTGGTTGCTGCCAGGTTGTAGCGTAGAGATTGGCCGGCGCCCAGGCGGTGCGCGAAGCTGCGGGTGTAGGCCGTGCCGAGCGGCGCAACCCAGTTGAGCAGATACCTGCCCTGGTCCGGGGCGGTCGCCTGGAGCTGGTGTGCGCCGGGAGCGAGTACCGGCAGGCGCACGATGCCCTGGCCGGCGAGCGGCCAGTCGTTGAGGATCGGCTGATCATTCAGCGCCAGGCGAAGGCGCTGAGCGCTCGGGGGTAGCTGAAAGTACAACTCGGGC
>JBFJVB010000046.1:0-20736 GCA_041624435.1 Oceanococcus sp. | reverse complement strand
ATAGTCCTGATGAATTCCGATCATGGCCAGTTTGATGATATCCGCAGCCGTACCCTGCAGTGGCGCATTGATCGCTATCCTCTCGGCACTTTGCCGCCGACCCTGGTTGCGGTCCTTGATATCGGGCAGATACAAGCGACGACCGTACAAGGTTTCAACATAACCCTGCTCTCTGGCGGCTTGCTTGCAGCTCTCCATGTATTGAGCCACACCAGGGTACCGTTGGAAGAAGCGATCCATGTGCGCCTGGGCTTCGCCTCGGCCGATATTCAGGTTCTTCGCCAGACCAAAAGCTGAGATTCCATAGATCAGACCGAAATTGATCGCTTTGGCAGCGCGTCGATGCTCGCTCTGGATCTGCTCCAAGGGGACTTCAAAGACTTCGGAGGCGGTGCGGCTGTGGATATCCTGATTGTTCCGAAAGGCCTCAATCAGGCCTGGGTCGCCCGAAAAATGGGCCATCAGACGCAATTCGATCTGGGAATAGTCCAGCGCGGCGATATGCGTGCCGACAGGCGCGACGAACGCCTGGCGAATCCGTCGCCCATCCTGATTGCGCACGGGAATGTTTTGCAGGTTCGGTTCAGCCGATGACAAGCGCCCGGTTGCCGCGACGGCCTGATGATACGAGGTGTGCACTCGGCCAGTACCCGGATTGATGTTCTTCGGTAATTTTTCGGTATAGGTTGAACGCAGTTTGGACAGGGCTCGCCAATCCAGGATCAGCTGGGGCAATGCATGTTGCCCAGCCAGTTCCTGCAGTACGTCTTCGGCCGTCGAAGGCGCGCCTTTAGGCGTTTTGCGCACCACCGGAAGTTGCAGCTGATCGAAGAGAATGTCCTTGAGCTGGCTGGGCGAATTCAGATTGAATTCGGAACCGGCGATCGCATGAGCCTGTTGTTCCATCCGACTCATGCGCTCAGCGAATTCCTGACTGGCACTGAGCAGAAGTTTACGATCGATCAACACGCCATTGGCTTCAATGCTTTGCAAGACCTCGATCAGCGGTTGCTCGATCTCCTGATATACCTTCAACAGGCAATTTTCCTGTTCCAGGGCGTGATGCAAGGTCTCATGCAGGGCGAAAGTAATCGCGGCGTCTTCCGCCGCGTATTCTGACGCCACCTCAAGATCGATCTGATTGAAGCTCAGCTGTTTGCGGCCACTGCCAGCTACATCCTTGAAACTAATCGTTTTTTTGCCAAGATAATGAAGTGCGAGACTGTCCATGTCGTGGCGCGTCACCGTAGCATTCAACACATAGGACTCGAGCATCGTGTCGAACTGGACGCCATGAAGCGGCAGGCCGTGTCGGGCGAGAATATGCATGTCGTACTTGCCGTGCTGGGTGATCTTGGCCCGTTGCGTATCGGCCAGCACGTCCCCCAGTACATCTCGTACCTCATCGAGCGTAAGCTGAGCGGGTGCCCCCAGATAATCATGCCCGACGGGGAGGTACCAGGCTTGCTCCTTGCCGCAGGCGAAGGAGATTCCAACCAGCCGCGCCTGCTGCGGATCAAGGCTGTCCGTCTCCGTGTCCACGGCAAAAACCGTGCATTCCTCAAGCTTAGAACGTAGCTGAGCAAGTTCCGCCTGGCTCAGCACGGTATCCACCTGCAATTCCATCCGCTCGACCTGTTGCGCCTGAGGCAGCGAACCGGGTTGCTGCGCGTTCAGCTCATCCAGCCAACGGGAAAAGCCGAATTCTGTGCAGAAGGCACTCAGACCAGCGGTATCTATCGCCCTGACGCGTAAATCGTCGAGCCCGATGCTGATCGGTACGTCCTGTCTGACCGTGACCAGTTCGCGCGACAGAGCCAATTGATCCAGATGGGCACGCAATTTCTCGCCGACCTTGCCTTTGATTTCGTCGGCATGCTCGATAATCGAATCCAGGTCACCAAACAGGTTCAACCACTTGGCGGCCGTTTTTGCGCCTACGCTCGGCACGCCGGGTACATTGTCGGAACTGTCACCCATCAGTGCCAACCAGTCGACAATCTGGACGGGATCGACCGCATACTTGGCCTTGATCGCGGCAGGATCAAACAAAGAGCCCTTCATCGTATCGAGCATCTTTACCTGCTCGGTGACGATCTGAGCAAGATCCTTATCGCCGCTTACGACCAGGATCTCCCGCCCCTCCTCCACACCCTGGCGCGCCAGGGTTGCAATGACATCGTCGGCTTCCACACCGTCAATTTGCAGACGGGGCAGGCCGAGCAGATCAACCAGTCGGCAGATCGGCTCAAATTGCTCTGCGAGTTCTTCCGGGATGGGGGGGCGATTGGCTTTGTATTCCGGATAGCGCTGGTGGCGAAAGGTCTTGCCGCGGGGGTCGAAAATCACCGCCAGTTGATCCGGCGCATAATCCCGCAACAGTTTTTTGAGCATGTTGCCCATGCCCAGCACAGCGCCAGTCGCCCTGCCGTCGGGTGCAGTCAGACGGGGCAGTGCATGATAGGCCCGGTACAGCCAGGATGAGCCGTCAATCAGTATCAGCGGACTCATGCGGGCAGAATCTGTTCCTGGGCGAACAGGCTGGCACGCGTTTCCGCGGCCCTGATGACATGCGCCTTGCCCCCGTCGACCATGACTTCAGCGGGCCGAGGCCGTGAATTGTAATTCGAGCTCATCGTGAATCCGTAGGCGCCGGCAGAACGCACGGCCAGCAGATCACCGGCACTGAGCGCCAGTTCACGCTCCTTGCCGAGCCAATCGCCGGTTTCGCATACTGGTCCGACGATATCCCAGATCTTGCTCGGCGCCTTGGTATTGGCTTGAACCGGCACGATCTTCTGCCAGGCGTTGTACAGCGATGGCCGAATCAACTCGGTCATCGCCGCATCAACGATGGCAAAATTCTTGTGCGGAGTGGGTTTCAGGTACTCCAGTCGCGTAAGCAGGATTCCGGCATTACCCGCTATCGCCCGGCCCGGCTCGATCAAGACCTGCAGGTTACGGCCTTGCAACAGTGGCAGAATCGCTCTGGCATATTCCGCCGGCTGTGGCGGATGTTCCGCTTGATAGCGAATCCCCAGGCCACCGCCAATATTCAAATGGTGCAGATGAATGCCGGCCCGATCGAGCTTGTCCAGCAAGGCCAGCAGCCGGGCCATCGCATCCAGGAAGGGTTGGATACTCGTGAGCTGGGAGCCGATGTGACAATCCATCCCCAGCACTTCCAAACCCGGCAGATCGTTGGCTTTGTGAAACAACCGTTCAGCCTCGCTCATGTCGATACCGAACTTATTGTCTTTCAATCCGGTGGCGATATAGGGATGAGTCTCCGCATCAACGTCGGGATTGACCCGTAGCGCCACCGGTGCGCACAGGCCAGCCGATGCAGCGACCTCACTCAGGCGCTCCAACTCCGCTTCCGACTCGACGTTGAAACAGCGAATGCCGGCTTCCAGTGCGGCCTCCATCTCGTCAATGCGCTTTCCCACGCCGGAAAACACGATCTTGTCAGCCTGCCCGCCGGCAGCCAACACCCGCTCAAGCTCGCCACGAGAAACGATGTCAAACCCCGCTCCCAGTCGCGCCAGCACGTTCAGAACGGCGATATTGCTGTTCGCCTTGACGGCGTAGCAAACCAGATGCTCTACGCTGGCCAGGGCCTCATCAAAAACCCGGAAGTGCCGTTCGAATGTGGCTCGCGAATAGACAAATAACGGGGTACCGAATCGTTCTGCCAAATCACTGACTGCGACATCTTCGGCGTAAAGGCTCCCATCACGGTACTCAAAATGATCCATTTTAGCGTCCTGGTTGGCTGGCCGACGTCGAGCCGGACGGATCGTCAGGCAGATAGAGATCACCGCTTTGCCCGCAGGCAGCGAGCAGTAGGCACAGAACACAGATCAGCGATTTCATGGCAGAAAGCCTCGGGCGGGATTGAGTGACGAGCGGGTTCATAGCTGGTTGATCGACAGCCGGGTCCCGCACAAAAGCGTATTGTACCGGCAGGCATCACCGCCGAAGAATGCTCAGCGTTCGATGGTGTAAAACAGGTCGCCGCTGGATTCCACGCCGGATTCAGTCTCCAGCGCCCATTTCTCGGACAGCCGGTAGCGCAGCCTGAAAGTATAGATTGGTTCGAACAGCCCGATCCCATAGCTGACATAGATTTCGGGACTGAGATATTTTCCGAGCACCAGGCTGGCCTGGCCGGTATCTTCGCCGGACTGGGTGCCGATTCGTACCTCATCGAGTCCCAGTTTGCCTTTGAAGCGTTTGGCCAGAAAATCGCCACCCTTCAGGCCCAACGCCAAGGCTGCATTATTGATCGCGGCCTGATCCGATTCGTTCTTGGCTTCGGCGGCACGTCCCAGGACCAAATAACTGAGCTGATCGGTCTCCCGCATCAACGGATCGGAATACAGACTGAATTGCGGTTTGCTGACCGGGCCCCGCACCTTGACCCCGGTCCGTATGGTTGGAGTGGCCTGACGATAGGCTTGTACGTCTATACCGGGTTCCGTGAGCGGGCCGCCACTGAAAATGAGCCGACCGGTTTCTATGGTCAGATCTTGTCCGTAGGCTTTGTATTGCCCATTGAGTAGCCGCAGATCGCCAATCCCGGTCGGTACCCTGCTCGGTTCCATCGTTGTGCGTAACTTGCCGCGAATATTGGCGCTGAGCCCGAACCCGGCGAAGCTCACGTCCTGGCCCAGGACAATATCAATCTGGCTGCTCAGACGATACCGGGGCGCTGTCTTGTCCTGACCCACAATCCGCTGATCTGCATCGGGAGCGATCAAGCCCTGCCCTGCGCCGAGTCGGCGCGGCCGGATTTCCGCCTTGGGTACGAGCAGCCGGCCGTTCAATCGCAGCGCTCGCCCGTCCAGCCGCAACTTCAGCTCAGGACTCACCAGCACCCGGCTCTCTGGTGTATCCACAGCGAGAAAATTCTGACCCGTGATCTGCGCGTTGAGCGAAACCTGATCCAGCCAGTCCAGGCGCCCAACGATATCCAGGCTGCCGTCGCCGGATTCCACGTGCCCCACCAGCTCCACCAACCGGCCGGTGTGACCCTCCGCTCTGAAACTGAGCTGGCGCAATTCAATTTCCGGGGAATCCAGCAGTATGCGGCCATCACTGAGCTGCAAGGCACCGGTGATATCGGGCTGGCCGATCGAACCGGACAAATCCAGTTTCCCCTTGAACTGACCATCGGCGCGCAGCACCTCGGGGACGAAGGCGCTCAGCACGCTGATTTCATTGAAATCCAAGCCGATCCGACCGTCCAGTTTGCCTTCTTCGCTGAGATCGACCCGACCACTGAGACCACCCGCGTCCCTGGTCGGAAACGACCACTGAGCGTTGAGTTTACGACCGATACTCTGTGCTTTGAGGCCCCCCGGCAAAAGACCAATCAGTTCGATCTGCTCGTCTTCCTGGATGGTTGCCAGGCTGATCGCGCCGCTATTCATCTGCAATCTGGCCTGGAGTTGCTGCGGCGGCGAAGGTGCGATCTGCAGGTGCAGGCTGGTCTGGCCGGACAACTGAACATTGTTGGGTATGAGCCGGTTGAGCCTGTTCAGTTCATAGCGATCCAGCTTGACTTCGCCGCTCAGCAGGTTCTCTCGCCACAAGACGGACAGACAGGTCTGCAATTGCTCGCTACGCCAACATTGTCGAGGCAGCTTCAGACCGGTTTGAGCTGACCAGTGGATCGTGCTGGCCGTTTCCAGTTCCCAGTCCTCGGCGCCGAAATTCCAAGAGCCTTTGAGCAGGGTCAGGTCCAGGGTCTGGTTAACCGGCTGCCATTGCGTATCCCAGCTCAACTCCGTCAGCGCCCGGTCTTCCGTGAGGCGCATGGTGGTCAGGAACTGTTCGATTCGACCGGCGCTGTCAGTTTCCAGACGGCTGATCAAGAGTCCGCCAGCGGCGATATTCTGAGCCTTGAGGCTGGCCTGAACCATCCGTTCGTCAACATGGCCCTTTGATTGCACGCTGCCGATATCGACGTCGAAAGTTTTCAACTGCTCGCCATCAAGTAACCAGTGCAGTTGGGGTGTGGCGACCTTCCCGCTCAGTCTGGCGTCGATTTTCAGCCGGCCGGCGAGTTGGGGGTGCAATTGACTCAAACGCGCGCCGGCAAACTGGAAATTGCCGCGCCACTTATGGTTTCTCTGCAGGCTGGCCTTGAGCTCATTGTCTCCCAGTCGAACCCGCAGGCGCTCCATCTTCCACAGCTTGGGCTGGTAAGTGCCGCCGGCGGCTTCCAGGTCCAGCGGATAGCCGCGTACCGGTCCGCTGAGATTCAACTGCTTGAGTTTCACCGACAAGGCCGTTGCAAAATCAGCTGTAACGGCGATCCGGCCGCTGACCGCCGAAGGGTAGTCGGCGAGCCACGGTGCCAGGTCAAACTGTTTGACTACGGCGTCGAAATTCAGGCTCTGCCGTTGCAGGGCGTAGCTTCCTTTCCCGGAGACCCGGCTTTGACCCACCAGCCAATCCAGCGTGAACGACAGCGCGTCAGCGCTCAGTGGCCATTCCAGGCGGCCGCGTAACTGGGATGTCGGTAGAGCCTCGCCATGAAATTCGCCGTCCAGCATGCCGCTGAGCTTCTGGTCGCGATGCGATAGCTCAAGTTCGCCCACCGGACTCTGCCAGCGCGCCGTCTGCAAGGGCCAGCGTAATTGCGCCCAGCGCAGTCGGCTTTCGCAGGTCAGTTGCGGCCAGGTACAGTCGCCCTGTGCGGCCAGATACAGGCCTGGGCTATCCTGGCTTTGCACGGTCAATTCGACAAGCTTCAGCCGGTTAGGCGAGAGCTTCGCGCTGGCCTGCGCAGTCCATTCTCCCCAGCCGGGCCCACGGGCCGAATCGAGTACAAGGCCTAGCTGTTGCTGACGCAGCTTCAGGCTCAGGCGAGCGGACTCCAGAATCACCGGTGGCGCATCACCACGCAACAATTGCCATTGACGAAGGTCAATCTGGTCCACCTGCAGATTGGGCAAGCGAGGCAGTGCCGCGGGGCGCGGTGAAGGCGGAGAGGTTTGCGCTACTTCAAGCGAACGCAGGCTGGCCTGCGTGACCACGATTTCCCGGATATGGATCTGTCCTCGCAGCAGTCCCCAGGGATTCCAGCTGAGCCAGGCGTGACCGACCTGGATTTCCGTACCCGCGTCCCGGTAACGCAAATCCCTCAACGCCAGCCGGTCGATCAGACGCCCTTCGACCGCACCGATCTCCAGCTGTTCCGGCAATTGCGGTTGCAGATAGCGCCAAAGCAATTGCAGGCCAGTTTCCGAGGCCAGGAGCAGGACGCCGCCAACGAGGGCGAAAAAGATCAGGTAAAAGGGCAGGAAACGATACAGGAGCCAGCGAATCATAGCTCCACCCCAATCCCGATGTGGACGCGAAAGCCTCCGTCGGGATCATCCAGAGGGTGAGCGAAATCGGCGCGGACCATGCCAATCGCAGTGCGCCAGCGCAAGCCCACTCCCACGCCTCTGGCCAGCAACTCCCCGGGCTCGTCCGAGGCGCCGCCGTAGTCGAAAAAGACCGCGCCACCGTAGTTGCCGTAAAACAGGCGATCGAGTTCGATACTGATCAGACTCAAGAACTCACCGCCGATCACCTGACCTGACGCGTCTTTCGGACCCAGCGACTGGTAGGCATAGCCGCGTACGCTTTGATCACCACCGGCAAAAAACCGTTCCGACAGGGGCAGATTGGAAATCTCGCCAACCAGACTGATTCCCGACTGCCCTCGCAACAGCAGCCGGCTGCGCTGCGATAGGGGCCAGATCAGTCTGGCGCGAATCAGGGTCTGGATGAAGCTGCTGCTGGAGCCGAAATCCTCTCGTGCCCCGTGCATGTCCAGGAAAAGCTTGTATCCGCGTTGCGGATTAAGCGCATCATCCGAATCGCGCAAGGTCAGACTCAGGCCGGGTTTCAGCAGGGTGGTTTCCCGGTGCTCCCCGGCGATAGAAAAGTTTGCGAACTCATAATTCACGTAGGCCTGCCACAGCCGGCTACCCACCACGCGGGTACGGGTCAGACCCAGCAGGTACTCCTCACCTCGACCGTCGGCAAACTTTTCATCGGTATACCGTGATTGCACGGCCCAGTTGGTGCCGATTTCCTGGCCGGTCGGAATCAGATAGCGGGCAGAAATCAGGCGCTGCACCGGTGAAAAGCGCAGGTCGCCGCGTAACCGATGACCGCTTCGGTTGAGCCGTCTGAACTCGCTGTTCAGGGAAAATCGCGGACCGGTATCGGTGCCATAACCGAAGCCGAACTGGTAACGCTGAGGTGGTTTGGCTTCGGCCTGTATCCGCACATCGATGTGCGGGTCGCCCGTTTCCCGGCGCTGGGTCGTGACATCCAGACTCTGGAAATAATCCAGGTCGGACAAACGCAGCTGCAGGGCGAGCAGACTATCCACATTGAACGGAGAGTCGGTTTCAATCTGAACATACCGCTTCAGAAACTCCGGTTTCAGAATGTCCTGTTCGATGTGGATTTGACCGAACAGATATTGCAAGCCGCTGTCCAGTTGCAGCTGGATGCTGGCGCTGGCGTTGGGAGGATCGATCAGCAACAGGGAATGAGTCAGTTCCGCATCCAGATAGCCAGCTCCGAAAGCGGCATTAAGGAGCTGCTCCTTGAGTGTCCGGTACTCGTCATGATGCAAACCCTTACCTTGCAATGCGGGCAGGCGCAGGCCCTGCTGCAGCGGTACCGCACCCGGACCGCTGAATTCCACCGCAACGGATTTAATCAGGGTTCGTGGGCCGGGATCGATGCGATATCGCGCCACCCAGGAATCCTCCCCAATGTGCAGCTCGCGTTTGATCTGGGGCGAGTAATACCCCAAGGCCTGAAGCGCGTTGCGGATTTCCTTGTCGGCGCGTCGATGGCGGCGTTGCACGCTGAGAGCTGAGGCGTCCTGCGCGAGTCGATTGATGCTCAACCAGGCCAGGACGTTCTTTTTCTGCGCCTTGTCCAGGCCCTCGATTTCAACCGCCGCCGTCGAATAACCGGGATTCAGGGTCAGCAGCACCGCGAACAGCGTGTAGAACAGCCAGAACGCAGGGGTTCCTAGCGTCCGCATAGGATGCGTCCTAGTGGGCCGACGAATTGACGTTGTCGGCGCGCTGAGTCTTGCGGTAGACCCCGCTGTCCAGCCACGCAATAAGGTCAGTCCAGATTTTTTGTTGCTGTCTGGCGGTCGGCATGGAGCCTGCGGATGGCAGTTCCACGGTTACAACGGGAATGCCCCGTTGGATGCCTGCATAATTTCCCAGCGAACCCGGATAGGTACCGAGCAGGTTCAGATGCAGATGACCCAGCCGCTCGGGTGGCGTGGAGGGACCGTCGAAATCGACAATGCCATACGGGGCGTGAATCGCGACGATCACGTCCGGGCGATACTGCTCGATTTCCTGATGCAGCCAGCGGGATTCTGGCTCGGACAGGGCATCGGGCCCGGGATAACGGCGCGGATTCCGGCGTGTCCGACTGACCCAGTATTGCTCCGCTTCAGCTTTCCAGTTTGGCGTAGGGAAATTGCGGTTGAGATCGACGCCATTGGCATTGGTGCGCTGGGCCCGGCGGAGCAGGACTCCATCGGGGTTCATGCTCGGCGTCAGGCGCCAGTGAAAGCGTTTCTCGTCCTGCCGTCGCAACTCGCGAATCCAGCTGAACACAATACTGACGGAACTCAACTCATCGCCATGAATGCCACCGACCACCAGAACGCGGGTGGCTTCTTCGGTGGAGGCGTTGAATTCGCGGATGAGGATGGGGATCTGACGAACGGAATAATGCCCGCTGGAACGAAAATCCTGGCCAAGGCAGTCGCTGCTGTACACACTGCCGAGCCGCTGCGCGAATTTCAGACAGGCGTCCTGAGGATGCAGCCCGGAAGTGGCCATAGCAGCCACGCTGAAGAACCAGATCAGGCTGCCCAGGATGGCGCCAAAGGGCACTCGCATCGCGCTGGCTTAGTTGTTCTTCTGGCGCGACAGCTCGGAGAGGTAATCAGCGACATCGAGCATGCCTTTGAAGCCACCGGCCTGTCGTGAACCGATCCAGTATTTCAGATCGACGCTCAAAGTCGGCACCGAGGTGATACCCAGATTGCGGATGATGTTTTCGGCTTGCTGAACCTTGTTTTCGACCGCGAAGCTGTTGAATGTTTCGCGGAAAACCTCGGGTAGCACGCCGGCGTTGACGAATACCGCTTCGATGGCTGCTTCGGTGCTCAGAGGATTATGTTTTTCATGAATGGTCGAAAACAGGATCGGGTGCATCTTGTCGAGGATGCCCAGGGCTTCGGCCGCGTAAAACGCGCGACTATGCAGAATTCCGATGGGCCGACCCAAAGATGAGGGCAGTCGCTGGAATTTCACATCCTCGGCCTTGTTTTCCTTCCACTTTTCCAGCAGCGGGTCGAAATGGAAGCAGTGCGGGCAGCCGTACCAGAATATTTCGATGACGTCGGGCTGGCCAGGCGTAGGATCGCTGATCGCCTTGCGCGCCGGAGTGTAATGCTCTTTGTAACGGAATTTTGCTTCTTCTGCAGCGCCGCAGGCGATGGGCAGAACAGCGCAGGCAAGGATCAACAACTGACGAATCATGATTCGGTCCAGAGTGGTAGCGGGATAAGAGGGCTTAGTGCAAACCTGACAAATACGAGGCAAGCGCCTCAATATCCGCATCGCTCAGATTGGCCGCGACATTGGACATCATTTTGGCCGCGTCAGTTCCGGCCCGTTCGCCGGAGCGGAAGCTTTTAAGCTGCTGCGCCGAATAGGTGGCGTGCTGAGCACTGACTCGCGGATAGGCCGCCCCGGCGTTGCCCAGGCCCTGCGGTCCGTGACAGGCACCACAGGCCGCGATGCCGGCGTCCGCCCGTCCACCGCGATACAATTTTTCCGCGGCGGCAACCAGGGCCGGATTGGCCACGCCGGGCTTGGCCGGTTTCTGTGCGTAGAACGCGGCCAGATCGCGCATGTCCTGCGCGGATAAGGCGGCGACCTGACCCTGCATGATCGGGTTCTTTCTCGCACCGGATTTGAAGGCCAGCAATTGCGCCTCAAGATAGCGGGCATGCTGTCCGGCCAGATTCGGCCATTCGGCGTTGCTGCTGTTGCCGTCGGCACCGTGGCAGGCGGAGCAAACGGCCGCTTTGGCCTGGCCTGTTGCGGCGTTGCCTTGGCCAGCATCGGAAGCTACCGCAAAATTGCAAACCAGGCCCAGGGCCAGAACCAGCGAAACGCGTGTCATGTTGGAAACTCCTCATGGGGATCTGGGGGCGACGGCCACCCAAATTTCGACTATCTTGTTGCGATGCGAGATTTTACCCTATGAGCGAAGCTGCGAAAAACGCGGAGTTACTACGACAATGGCGCAGCTGTGCATTTATGCTGTCCGGCGCGCAGTTAAAGGGACTTCCGACCGGCGGCCGTGAAGTCGCTTTTGCGGGCCGTTCCAATGCCGGAAAATCCAGCGCACTGAATATCCTGGCAGATCAGGGCCGGCTGGCGCGAACCAGCAAGACGCCGGGCCGGACGCAGTTGATCAATCTGTTCTCACTGGGTGATCTGGGCCAGCTTGCGGACCTGCCGGGCTATGGATTCGCCAAGGCGCCGATGAGCGTACAGCGACAATGGACGCAGCTGATTGAAGCGTATTTTTCCCGCCGTGAGGAACTGGCGGCGGTGGTGCTGATCGTCGATATCCGCCGGGGAATCACCGCTCTGGATGAGCAATTACTCAGCTGGATAGGGCCGCGCTTCCTGCCCGTTCACGTGCTGCTGACCAAGGCGGACAAACTGAGCCGCGGTGCGGCCAAGAGCAGCTTGCTGGATGTGGAAAAAGCGCTGAAACAGGAGAATCCGCTCCACACCGCGCAATTATTCTCCGCGACCGCGCGAATTGGCGTTGATGCCGCGCGAGATCGTATTGCGGCGCTGTTGCGGGGCCACGGACCCGCCGAGTGAGCGCCTGGTGGCGAGTCAGCACGGTGCGCCGGCGCGAAATTCTCGCGCTGGCGCTGCCGATTATCGGTGGCATGACCTCGCAGAATATTCTCAATCTGGTCGATACCGCGATGGTCGGTCGGCTGGGCCCCGCTGCACTGGCCGGGGTGGGCATCGTCAGTTTTGTCAGTTTTCTGTCGGTGGCGGCCGTAACCGGAATGAGTTCGGCGGTGCAGGCTCTGGCAGCGCGACGCGTTGGCGAGGGGCGCACCGCAGAAACGGCGGTTTCGCTCAACGGCGGCCTGTTGATCGCGCTGGCCTATGGGCTGCCGATGAGCCTGATGTTGTGGTTTCTGGCTGAACCCATCGTCAGCGCCCTGCTGGACGATCCCGAGACCGTGCGTGAAGGCGTGCGCTATTTTGAAATGCGCCTGCTGGCGATTGCCGCAGTGGGAATGAACTTTTCCTTTCGCGGCTACTGGAGCGCGATCAACCAGACCCGGCTGTATATGCGCACCTTGGTGATCATGCACGCCATCAATATTTTCCTGAACTACACCTTGATTTTCGGCCATTTCGGGATGCCGGCTCTGGGTACTCAGGGCGCCGGTCTGGGAACGGCCATCAGCATCATTTGCGGAACCCTGATCTATTTCTATCTCGGACACCGGCATATTCACGGCGCCGGGTTTCTGGAGCGCTTTCCCAGCGTCGAGCAGATGCGCAGCCTGTTACGGCTCGGCATTCCATCGTCGATCCAACAGATCCTGTTTGCGGGTGGCTTTACCGTGTTGTTCTGGATCATCGGCCAGATGGGCACGCGCGAACTGGCGGTCGCCAATGTCCTGGTGAACATCACCCTGGTGGTGATTCTGCCGGGCATGGGGTTCGGCATCGCCGCCGCCACCCTGTGTGCGCAGGCGCTGGGCCGTGGTCGTCCGGATCAGGCCTATGCCTGGGCCTGGGATGTGTGCCGCGTCGGCGGCATCGGGTTTGTCCTGATGAGCGCGGTGATGTTGCTGGCGACCGACCCGGTGCTGGCCATTTTCCTGACTGACCCCAGTCTGGTTGAATTGGGCCACTGGCCGCTTAAACTCGTCGGTCTGGGCATTGTGATCGATGGTCTGGGCCTGATCCTGATGCAGGCGCTGCTCGGCGTGGGCGCCAGTCATGTGGTGATGCTGGTGGGTATCGGTATGCAGTGGCTGGTGTTTCTGCCCCTGGCTTATCTGCTTGGGCCGGTGCTGGGCCTTGGCCTGCTTGAAATCTGGTTGGCGACCAATCTGTACCGGGCGCTGCAGGCGGCGATATTCGGGTTGATCTGGACCCGCCGCCGCTGGCAGAGCATTCAAGTCTGAGCCGGTATCCTCAGGCTGGGTGAGGCAGCATGATCTGCCGGGACAGGGCATGCGCCAGATGCAGGCGGGCGCGGGCGACAATGTCGTCCATGACCGGCGAGCGTGCATACATCGATTCGGCTTTGCGTTTCAGCTCTTCCAGGCTGGGCAATTCCGGAATATGCAACTGATCCAGGGACTCCCGTCCTTCCTGTACCGCGGCATGAAAGCTGTCCTTGAAGTCTTCCCAGGCGGCCCGGCTGCGGGCCGTTTCGCTTTCCCAGCGCTCACGCAGCTGCTCGGCCATGGTTTCGGCGGAAAAGCTCAGCGCCAGGCGTTGCGCGACCCGGTCCATGATTTCAGGAGAAATCTTTCTTTCCCCGGCACGAATATGGGCGGGCGGCTCCTTGAGATCCCAGACCAGGCCCAGGGCGGCGAGCATCTTCAGCAAATAAAAGCTGATGTCCGTTTCCCACCAGTAGAAGCCCTGGCGGACCGAGGACATGTAGTAATGATGGTTGTTGTGCCAGCCTTCGCCCAGGGTCAGCAGTGCCAGCCACCAGTTATTACGGGAATCATCGCCGGTCAGATAGCGCTGTTTGCCGTACACATGGGCCAGGGAATTGATCGCGAAGGTCGCGTGCCAGAGCAAGACCGTGGACAGTGCGAAGCCGATGAACAGACCCGACCAGCCGGCAAACCACCAGACTGCAAAACCCAGCAGGGTACCCGGTAGCCAGTGGTATTTGTCCAGCCATACCAGCTCGGGATAGCGGGTGATGTCGGGCACATTGCTCAGATCGGTGTACTGCGCCCTGTCATTGAAGATCCAGCCCAGGTGGGCGAACCAGAAGCCGTATTCGCGGGGCGAATGGACGTCTTTGGGCGTATCCACGAATTTGTGATGATCCCGGTGCTTGGACGCCCACCAGATCAAGCCGCTTTGCAGGGAACTTTCGGCAATAAAGCCCAGCACAAACTGAAATACGCGACTGGTTTTGAAGGCGCGATGCGCGAAATAGCGGTGGTAGCCGGCCGTAATGCCGAACATGCGCAGCCAGAACAGCCCCAGGCAGATCGCGATGTCCGTGCCAGTGATACCGGTCCAGAACGCCCCAAGGCATAACAGATGGATCAGGATAAACAGGCCGAACATCGGCAGATTGGCCGGGTCCAGGGTACGGGCGATTTTTTCAGACATGCGCATTTCCAGGCGGGATTCCGGACTCGCGGGGCGAGCCCAGACGCTAGTATACAAGTGTATATTTGAAAATCTTGTGAATCTCGCCTTTGGCGGCCGGACAGACCCGGAAAATCAGCCGTGTTCGCGGATCGCTTCGAATCGAACCGCGGGATTGCGCTCCATCGCCATTTCGAGATTGACCCGGCTGCCGGCCATGAAGACCAGCGCGCCGGAATGATCCAGCGCCAGGCGCTCCTGATTCTTGTCCTGGAACTGCTGGAAAGCTTTCTCGTCATCACAGTACACCCAGCGCGCGGTATGAATACTGGCCGCGTCGAAGCGACAGTCCACCCGGTACTCATCCTTGAGCCGGGATTGCACCACATCGAATTGCAGCACGCCGACCGCGCCGAGAATCACATCATTGCCCTGCAGTGGCCGAAACACCTGGGTTGCGCCTTCCTCACAGAGCTGATCCAGGCCCTTGTTGAGCGCCTTGGCTTTCAACGGATCCTTGAGCACGACTCGCCGGAACATCTCTGGGGCGAAATTCGGGATGCCGGAAAATCGCAGGGTCTCGCCCTCGCTGAAGCTGTCGCCGATCCCGATCGTGCCGTGGTTGTGCAAGCCGATGATGTCGCCAGGAAAGGCTTTTTCAGCCTGGTCGCGTTCGGCGGCCAGAAACGTCACCGCATCGGAAATGCGCACCGATTTGCCCAGCCGGACGCTGTGCAGTTGCATGCCCTTGCGATACTGTCCGGAGCAGACCCGCATGAAGGCGATCCGATCCCGATGATTGGGGTCCATATTGGCCTGGATCTTGAAGACGAAGCCGGTCAGCTTGGGCTCATTACAGGCGACTTGCCGGCTATCGGCTTCGCGTGGCTGCGGCGGCGGCGCCCACTCGACAAAGCCGTTGAGCAATTCCCGCACCCCGAAGTTGCTGATCGCCGAGCCAAAGAACACCGGGGTCAGATCACCGGCCAGATACGCATCGAGGTCAAAGGCTGTGCCCGCTTCCAGGATCAGTTCCACTTCGTCCATGAAGGTGGCATAGGGCTCGCCGAGCTTGTCCTCCAGACCGGGTGAATGCAGACCATCCACGGTTTCGATCTGGCTGAGCTTGTCACCCTTGCCCGAATACAGATAAAAACGGTCTTCCAGCAGGTGGTAAACACCGCGAAAAGCCCGACCTATCCCGATCGGCCAGGTGATCGGTGCACAGCGGATCTTCAGCACCTCCTCGATTTCATCCAGCAGGGCCATGGGTTCCTGGCCTTCACGGTCGAGCTTGTTGACGAAACTGACAATCGGGGTGGTGCGCAGGCGGCACACCTCCATCAATTTGATCGTGCGGGTCTCCACTCCTTTGGCCGCGTCGATCACCATCAGCGCCGAATCGACCGCAGTCAGGGTGCGGTAGGTATCCTCGGAAAAATCCTCATGACCAGGGGTGTCCAGCAGATTGACGATGCGGTCCCGGTAGGGAAACTGCATCACCGAGGTGGTGACCGAAATGCCGCGCTCCTGCTCGAGTTTCATCCAGTCGGAGGTGGCATGACGTGCGGCCTTGCGGCCCTTGACGGTCCCGGCCAACTGGATGGCACCGCCAAACAACAGCAATTTTTCCGTCAGCGTGGTCTTGCCCGCATCCGGGTGGGAAATGATGGCGAAGGTCCGGCGCTTGGCCGCTTCTTGCGCGATGGAGGACATGGGCGTCGGGAGCAAAACCCGGCATTATACCGGAGTGCCCCAAGCACTCGACGGGCTAAATCGCTTTCAACCAGCGAACCGGTCGTTCGGTAGCGTCCGTGTCCGCTTCGCTGGGGCGCAAGCTGGCGAAGTCGAACAGCGTGGTGTCCGCCAATTGCGAGGGTGCAACATTCTGCAAGGCGTTGAAAATCTGCTGGGTCCGACCCGGATGGCTGCGTTCCCAGTCATCGAGCATCTTGCGTACCGTCACGCGTTGCAAATTCTCCTGGGAGCCGCACAGATTGCAGGGAATGATCGGGTATGCACGTTGTGCGGCATAACGGATCAGGTCCTTCTCGCGCACATAACTCAAAGGTCGGATGACCACGTTGCGGCCATCATTGGAGCGCAATTTCGGCGGCATGGCGGCCAGCTTGGCACCGAAAAAAAGGTTCAGAAACAAGGTCTCGACGATGTCGTCCAGGTGATGGCCCAGGGCGATTTTGGTGAAGCCCTGCTGCTGGGCGTAGCTGTAGAGCGCGCCCCGGCGCAAGCGTGAACACAGCCCGCATTGGGTCTTGCCTTCGGGTACTACCCGCTCGACCACGCTGTAGGTGTCCTGCTCCAACACATGAAAAGGAACGCCCAGCTTGCTCAGGTAGTCGGGCAACACGTGGGCGGGAAAGCCGGGCTGCTTCTGGTCCAGATTCACCGCAACCAGTTCGAATTCAATGGGTGCACTGGCCTGCAGACTGCGCAGCACATCCAGCATGGCATAGCTGTCCTTGCCTCCGGACAGGCAGACCATGACCTTGTCCCCCGCCTCAATCATCCGGTAATCGGCGATCGCCTGGCCGACCTGTCGGCGCAAGCGTTTGGCCAGCTTGTCAGCCTCCAGCTTGGCGCGGCGCGCGGCCTGCCCGTCCGGTGTGGGTGCGGCTTCCTGCGGTGAATTCATCGGCGCTCTGCAAACGGTAAAAGGCGACTATTTTACGGCTTTCCCGGGCTGGCCGCTGGCAGCGCCTCGAGTTTCAGTTCATAGAGCCGTGGCCACAGTTTGCCCGTGACCCAGAGATGTCCGGAGCTGGCCTGCCAGGCAATGCCATTGAGTACGTCGGCGCTTGCCGGCCGCAAGCCGTGGGGCCACAGTTCGCTCAGATCCAGCCAGCCCACCACGCAGCCCGAATCCGGGTCAATCTGGGCGATGTGGTCGGTGCCCCAGACATTGGCCAGGATCCTGCCATCCACCCATTCCAGTTCATTGAGCTGGGCCACCGGCCCGCGGTCGCTGCGCACCGTGATACGCCGCAACTCGGCGAAATCTTCCGGGCGACGCACGCTCAGCTGGGCGCTGCCATCGGACAAGTACAAGTTCTGGCCATCGTCGGTCAGCCCCCAGCCCTGGCCGCGATAACGCAGGGTTCGTTCAAGGCGCAAGGGCTGATGCGCATAGATGCGCAGCTGTCCGGCTCGCCAGGTCAGCTGCCACAGGCGCTCGCGAAACCAGGTCACACCTTCGCCGAACAGGCGTTCCGGCAAGGCATAACGATCGCCCAGTCCGGGGGCGTGGCTGATCAGCGCGGAGTGCCCGTAGCGCCCCGTGCTTTCGACCAGGGTATCGCCGGCAAAAACCAGCCCCTGAGTGAAATCGCGCGCATTGTGGGGGTGCTGAGCGATCAGGGTATAGCTCAGTGGCTGGGATGTCGGGCACGCCCACAGTGGCATGCAGACCCACAGGCAGGTGCTCAGCAGCCAGCGCATGGGCACGCAGTGGAGATCAGGCGACGCGGCTCAGGCCAATCGCTGGACGTACTCACGAATGGCCTGGGTGCTTTTGCGGAAGGTTTCCTGCGCACGGCCGATCAACATTTTTTCGATCTGTCGGCCGAGCAGCGGAATCCGCGCCTCCAGCTCACCGTGGGCGGCCAGGGTGGCCGTCCCGTCGGCGTTGTCGCTCAGTCGCAGTTCGGTGTGGACATGACCGGGCAGGCCTTCCAGTTGCACGCGCAGATGACCCCGGTACGGCGTGGTGTCGCGGTCCCAGCGCTGGTGCTGGATCATGGTGAGGCGCTCGCCCACCAGCTTGCGCGCAAAGCCGGGCAATTTTTCCGAGCTGCCGCTACGGGTGAGGACACAGACGAAGGCCTGGGCATCATCCTGCTCGACCTGGATGTGCAGTTCATGCCCATCCTCGTCCGCATAGCGAAAGCGCAGGTAGTCTTCACTGGCGATCGCGGCGAGCACTTTTGCCGCGGTGGCGGGCAATACGCAATCATGGTTGAACGCTTGCACCGATCAGCTCTGGTTGTCGAGCGTACGCGCCCGGAAATACAGGAACAGGGGCAATGCGCAAGACAGGCCGACGATGCAGTTCAGGGGGATATAGGCCCAGACATGGCGCATGGACAGGCGTTTGCCTTCGCTGAGCGCAAAAACCCAGAACACCAGTGATGAAACGGCCAGGTCGGTGAAGGCGGCGGCGGTACCCACATTCGTGTACATCGCACCCAGCCATTCCTGTACCGGCGGCAAAGCTGCGCCGCCGAACAGGCCGGCAAAGGCCATGGCCGGCAAGATCGCGCCAGCGATGGCCAGAATCAGAAAAACATTTTTCATCGGTCACTTCCCCCAGGTTGCGGCGGATTATCCCGGCTGTGCCGCCGCGGAACAAGTTAGCACGGGATCGGTTCCTGCCGCCGGGTTCAGGCGCTGCGCGAAACCGGTGTGCTGCGCCGGCGCAGGTAAATCAGCAGCAGCGAGACGGCGGCCGGGGTCAGACCTTCCAAACGGGACGCCTGGCCCAGCGTCATCGGCCTGGCCTGGATGAGCTTTTGCCGCACTTCGAAAGACAGGCCAGGGACTTCCTGATAATCCAGATCGGCGGGAATCTTGGTGTCTTCCTGGGTCTTCTGGCGGGCGATCTCATCATCCTGACGTTCGATGTAGCCGGCGTAGGTGGCCTGGATATCCACCTGTTCGCAGACCTCCGGCTGTGGATGCGGGTCACCCATTTTCGCAATGCGGTGCAGGTTCCGGTAATCCACGCCGGGGCGTCGCAGCAGGTCGAAAGCCATGTATTCATGGCGCAGCGCTTCACCGAACAGGTCCTGGGCCAGGTCCGGATCGACATCATCGGCCTGAATACAGGTGCTGCGCATCCGCTGCAGCTCCTGGGTGACCGCCTCGATCTTCCGTTCAAATGTGCCCCAGCGCTGGTCATCAACCAGGCCCAGTTCACGCCCGATTGGCGTGAGTCGCTGATCGGCGTTGTCCTCGCGTAAACGCAGCCGGTACTCGGCCCGGCTGGTGAACATTCGATACGGTTCGGCGACCCCCCGGGTGACCAGATCATCGACCAGCACGCCCAGGTAGGCTTCATCCCGACGTGGCCACCAGGCCGGTTCGCCGCGGGCTTGGCGGGCGGCGTTCAGACCCGCCAGCAGGCCCTGTGCGGCGGCTTCCTCGTAGCCGGTCGTGCCATTGATCTGCCCGGCGAAAAACAGCCCGTTGAGATGCCGGGTTTCAAGCGAATAGCGAAGCTCTCGCGGATCGAAGTAATCGTACTCGATGGCGTAGCCGGGCCGCGTGATATGGGCGTTTTCGAAGCCGGCAATGGAGCGGACAAAATTGACCTGCACATCGAACGGCAGACTGGTCGAAATGCCGTTGGGATAGACCTCATGGGTATTCAGGCCTTCCGGTTCGATGAAGATCTGATGCCGGTCCTTGTCGGCAAAACGCACCACTTTGTCCTCGACCGAGGGGCAGTAGCGCGGCCCGACGCCTTCGATCCGGCCCGCATACATTGGCGAGCGGTCCAGTCCGCCGCGGATGATGGCATGGGTCTTTTCGCTGGTAAACGTGATGTGGCAGGGCACCTGGGCCGGGTGGTCCTGGCGTGATCCCAGAAAGGAGAAGACCGGCCGTGGTTCATCACCGGGTTGCGCCTGGAGTTTGCTGAAGTCGATGCTCCGCGCATCGATTCGGGGTGGCGTGCCGGTTTTCAGGCGGCCCACCCGGAATGGCAGAGCGCGCAGGCGCTGCGCCAGGGCATTGGATGGCGGGTCGCCGGCCCGTCCCCCGGCGTAATTGGCTTCACCGATATGTATCAGGCCGCCCAGGAAGGTACCCACGGTCAGCACCACCGTATGGGCGCGCAAGGCCAGGCCCATCTGGGTTACGACTCCGGTGACCCGATCGTGGTCAACGATCAGATCGGCGCAGCTTTGCTGAAACAATTCCAGATTAGGCTGGTTTTCCAGTTGCTGGCGGATGAAGGCCTTGTACAGGGCGCGGTCGGCCTGCGCCCGGGTGGCGCGGACCGCGGGGCCCTTGCGTGCATTGAGTCGACGGAACTGGATGCCCGCAGCGTCGGCCGCGCGGGCCATCACTCCGCCCAGGGCGTCGATCTCCTTGACCAGATGACTCTTGCCGATGCCGCCGATGGCCGGATTACAGCTCATCTGCCCCAGGGTCTCGATGCTCTGGGTCAGCAACAGGGTTTTGGCCCCCATGCGGGCGGCCGCCAAAGCGGCTTCGGTGCCTGCGTGGCCGCCGCCGACGACGATCACATCGTAGATTTTTT
>JBFJVB010000045.1:0-21461 GCA_041624435.1 Oceanococcus sp. | reverse complement strand
GAGGACCGGGTTAATCTGGCGGGCGTGAGCGTCGGCAATAATGCCACCACGGGCGCTGGCTTCGATGTGCGCAGTCCCTATGTGGTGGTGAACTGCATCATCGCGCTGCATGGAACTTTCCCAAGTCGGAATTAGCCGGATGGGTGGACGCGCCAGTCCATCACGATTGCGCGCGACGGGTCGGGGGCTCGGTGTGCTGCTCAGCGGCCTTGTGCTGCTGGGCTGTTCCTGGCGACCAGCACCGCTGCCGCCGGCCGTCTCCGCAATGGCCTCCTTGATGACCGCGCAGGCTGCGCTGGCGAAGGGGGACTATGTTCAGGCTCATCAACTGTATGCGCAGCTCGCCGAGCTTGACGACCCGGTCGCCGAGTTCAGTCTGGGGCTGTTCGCGCAGCTGGGCTGGGGCCGGCCGATCGATGAATTGCATGCCTGCGAGCATTTCGCCCGGGCAGCGGCTTTGTCGGTGCCGGTGGCAACGGCGTATTGGGCCCGCTGCCATGACCTGGGTATTGGCCGGGAGGTGAACCTTGCCAAGGCGGTGCAACTCTATCTGCGGGCGGCTGAGCTGGGCCTTGAGTCCGCGCGCTGCGCCGCGGCGGATGTCTATCTTGATTCCCGCTGGGAGGGCTTCAATCCGCAGCGCGGCTTGCAGCTGTGTCAGGCCCTGGCCGATGCGGGCGATGTCGCCGCCGGCCTGAAGGTGGCCCAGTACCAGCATCAGGGTCCGGCGCCGATTCGTGATGTCGGCGCGGCCCGGCGACGCCTGGAGCAGCTGGCTCCGGTATCGCCGGAGGCGGCCTACCGTCTGGGCATGCTCCTGGCCGAGGAGTATTCAGGGCCGCCGGGGCATGGCCCCGCCACGGCCTGGCTGGAATCCGCGGCCCGGCGCGGCTATCCACCGGCCTATGCGGCGGTGGCCGCCGCTTACTGCTCGCGCAGTCCCGATCTCGTCACGCAGCCCCTGTCAGCCGACGATCTTGCGCTGGCGTATATGTGGCTGGAAGTGGCGCGGATTCATGGCCGTGAGACCAGCGCCCCGTTGAGTGACTGGCGCGAAGCCGTATTGACCGTGATGCCCGGCTCCTGGCGTGAGCCCCTGGATCAGCGGGTGACGGCTTTTCTGCGGCGTTTTCCCGTCGTTCCTGATCCGGCTTCGTCGCCACCGCATCAGGCGCCCCCGATGTTGTGAGGGTGCGCGGCGGCGAGTGCTGCCGCCGCCGCTGAGGTGCAGCGTGCGGACCGGGGCGAATCGCTAGGCCAGCCCGAGCTCGACTTTGACCCGGGGATGCAGATTGGCTCTGGACAGGTCGCCCTGATAGTGAGCGCGGACTTTCGGGTCCATCACCCGGCGCCACAGCGGCGGGAAGTAGGCCAGCGGAACCATGCCCGCATAGCCGCTGGGCAATTGCGGAACGTCGTCGAAATGGCGCAGGGCCTGAAAGCTCCGGGTCGGGTTGGCGTGGTGATCCGAGTGACGCTGCAATTGATACAGCAGCAGATTGGTCACCAGATGGTTGCTGTTCCAGGAGTGCTCCGGCGCACAGCGTTCGTATTTGCCAGCCGCATTCTTCTGCCGACACAGGCCGTAATGCTCGAGATAGTTGATGATCTCGAACAGGGAGATGGAATACAGCGATTGCGCCAGCATGAAGGGCAGGACAATCCAGCCGAAGGCGCCGACCATCAGGGTGTAGAGCAGGGCTGACAGGGCCCAGGCCTGCAGATTGTGATTCTGCCAGTGCCAGACCGATTTGCCCTGACGGTTCAGCCGGGTCTGTTCCAGCGTCCAGGCACTTCGGAATCCGCCGATGACGGTGCGGGGGAGGAATTCCCAGTAGCCTTCACCGTATTGCGAACTGGCCGGATCATCGGGCGTGGCCACCCGCACATGATGTCCGCGGTTGTGCTCGATGAAAAAATGCCCATAGGCCGTGGGCGCAAGAGCGATTTTCGACAGCCAGCGATCCAGGGATTCGGTCTTGTGGCCCAGCTCGTGGGCGGTGTTGAACGCCACGCCGCTGACGATGCCGGTGGAAATGAGCAGGCCCAGGCTGCCTATCCAGCCCAGGCTTCCGCCGCTCAGAATCGCCATGGCCCAGAACAAGGTGGCGAACTGCAGCGGAATGAAGGCGTAGACGCAATAGCGGTAATAGCGGTCCTGAGCCAGGCTGGCCACGACCTCTTCGGGCGGGTTATGCGGATCGCCCCCGAACCAACGGTCCAGCAGGGGGATGATTCCGTACAGGAATACCACCGGGAACCACCAGCCCAGTTCCGAACCGCTGAACCAGGCGAGTCCGCCTCCGAGCAAGGGGAACAAGGGTACGACCAGACCCAGGAGCCACAGGTAGCGTTTGCCGTCGCGCCAGGTGGACGGATTCGCGGTGGCTGTTTGCGCCGACGGCGGGTCGCCGTGGATCTCGAGGCTTGAAGTCATGGTCCAGCTCCTGTCCCAGATTACGTGATTAATAAAACCTACTAAGAAGTAGATTAAAGTTTCGGTCGATGGCTGTCAAGCGTTTCGACACTGATTGAGATGGGCTAAGGAGGATGCTCTGATCCAGACGTATAATCTGCACTCCGGTAGTTAAAGAACTGAAATGGCCAGACCGAAACGACAGGCGAATACGCCCGCCACCCGCGAAAGAATCCTGGCCGCGGCGCGGATCGAATTTGCCGAGCAGGGCATGACCGCGTCCCTGGAAGCCATTGCCGCGCGCTGCGGAATCCGGCGCCCTTCGCTGTTGCACCACTTTCCCTCCAAGCAGGCCCTGGTCACCGCGGTGATTGATGAGCTGCTGGATAAGGCCCGAACCCGCCTGACCCAGACGCTGGCCGCAGGGCATGGCGATTACGCCAGTACCATGCGGGCCATCATCGGGGTCATGCGCACCCTGGAATACGAGGAAGCCGGGATTGGCAGTGTCTTGCTCCGGGCCATGATGAGCAGCGATTCTGGCGAGACGGTGAGCAAGCGCGTGGCCGGTCTGGTCGAGGTGATCTACGCCACCGCCCTGATGGCCGGTGCCGCGGAAAAGCGACCGGCCGATGAAATCCGCGCGGCCATCGCCCACCTGGTCATGGGCGAAATGGCGCGCCTGGCCATGGGCGAGCACGCGGATGAACTGTGGGGGGACAAGGACGGCGTTGATCCGCTGTTTGCCGCGTACTTTCTGTAGCGAATGCCTGGATATGGTTCACCCGCAGTCGACCTGACAGTGTTTTCCATGCCATTCTGCGGGGGACGGTGAATCTGGGTCGGTGCAGATGTGGACAGTGGACGCTGCCGGATTTCCGGCAGGATGGTGAGTGAATCATGAAGCTAGTCGCTGACATCGGCGGGACGAGTCTGCGGGTCGCGGTGGCGCGGCGCGACGGTGACAGCACCGAGCTCACCGAAATCAGGGAAGTTGCGATGGCTTCCCTGCACGATATCGGCGGCTGGCTTTGCCAGTACATCGACGCCTTGCCGCAAAGTCCGCAGTCTTGCGCGCTTGCGGTTGCTGGGCCGGTGCAGGGTGAAGGTGCCGCTGCCCGTGTGCGAATGACCAATCTGCCGCTGGACTTAAGTGCTGCCGGCATCGCCAAACAACTGTGCATGCCGGTTCGCATCGTGAATGATTTCACCGCCGTGAGCCTGGGTATTCCGCATCTGCCCGCAAGTGGTCTGGATCAGGTGGCTGATGGCGTCGCATCGCCCGGACGGGCGTTGGCGGTACTGGGGCCGGGGACCGGCCTGGGCGTATCGGGACTGTTGCCCAGCGCGGATGGGTATGCCGTGATTGCCGGCGAGGGTGGGCACGTGAGTCTGGCAACCGGAGGCGAAGCGCAGGAGCAGGCCGTTCTGGCGATATTGCGCCAAGCCACCGATTTCGTCGGCGCGGAAGATGTGCTTTGCGGCACTCACTTGCCCCGCCTGTACCGGGCGGTGTGTTGCCTGCGTGGTGAGCCGCCGCGGCATTCTCAGGCCGCCGCGATCGCCTCGGCGGCTTTTGTGGATGCCGAGCCGGCGGCACTGGATACACTGCGTCTGTTTACTTTGTGGCTAGGGCGTTGCGCCGGTGATCTGGCGCTCACCCTGGGCGCCCGGGCTGGCGTATACCTGGCTGGCGGAATCTTGCCGAAATGGGGAGACGGGTTCGACAAAGCGTTGTTCACTCAGGGCTTTCGGGACAAAGGGTCATTCCGTGATTACGTAACGGAAATTCCGGTCTGGCTGGTAACCCACCCTTATCCCGCTTTGTTGGGTCTGGCCTCACTTTGATGTGATGCGTCAACTTGCCGCATGACAGGTTTCCTCGTGGCATCCGGCCTCACAAATTGAGATGTTGGCAAATGCGCCCGGCAGCCTGATTGCGACTCTGCCACACGGTGAACACGGTCTGCTCGGGCAGCGCCTCGAGCCGCCAATGCCAGTTATCACTCTCGGTGCCCGGGATATTCATGCGCGCTTGGCTATTCAGTCCGAGCAGATCCTGCAGGGGCAGCACGGCCAGTGCCGCAGGCGATGCCAGCACGCGCTCGATCAGGGCCTCGTGCAATGGTGTGCTGGCCTTGCCGGCATACGCCTGGACGGTCTCACGGGCAGCAGCGGGCAGCGATTCGAGCCATCCAACCAGGGTGTCGTTGTCATGCGTGCCGGAATAAAGCGCGGTGTTTGACGGACAATTTTCCGGCAGGTGCAGATTGGCCGGGTCGCCGTCAAAGGCGAACTGCAGCACGCGCATTCCCGGGTAACCTGCCGCGCTGCGCAGGGAATCGACGGCCGGGGTGATGAAGCCCAGATCCTCGGCGACCAGCGGCAACGGGCCCAGGGCCTGATGAATGGCGTGTAGCAGTGCCATTCCGGGGCCGGTTTCCCAGTGGCCGTCAATCGCCGTGGCGGCGTCTGCCGGAAAGCTCCAGGCTGCCTCCAGACCCCGGAAATGGTCAATTCTGAGCAGATCGAAGCGCTCGGCCTGGCGCCGCATGCGTTCTATCCACCAGGCATAGCCCTGCGCCGCCATGTGGGGCCAGTGGTAGTGCGGCATGTTCCACTGCTGACCGGTCTTGGAAAAATAATCCGGGGGTACCCCGGTACCCGCACTCAGGTGGCCATCGGCCCGCAGTTGGAAAAGCTGCGGATGGGCCCAGACATCGGCGCTGTCATGGGCGACGAAGAAGGGCAGGTCGCCAAACAGCAAGACGCCCTGGGTATGGGCGTAGGCGCGCAGGGCATTCCAGGCCTGGTCGAACGCCGCCTGCTGCGCGATCACCGTGTCGATCCGCTGTGCATGACGAAGTCGGGCCTGGTGCAGCGCTTCGGGATCGCGATCCCGCAGGGCGGCTGGCCAGTCGTACCAGGCCGTGTTGAACTCCGCATGCAGCGCGGTGAACAGCGCATAGTCCGGGAGCCAGCCGGACTGGGCCTGCACAAAGGCCGGATCCGGACTGGGATTCTCCTGTTCTGCATCCAGCAAGGCGGGGTTGCCAGCAAACACCGAACTGGAGGCGTAAGGGCTGCCGGCCTCGTCGGGGGGGTTGAGCGGCAGGGTCTGCCATACGGAAAAGCCGCCCGCCGCGAGCAGGTCGACAAAGGCCCGTGCGCTCTCACCCAGCACCTGTCCGGGCAGGGAACTGGGGTGCAGCAAGACCCCGGCGCGACGTTGGTGCAGCATGCTCAGTGCGCCGGACGCATTGAGCCGGCGTCTCCGCTGAGCTTTCCATGGGCGAATACGTGGCTCAATTCGGCAGGTACTTCCAGTTTGAGCGCCTGGTAGAGGCCGGACAGCTGAATGCGGAACAAGCGTTCGAAGGCAGAGACATTCTCGACCGAGTTGTCGGCACCGAGCCACCAGAACCAGTCCGAGCTTTCGCAGCGGCCCAGCAGTTCGCTGGCGATGGCCTGAGCTGCACTATCCAGCTCAGGCAGGGCCTTGTCGTAGGCCTGTTTGGCGGCGACCAGCAATTCCCAGGCCCGGTTCTTATCGGGGTCGCCGATCCACGTCGACAGGGTGCCGTAGACCCAGCTGCCGGTGACCACCATTGGCAGTTCGGTGGGTGTGATCGAGGGGCGTGCCAGGCACTGGGCAAAGGTCCGCGGCCGCAGGCGCGGATGCGCCTCGAGCAGGCCATACAGCGCATCGAGGAAATAATAGCCATTGGCCGGGTAATGTTCCCAGGCGTTTTCGCCATCAAGAATGATGCTGACCGGTCCGGGAGGGGCGTGTTCGGCGATGCCCTCAAGCCGGTGGATCAGGTTGGCGGCCGCATCATCCCCATGCCAGACCTTGTAGATGAAACCGATGGTATCCGACAGGTCGTCGTCACGAAAGAAACACACCGGTCCGCCGCTCATGGGCTGATACGGGCGGTGTGGGTCGCCGGGTTGATCGCTCAGTCCGGCGATGCTGTTGCGCAGCACGTTCTGGCCGGTCGCACACCAGCTGAATCCGGCTTCGGCGATCAGGCGCAGGGCCGCTTCGCTGACGGCGCCTTCGGACGGCCAGCAACCGACCGGTACCTGGCCAAAGTGATGCTGCATGCTGTCGCGGGCGCGTTGGAGATGCCAGCGGGCCCGCTCGGCACCGCCTGGATAGCCGGCACAGGCCGGTAGCTGGACGTCTGGCCAGGCTTCGCTGGCCGTGTTGAAGTCGAGCAACAGCGGCAGAATCGGATGGTCATGTGGCGTCACTGCCAGTTCGATCTGACCGCTTTCTGCCAGGCGCCGATAACGCGGCAGAATCTCGCTGATCAGGCCATGTATCAGGCCGACCAGGCTGCGTTTGTCGCTGGCCAAATAGCCGTGGCCGATGGCGATCAGTCGCTGGGCCTCGGGGTCCTGTCGACGCACCGATTCGCCGAGCCAGCCCAGGTGATACCAGACCAGCAGATCGTTGAGAAAGCCATCACCCAGATGACCTGCCAGCAAGGGGTTGTCCACGGCCAGGTCGGCGATTTCGATCAATTCGTGAAACGCCTCGAAACGCCCGATAACATGCTCGCGATGGGCGTGGCGGCAGGCCCTGATCAGTTCCATGCGCGCTTCCGCTGCGGTGGGCAATGCAGTTGTCGACAGGGCCGCCAGCAAGGGATCCTGCGGGGGCGTGCCGGCACTGAGGAAAGCATCCAGTTCCTGAGCGTAGGCCTCCAGCTGATCCAGCAGAACCGGAGTGAAATTGACCACCGCGCTCATCCCCGGATGAGCTTCCAGATGCGCGGCCATGTCGGCGTAATCCTTCATCGCATGCAGATAGGTCCAGGGCTTGAGGTTCAGCCCGGTGACCGGGTCGCGGTAGTTTGGCTGATGCATGTGCCAGCACAGTACAACCTCGAGTTCAGCCCCCATGTTCGATCCTCCCGCCGATGGAATCGGGTGTCACCACAACGATCCCGCCCGGCGAGATTTGAAACCGCTGCGAGTCCTCCTCTGCCGAGACGCCGATGCGGGTGCCATCCGGGATGTGGCTGCCGGCGTCGACGATGGCACGGCGAATCTGGCAGTTCCTGCCAATCCGGACATTGGGCAGGATCACGGACTGTTCAATCATGGAATGGTGCTCGATAGTCACATTGGAAAATAGCAGGGAACGACGCACCTGTGCTCCGGAGACGATGCAGCCACCGGACACCATCGAATCGACGGCCATGCCACGGCGTCCGTCGTCATCGAAGACGAACTTGGCTGGCGGATACTGTTGTTGGTGCGTCCAGATGGGCCAGTCCTGATCGTAGAGATTCAGCGCCGGTGCGACGCTGACCAGCTCCAGGTTCGCTTCCCAGTAACTGTCAATGGTGCCGACATCGCGCCAGTAACCGGAATGATCGCCATCAGGACCCTGGAACGGAAAAGCATAGGCGGCGTGTCCGCGAGCCAGGGCCTTGGGCAGGATGTCCTTGCCGAAATCATGACTGGAGTCGGGGTCCTGGCTGTCCTCTTTGAGTACTCTCAACAGGTATTCGGTGCTGAACACATAGACACCCATCGAAGCCAGGGCACGATCAGGCTTACCCGGCATGGCGGGTGGTGCATCGGGTTTTTCCAGGAACATGCCGATGCGGCCTGCATCGTCGGCGACGATCACGCCGAAGCTCCTGGCATCCTCCAGCGCCACATCCACACAGGCGACGGTGACATCCGCCTGATTGCGCGTATGCGCGCCGATCATCGGGCCGTAATCCATCTTGTAAACATGATCGCCGCCCAGGATCAGCACACAGGATGGCTGGTGCTCGCGAATGATTTCCAGGTTCTGGTAGACCGCGTTCGCCGTGCCGCTATACCAGGCCTCGCCCATGCGTTGCTGCGCCGGCAGCAGCTCAATGAATTCATTGAATTCACCGCGCAGAAATCCCCAGCCTTGATGCAGGTGCCGGATCAGCGGGTGGGCCATGTACTGGCTCACCACGCCGATGCGGCGAATGTTGGAATTGAGGCAGTTCGACAGGGGAAAGTCGATAATGCGGTACTTTCCGCCGAATGGCACCGCAGGCTTGGCGCGGTGAGCGGTAAGCTCGCCAAGGCGTGATCCCCGGCCTCCTGCCAGCACCAGAGCCAGGGTTTCGCGGGTGATTGCACTGATAAATCGCGGCGATGTTTCGTGCATAAGCAGCGGTCTCCGGAAGCGTGCTACTGAAATTCTTCCTCTGTCGGTTCATATTGCGCCCATAACGTGGGAGAGTGAAGCCATGAAGGAGCCAGCAGTAAACGATTTGGACCGCGGTTCAGATGCTCAGTGGCGGCGGGAATTGCGCCAGTTCGGCGCTGGCCAGCACTCGCGGGCATGGCGGATTCTGGGGGCAAAGCAGATTTGCAGTGGGGGTGTACAGGGCACGCGGTTTGCCACCTGGGCTCCAAATGCGCGCGCGGTCCGGCTGGTCGGTGATTTCAATGCCTGGCAGGGCGATGGGCATGCCCTGCAGCACGATGAGGGCAGCGGAATCTGGAGCCTGTTCGTGCCGGAGCTGGGGCCAGGCCGGCTGTACAAGTTTGAAATCGAGCAGGCCGGTGGCGCCAAGGTGGTGAAGACGGACCCATTCGGGCGATATTTCGAGTCTCGGCCTGGCACGGCGGCGATCAGCGTCGCCGAGAGCGACTATGCCTGGCAGGATGCAGCGTGGTTGGCGAGCCGGAGTGACTGGCAGTCAGCGCCACTGTCGATTTATGAAGTTCACCTTGGGTCCTGGCAGCGCCATCCGGATGGTCAATTCTGCAGTTATTCCGAACTGGCTGATCAGTTGATTCCGCATGTGCTCGAGCTGGGGTTTACCCACATCGAACTGTTGCCGATAACGGAACATCCTTTGGATCAGTCCTGGGGTTATCAGACCACGGGCTATTTTGCTCCAACCAGCCGTCACGGGACTCCGGATGAATTTCGCGCCTTTGTGGACCGATGTCATCAGGTGGGTATCGGTGTCCTGCTGGACTGGGTGCCAGGGCATTTTCCCCGCGATACGCATGCCCTGGCACGGTATGACGGCACGGCCCTGTATGAGCATGAGGGTGCGCAGCGTGGCGAGCATCCGGAGTGGGGCACTCTGGTTTTCAACTTCGGCCGCAATGAGGTGCGCAGTTTCCTGATTTCCAGCGCCTTGTACTGGCTGGAGGAATTTCATCTCGACGGGCTGCGAGTCGATGCGGTGGCCTCGATGCTGTATCTCGACTACGCCCGCAAGCCCGGCGAGTGGATTCCAAACCGCCACGGTGGCCGTGAAAATCTGGAAGCCATCGACTTTCTGCGCGAACTCAACACGGTGACCCACCGCGAGTGCCCGGGAAGCGTCACCATTGCCGAAGAATCGACGGCCTGGCCGCAGGTCAGCCGGCCGGTTTATCTCGGCGGGCTGGGCTTCAGCATGAAATGGAACATGGGTTGGATGCACGACACGCTGGGCTATCTCAGTGCCGATCCGGTGTACCGGCAATTCGATCATCAGGCCCTGACCTTCGGCATCATGTATGCCTATACGGAAAATTTCGTGCTGCCTTTTTCCCATGATGAAGTCGTGCATGGAAAACGCTCCCTGTTCGGTCGCATGCCCGGTGATGACTGGCAGAAATTCGCCAATTTACGTCTCCTGTTGACCTATCAGTTCAGCTATCCCGGCAAAAAACTGCTGTTCATGGGGGCGGAGTTCGCCAACCCCTGGGAATGGAACGATGCCGTTGCGCTGCCGCATTTTCTGGGCGATGAAGCGCCCCGACGCGGGATTTCCAAGCTGCTGGCCGACCTGAATCGCCTTTACCGGCTCGAGCTTGCGTTACATGCACATGACTTCACGCCCGAAGGTTTTTCCTGGATTGACTGCCATGACGCCAGTCAGTCGGTGATCAGCTTCGAGCGTCTGAGTGCGCAGGAACTGGTGCTGATCGTGCTCAACTTCACACCGGTGGTGCGAGAGGATTACCGGATTGGTGTGCGTGATCCGGGCGCCTATTGTGAGATTCTCAATTCCGACGCCGCCTGTTATGGCGGTGGCAACATCGGCAATCTGGGGAAGGTTGATGCCGAAGCCAAACCCTGGATGGGACGGGAACACTCCATCTGCTTACGTTTGCCACCCCTGGGGGCCTTGTGGCTGAAGCGGGTGGCGGAGTCCGAGCACTGAGTATGCGTGTTCTGTATGTGGCCAGCGAAGCAACCCCCTGGATCAAGACGGGTGGCTTGGCGGATGTCTGTGGCAGCTTGCCCGCGGCCTTGGCCGAGTTGGGTTGCGACGTGCGCCTGCTACTGCCAGCCTACGGCGAATTGCTGAAGCATGGCGGGAAGTTGCGGCCGGTACGCGGCGCGGCCCTGAGCGAACCGGGCGCTCGCCTGCTGGCGGCACCGCGCGGGGCTGGCGACATGAGGACATGGTTGTGCGAACTGCCTCGCATCAGCGATCGAGCGGGAAATCCTTACAGCAATGCCCAGGGCTGGGAGTGGGCGGATAACTGGGCTCGGTTCGGCGCGTTTTCGCGAGTCGCGACCGCGCTTGCAGCGGGCCAGGCGGGTCTGCGCTGGCGTCCGGACATCGTGCATTGCCATGACTGGCAGACCGGACTCGTGCCGCTGCTGATGATGCTGCAACGAGTCCAGGCCGGCAGCGTGTTCACGGTTCACAATTTGCACTACCGCGGGCTGTGCGGCCTGGATCGTCTGGAGGCGCTGGGGCTGCCCGGCTGGCTAGGTCATTCTGAAGCCCTGGAGTTCCACGGTCAGTTGGCCATGATCAAGGGTGGACTGGTGTTCGCCGATCGACTGACCACGGTCAGCCCCAGTTACGCCCGGGAAATCTGCACCCCGGAGCACGGTGAGGGACTTGACGGGCTGCTGCGGCATCGCGGAGTGCGGCTGTCCGGCATCCTCAACGGTATCGATGAGGTGCTGTGGAACCCCGCTACGGACCCCTTGCTGCCGGCGCGTTATGGGGCCGATGATTTCACTGGCAAGGTCATCTGCAAAGCCAGTCTGCAGCGCGAACTGGGGCTCGATGAGCGCCCGGCAGCGCCTCTGTTCGGGGTGGTGTCGCGGCTGGTCAGGCAGAAGGGTATTGATCTGATTCTGGCGGCCATGCCGGCGCTGCTGGCTCGGGGCGCGCAGTTCGCGATCCTGGGCAGCGGGGACGCCGACCTGGAGTCTGCACTCAGCGGCATGGCCGAGGCGCAGCCGCGACAGGTGGCGGCTCGCTTTGCCTTTGATGAAGGACTGGCCCACCGGATTGAAGCCGGCGCGGATCTTTTCATGATGCCCTCGCGGTTCGAGCCCTGCGGTCTGAACCAGATGTACAGCCAGCGCTATGGCACGCCGCCGATCGTGAGCCGCACGGGCGGTCTGGGGGACAGCGTCAGCGCCGAGGCCGGTTTTGTGTTCGATGCCCCGGCCGACGTAGGTCGCCTGCTGGCGGCCGCACATCGCGCCCTGGATGAATTCGCCAACCCCGGTGCCTGGCGAGCACGTCAGCGCGCGGGCATGGCGCGCGATTTCAGTTGGCGGCTCAGCGCACAGGCTTATCTGGCCTGCTTTACCGACCTGAAAGCACAGAGATGATTTTACTTGGTCAGCAGGCTATGGTGACGGCGCGCGCGTTCGCACGCCCTCACTGGTCAACGGCATGATTCAAGGTACTTCCTGGCGAGAACACGTTCAGCGTCTCGACGCCTTTTATTCGCAGGTGAGCGGCATCATTCTGGCGCGCCAGCATCCGGTAACCGGTCTGTTGCCGGCCAGTACCGCGATCACGGCGCATGGCGACTACACCGATGCTTGGGTGAGAGATAATGTGTACTCCATCCTGGCGGCCTGGGGCCTCGCGCTCGCCTATCGACGGGTCGATGAAACCGGTGGTCGCACCGTGCTGCTCGAACAGAGCGTGGTCAAGCTGATGCGCGGTCTGCTGATGGCGATGATGCGGCAGGCTGACAAGGTCGAGGCGTTCAAGGTCAGTCAGAACCCGGCAGACGCCTTGCATGCGAAGTACGATACCGGCACGGGGTTGCCGGTGGTCGGTGATCATGAGTGGGGTCATCTGCAACTGGATGCAACTTCGCTGTTCTTGCTGTGCCTGGCACAAATGACCGCATCGGGTTTACGTATCGTGTTCACCCTGGACGAAGTCAATTTCGTGCAGAACCTGGTGCATTACATCGGTCGGGCCTACCGGACTCCGGATTACGGAATCTGGGAGCGTGGCCACAAGATCAATCGAGGCGAAGTAGAGCTGAATTCCAGCTCGGTGGGTATGGCCAAGGCGGCCCTGGAGGCGCTGGATGGATTCAATCTGTTTGGTGCGGGCGGCGGCGCCGAGTCGGTCATCCATGTGATTCCGGACGAGATCGCCCGTGCTCGTATCACCTTGCAATCGCAGTTGCCTCGCGAATCGCTTTCCAAGGAAGTTGATGCCGCAACGCTCAGCGTGATTGGTTTCCCCGCCTTCGCCATCCGGGACGCGAACCTGGTAGCCGCCACGGAGGGGGAGATCATCGCCAAACTGGCGGGTCGGTACGGCTGCAAGCGTTTCCTGCGCGATGGGCATCAGACCGTGCTCGAGGATGAGGCCCGTTTGCATTACGAGCCGGATGAACTGAAGCGCTTCGAGCATATCGAATGCGAGTGGCCCTTGTTTTTTGCGTACTTGCTGCTCAATGCGCTGTTTCGGGGCGACCGGGAGGCGGCTGGACGCTACCGCGCCCAACTGCAGGGACTGACCGTGGAGGTTGATGGCTGGCCGATGTTGCCGGAACTCTACTTCGTGCCGGCCGACCGGGTGGAGGCCGAGAAGGCGGATCCGGGCAGTCAGGACAGGGAGCCTAACGAAAACGTGCCGCTGGTGTGGGCACAGAGTTTGTACCTCCTGGGCGGCATGCTTGATGACGGCCTGTTGGACGTGGCGGATCTCGATCCATTGGGGCGTCGGCTCAATGTGGGGCGGGCCCGGCGCCGGCGCATCCAGATTGCCTTGCTGGCCGAGAACGAGGCGGTTAGCGCGCGTCTGGCAGAACAGGGCATCGCCGCGCAGACGCCAGCGGAGGTGGCGCCGATTCAGCTGCATCCGGCGGATCAGCTCGCGCAGGCATTCTGTGCGCTCGGAGCCAATGAGCGTTTGGGGCTCAGTGGTCGTCCATTGCGCCATCTGCGGGGTCTGGCAACGGCATACGTTTATGAAACCGACGGCGCGCGGCGCGTGTTCCTGCCCCAGTTCATGGACCGCCGGGATTTCTATCTGCCGCGCGACAGCCGCATGCTGGTCCAGCGGCTGCGCATGGAGCTGGCCTACCTGCATACGCACTGGTTCGCGCCCGGACGGCCGCTACTGGCTTTTCTGGTCACCGAGGCCATGCTGGATGAGGCGGGCAGTCGGGCACTGCTGGAATTGATGGAGGAATTGCGCGATGGTGAAACCAACGGGATTCCGGTGCAGCTCGGGCGCATTGCCGAGTTCATCGCCAGTACGGGGCGGCGCAGGATTCCAGGCTTTTCCGCACAGCGGTTCAAGACGATCGAGGACAGTCGCCGGGAACGGGAACGACCGGCTTTTCTGATCTTGCCCCTGGATCCGCAGGCATTGCAGCCGCTTGGAGCGAAGGAGACTGGAGAGCGCGCTCAGTGGATTGATCAACAGCTGCTCGACAAACTCAGCAGCGACCCGAATCTTTACGCCCAGTTCGCCGCCGTGGAAGTCCTGGTCAGACGCCACGGGCTCAGTGCCGCGAGTGGTCTGCGCAGCCCGGTCGGCGAGGCGGCGAGCCTGCGCGATCTGCTCGAAGAAATCTACGTTCGGGCCGGCGACTTCTTCTGCTGGGACCTGCTGCGTCGCTCCGCGGACCTGCTGGGGCGACACGATATCGATCTGGAAGGGGCGGCGACCGAACTGTTCGTTCGGCACCTGGGCCTGAATGTTGGCCCGAGCTATACGCGAGCTTCGACCTTGCGTACTCCGGTTAGTGCGGACGTGCTGCTGGCCCGGATTCGCGAAGCCAATCAGGGTGACCCTGGTTCACGGGCGCTTATTGCCGAACTGATCGTGCATCTGGGCTTGCTGATCCGCGAGGAGCCGCAGCTGTTCGCGGACATGCAGACGGTTCGTCTGGGCCATTTGCTGGGCTTGATGCTGACTCGGCAGGGGCGGTCGGTGGAAGGCGATGCCCAGGCTGCTTTTTCCACCCTTTTCGGCTTGTCACCGCATGGCCTGCATGGCGCGTTGCGCGACACTCTGGCGGCGATTTCCGGCTTGGGGCGGTTTCAGCTGAGATGGGCAGCGGGCTCGGAGGCAGCGCCACTGGAATTTTCCGAGAGCTCAGATCCGGCTGGGTTTGGCGGGGCTTCGGATTGGCAGGACTGGCGCCAACATCTGGGAGTGGGTGGTTGCGATGGTCGCGCGTTTCACGCCGCGGTGCATGATCTGCTGGGTCATTGCGACAGCCTGGTGATCGGCGATACTTCCAAGCAGAGCCGCCGGCTGGAGCCGATACTGCGTTCGGAAATGACGCGGGAGGAGCAGGCGTTTGCGCTGCGTGTGGATCATCTTCTCAATGCAATTCAGCAGCCGCTTTATCGCCAGCTCAGTGTTGAGGCGCTGGCTGCTCTGGCGGCGCTGCGGCAGAAGCGGCCCTTGTGGCAGTTTGCCGGCAGCCTGCGGATTGATGACGTGCTTGTCGCCGCGGCTCGGGAATCGGCTCAGGTCAGGCAGGCTGAATTGGATGGTTCATCGGTGGGCGAACGGGATCGTATCTGGCAGGATTTCGGCCAGTGTCCTCCTCATCATGTCGCCAACTGCGTCCTCGCTGCGGTGGCGAAAATGCCCGCCGCAGTGGTTTGAGGCGGCCCTCGTCGTCGTGGCGCAGAGAAAGAGCGGGCTCCTCGGCCTGATTGGGCAGGGGCATGGCTTGTTGTGTCTCGCACCAAGGCCTGAAGCGTGATTTGGTCGGGTCAGCAAAACCCATGAGCAGTTTAGCCTGGGCGCATGGCGGGCCCGCCTTGCGGGGACGGATTCGCAGCACGCCGGAAGATTTCAGGGTCGATGAAGTCCTGGGCTTTGAGCCACACGGCTCCGGTGAACATCTGCTCCTGACCGTGCGCAAGCGCGACACCAATACCGACTGGCTGGCACGGCAACTGGCGGCATATGCCGGAGTCAAACCTGTCGCGGTCGGGTATGCCGGTTTGAAAGACCGTCATGCGGTGACCACGCAGAGTTTCAGCGTGCAGTTGCCCGGTCTTGAGGGTCCGGACTGGAGCCGTTTCCCTCACGCCGAGGTGGAGTTTCTCGGTGTCGCGCGCCATGATCGCAAGCTCAAGCGCGGTGCCCTGCAAGCCAATCGTTTCACCCTGCTGGTGCGCGAGATTCAGGGCGATCCAGGCCTGGCCGAGCAGCGACTTGCTGCCATCGCGACATCCGGTGTGCCGAATTACTTCGGCGAACAGCGCTTTGGGTTTGACGGCAGCAATGTGGCCCGCGCTCAGGCGATGTTCGCCGGGCGGCGGGTGGATCGGAAAACCCGCGGCCTGCTGCTTTCGGCGGCGCGCTCGCAGATCTTCAACGCCGTGCTGGCGCATCGGGTGAAGGACCAGACCTGGAACCAGAGCGTGCCGGGCGAGGTGCTCAGCCTGCATGGCTCGCGCTCCTGGTTCCTGGCGGAGTGCTGGGATGAATCTCTGGAACGGCGGCTCAGGGAAGGTGATGTGCATCCCTCGGGGCCGTTGTGGGGCCGCGGTGCGCTGCCCAGCGCGCAGGAGCTGGCCGAGCTGGAAACACGGATCGTTGCCGAATACCGGAGCCTGGCCGACGGGCTTGAGGCGGCCGGGCTGGAGCAGGATCGCAGGGCCTTAAGACTGCTTCCGCAGGATCTGGTCTGGGATTGGCCAGATCCGGCCAGTTTGCAGCTCAGCTTCAGCCTGCCGGCCGGCAGCTATGCGACCGTGGTTCTGCGTGAACTGCTGGAATGGTAACTCCGGCCACGGTTTGGGCCGGAGCCGGAGAGCCAGGATCGCGGGACGCCGACCGGATCCGCGTGCCTGGGGTTTATCGACCGGCCTCGACGAGAATGGCGTTAAAGGTCGGGCTGGGCCGCATGACCGCTTCCAGTTTGTCCGGATCAGGCAGGTAATAGCCGCCGATGTCGACGGGGTGGCCCTGCACCTGGGTCAGCTCGTCGATGATCGCCTGGGTGTTGTCTTCCAGCGCTTTGGCCAGTTTGCTGAAACGCGCTTTCAGCGCCGGGTCCTCGTCCTGACTGGCCAGTGCCTGGGCCCAGTACAGGGCCAGATAGAACTGGCTGCCACGGTTGTCCAGCTCGCCGGTTCGGCGTGAGGGGCTCTTGCCGTTTTCCAGTAACTGGCCGGTTGCGGTATCGAGGGTCTGGGCGAGAATATTGATCTGCTGGTTCTGCGTCTTGACGCCCAGGTCTTCCAGGCTGGCGGCCAGGGCGAGGAATTCGCCCAGTGAATCCCAGCGCAGATGGTTTTCCTCTACCAGTTGCTGCACGTGCTTGGGCGCCGAGCCGCCAGCGCCGGTTTCGAACAGACCGCCGCCGGCCATCAGGGGCACGATGGACAGCATTTTCGCGCTGGTGCCGAGTTCCATGATCGGAAACAGGTCGGTCAGATAGTCACGCAGAATATTGCCGGTGACCGAAATGGTGTCCATGCCGCGGACACAGCGCTCCAGGGTGTAACGCATCGCCCGCACCTGCGACATGATCTGGATGTCCAGGCCGGTGGTGTCGTGATCCTGCAGATACGTTTCGACTTTCTTGATCAGCTCGTTTTCGTGCGGACGATAGGGGTCCAGCCAGAACAGGGCCGGCATGCCGGACAGGCGCGCGCGGTTCACCGCCAGCTTCACCCAGTCCCGGATCGGCGCATCCTTGACCTGACACATGCGCCAGATGTCGCCGGCTTCCACCTGCTGCACCAGCAGCACTTCGCCGCTGTCGTTATCGACAATCCGGGCCTCACCGTCTTCCGCAACCTCAAAAGTCTTGTCATGTGAGCCGTATTCCTCGGCCTGCTGCGCCATCAGACCCACATTGGGCACGGTGCCCATGGTTGCCGGATCAAAGTTACCGTTGGTTTTGCAGAAGTTGATGATCTCCTGATAGATGCGGGCAAAGGTGCTCTCGGGAATCACCGCCTTGGTGTCCTTGGGCCGCCCGTCCGCTCCCCACATCTTGCCTCCCGCGCGAATCATGGCCGGCATCGAGGCGTCCACGATCACGTCATTGGGGGCGTGCAGATTGGAAATCCCCTTGGCCGAATCGACCATCGCCAGTTCCGGGCGGTGCTCGTGGCAGGCGTGCAGATCGGCTTCGATATCTTCGCGCAAGGAACTGGGCAGGGATTTGAGTTTGCTGTACAGATCGACCAGGCCGTTGTTGACGTTGACGCCCAGTTCGTCAAACCAGAAGGCATGTTTCTTGAAGGCTTCCTTGTAGAACACCCGCACCGCGTGACCGAACACAATCGGGTGCGACACTTTCATCATCGTGGCTTTGACGTGCAGCGAGAACATCATGCCGGTCTTGCGTGCGTCCTCCATCTGCTTTTCATAAAACTCCAGCAGTGCCTTCTTGCTCATGAACATGCTGTCGATGATCTCGCCATCCTGCAGCGCGACCTCGGGCTTGAGCACCATGGATTCCCCGCTCTTGGTGACCAGCTCCATGCGCACCTTGCGCGGCCGATCCAGGGTCATGGATTTTTCGCCATGGTAAAAATCGCCATGAGTCATGTGGGCGACGTGCGTCCGCGAGGCCATGCTCCATTCCGCCATCGAATGCGGATTCTTGCGCGCGTAATCTTTCACCGCCTTGGGCGCGCGGCGGTCGGAATTGCCCTGGCGCAAGACCGGATTCACCGCGCTGCCCAGGCATTTGGAATAGCGTTGACGAATTGACTTCTCCTCATCGCTCTGCGGATCTTCCGGATAGTCGGGGATCGCGTAGCCCTTGGCTTGCAACTCCTTGATCGCGCTGACCAGCTGCTGCACGGCGGCACTGATGTTGGGCAGCTTGATGATATTGGCTTCGGGTTTCAGTGTGAGTTCGCCCAGCGCGGCCAGATTGTCGGGTACCCGCTGCTCTTCGCTCAGGAATTCCGGGAATTCCCCCAGGATCCGCGCCGCTACCGAAATGTCGCTGGTGGTGACCTCGACGCCGGCCGGCTCGGTGAAGCTGCGGACGATGGGCAGGAAGGCGCTGGTGGCGAGCATCGGCGCTTCGTCGGTCAGCGTGTAGGTGATGGTCGGCTTGCGGTCTGTCATGGTCGCTCTCTATACATCGTGGTGGCTGGTCCACTGGCGGCGTCTCCAGGCCGTCAGCTCCCCGCTACTTTGCCAGAATGAACACGGTTTTGCCGCACCGGCGTGGCCGCCTGGAGGCGAAGCACCCTGCCGGTCGGGGTGCCGAAGCCGGGTGAGGGTGAATTTGGCTGGATGGCATGATTGAGTGACCGGATCTTCAGCGACGCCACCGAGCGCAGATTTGGCAGCGGGCAGGAGCGCGGGCGGGGAGGTGGGGTAGCCGATGGCCGCCGATCAGCCCGCTGGGGCCGAACGGGGGTGTGGCAGCCCAAGTCCGGCTGGCCTGCGATACACTGGCGGCTGAAAATCGTAAAACCGAGTGCCCCGTGATGAATACCCCTTTTCGATTACTTGTTCTGAGTCTGCTGAGCAGCCTGCTCCTGCTGATCGGCTGTGGCGGCTCGTCCAGCGGCCCGAACGCTACGACCGGTAAATTGTCGCTGGGTGTGACCGATGCGCCAGTGGATAACGCCGATGCGGTGGTGATCAGCTTTACCGGGATCGAATTGCTGGACGCCCAGGGAGGGGTCAGCCAAAGCTTCGACTTGCAGCCGCCGCAGGCGATTGATCTGCTGAAGCTGCAAGGCAGCAACAGTCAATTGCTGATCAGCGACGTCGACGTCCCCGCCGGGGTTTATCAGGAGGTTCGCCTGAGCGTGGAGTCGGAGAATTCCAGCTGCCAGAACCTGGTCGCGCCCTTTGCCTCGTATATCACCATCAATGGCACGCAGAATCCACTGGTCGTGCCCAGCGGAGGCTCTTCGGGTTTCAAGGTCAAAGGCCCGCTGACCATCGCGACCGGCGGCGCGGCATCCTATGTGATCGATTTTGATCTGCGCAAATCCATTTCCCAGCGTGGTGGTACCGGCTGTTTCAATCTGAAACCGGTGCTGCGTGTGGTCGACACCTCCCAAATCGGCAGCCTGGTGGGGACCGTGGACGGCGATCTGCTGCAGGATTCGAGCTGCACGGCCGATGTCCAGAGCGGTGAAGGCGCCGCCGTGTATCTGTTTGCCGGTGCCGGTGTCACCCCCGATGACGTGGATGGCACGGACCCGGAACCGCTGAGTTCGGCGTTGCTGGTGGCGAAGAATGATCAATCGGGTGACTTCAGTTATGCGGTCGGTTTTCTGACTGCCGGTGACTACACCGCTGCCTTCAGTTGCACCGCCGGTGCGGACGATCCCGAAACCAACGACGCCGGGGTGGATCCCGCAACCGATACCGTGCGCTTTGGTAATGCGGTTGACGTGGTTATCAGCGTGGATACCGTCACCACCGCAGATTTCCTACTGCAATCACCACAGGCGACGCCCGCACCGTAAGCGGGCGGCGTTGCACAGTCATCTCTTGCGTGGGTTGTTGCCAGGTCAGCAAAGAGGCGAGCTCCACAAGCGTAGGTCGATCTCACGAGAAACTGGAGTGACGCCAGCGGTGTGGTTTCCGGCAATCCGCTCTGCAAGCGGTGCTGACGTGTTTACGCTGCGAATGGTCCAGGGGCTACGCCAGGCCGGGTATCGCGCCGAAGTCAGCTGGCTGCCGTTGCGCGCGGAGTACGCGCCGCTGAGCGTGCGCGCGCCAGTGCCGCCGGATTGGGCCAATGTCGTTCACATCAACACCTGGTTGCCCGTGCGTCACCTGCCGCCCGGTTTGCCGGTTCTGGCGACCATGCATTCTTGTGTGCATGACCCGATTCTCGCGCCGTACAAGAGTTGGGCGCAGCGGTTGTATCACCGCCGCTGGATCAAGCGGCAGGAAGCGCGGGCGCTGCGTCGGGCGGCGCGGGTGGTGGCAGTCAGCGACTACACGGCCAGGCGTGCGCGTGAGATATTCCAGGACGTGGACTTCCGGGTGGTACACAACGGCATCGTGCTGGATTCTTACTTCCAGCCGGCCGAATCAGCGCAAAGCCAGGGCCCTTTCAAGCTACTGTTCGTCGGCAACTGGTCGGATCGAAAAGGCGCTGATCTTCTCCTGCCCATCATGCAGGATCTTGGGCCCGGCTATGAGCTGACCGTGGTTGGCCGACGCATGGCGCCTGCCATCAGGACGCGGGAAGCCGGGGCGGTCCGTTGGTTGGAGCCGATCTTCGACCCGCAGCGAATGGCGGCGCTTTATCAATCCAGTGATGCGTTGATCTTCCCTTCACGGATGGAAGGTTTGCCCCTGGTCGTTCTGGAAGCCATGGCCTGTGGGCTGCCGGTAATCTGCACCGATATGTCATCTCTACCCGAACTGGTCGTGGATGGCCATAGTGGGGTGTTGTGCGCCCAGGACGATGTCTCCGCCTTTGCTTCCGCTATCCGCCGACTCGCGGCGGATCGGCAGTTGTGCAGGCAGCTGGGGCTGGCGGCGCGTCAGCGCGCCGAAGGACAATTCGATCAGCGCGGCATGATCCGGCGCTATCTCGCCCTGTATCGTGAGTTGCTTGGCGTCGACACCGTTGCTCACGGGGCAGAGAGTGCATCCTGAGAGCGCCGCAGTGCGAACGAGTATGAAAAAACCCGCGGCGCGGAATTCTTGCTGGTGGTCGCCACGCCGACCTGAGAGCAATGACCTGTATCGATGAATCCCGAGTAAGCTTGGGAGAGCATGTTCGAAACCCAACTTCAGGATCGTCGAAAGGCGAAACGCGAGCCGTAGTGGCCGGTATGTCCTGGGGCCAGCTTGATGTTTACAGTACGCCCGGACGGTTAGGCATG
>JBFJVB010000044.1:0-21540 GCA_041624435.1 Oceanococcus sp. | reverse complement strand
GCCGTAACAAACCGATTTCTTGGTGAAAATTTGCTTACCGCTGGTCAAATTCAACAGGCGGAGATAGCCCTAAGTCGTTCAGCTGCACTATTTGAGCAACTACTAAAACAGGATTCCAGCAATGCAAAATGGAGATCATTTAGCGTTGCTCCCATTAAAGCGCGCGCCCAGTTGTTACTTCTCGCAGGTAATTCTGAGGATGTTGTTCAGTTAAACCTCGATAGATACCTTCCACATCCTGTAATGTCGAGATCGCCTCATAAAGATTGCCAATGTTTTCCGAACAGAGGCTACGCTTAGTTAGCGAATTGGCATGTGCGGCAAGCGCGATCTCGTTCCGAGGATCACGTTTCAACATGTCCTCAACCAAATCGCCAGCTTGAGTTGAAAATTCAATGCATTGAGCAAAATTGCCGAGGCGCAGATGGTTGGTCGCCAAGTTGTCAAGAGCGTACTGCTTTTCCTGCTGCCATCGCAGGACTTGAGGTTCTATATCCAGTAAGCGCTCGGAGCTGCTCAAATACTGAATGAACCATGGCTCGGCCGACTCATAATCGCGGCGTAGAAACAGCTCATAGGCGATATAAAACTGGCTTTGCGCGACATTGAATATGGTCTCCGTATCAGCCGGATGGCGCCGAATTTGTTCCTGGTCAATTTTGAGCGCTTCATGAAACATCGGTGAAGACTCATCCAATCGGCCTTGGTTTGCCCTGAGTTCGCCCATTTGGCGCAGGGCTTTTCCTCGTACGGCCAACTCCCTGTCGGTGAGCATCTCGGGTTCAACATGCCGGAAGTATCTCAGTGCCTCTTCACTCAGGGTGTCCAGGATATCCAGTTTGCCGATAGGCTCTAGTTTTCGCCGTAGATCGCCCAGGACAAAATCGATCAACTCTTCGGCCTGATTGCGACGAGCGTCCGCCACCGCGCGCTGCGCCCTCGCCTCATCGCGGGCTTGTAGGGCCAACACTGACAGTGCCGAGGTGAACGCGGCCGCCATTACCGATGCCACTGCAACTCCCATCAAGGTGCGGTAGCGGCGATGCAGGTCACGCTGCCTTAGGGCATCCAGGCCAAGGCCCAAAACCCCGGCAACCAGCTTAAGCAATGCATCGTGTTTTTTATCCTGGCCGGGACGAATATCAGCGGCCACCGGTTCAGCGGGCTCAGCGCTGATTTGTCCTTCCGTATCAAGTTCAAATCGCAGCGCCGGGGCAAAGCATTCCTGCTCCTTGTCGCCATGACTCGCCGCATGCGGTTCGCCATCAACGATGATGCAAAGTATGTGATCGGCACGGCCCATCGCTTTGTAGGCACGAATTTCCTCGTTAACCCAGCGCGACCTGGCAGATTGACGCGAGGCAATAACAATCAGGCTCCTTGAGCGTGACAAGGCATCATTCACCTTGTCGGCCAGGCTCTCGGAGCTGGGAAGTTCATCGCGATCGCGAAATACCGGATACAGACGTTTAGGAACCTGCTGTCCGCGATGCGTCGTTCCCACCAATTTTGATGGGATGCGGTAGGTTTCGAGGGCCTTGTGCAGCCAGTCGGCAACGGCTTGATCGGTGTGGCTGTAACTAATGAAAGCCCAGTAGGAGTCGTCTTCAGTTGTGCTCATTCTGCTCAAAGAGGACCATGCCTATATGTTTTAGGCTAAGAATTAGGATGAGACCACCGATCAATGTTCATCGCGGCTTGGGTCAGGCTGCGATTGTAGTTTAAGCGCTCGGGGCCGTTTAAGCGCGCTCGCGAGCCTTTCCACATGACTCGTCAACTTACTACGGCGGGTTCTCGGTGTTTGTCAAAGTCGTTGTCCAGAAATTCATGCAGTTTCTTGTTGCTGATGGCGGTTGTCAGCGATGGCTGATTCGACCCGAGTCTCGTACCGGCTGATCGGCCTCGTGAAACCACCCCGGAGGTCTAATCTGTGCCAGTATCTGTAATCGGCACCGGGTGCTGGTGGCTTGCCTGGAGTGGATGCAAGGAGGGGCGCGCGATGAATCGATTCAAGAATATCCTGTGTGTGGTTGAACCGGGAAATGCGGGCAAGGCCGCGCTGCGGCGGGCCGTCGCCCTGGCCGAGAACAATCAGGCCAGCCTGACGGTTCTGGATGTCATCGCGCCCTGGCCTGATCAGCGGCAACCGGCGGTCGAACTCCATATGGCCCTGGTGAAAAGTCGCACCCAGGCCATGGATACGGCGATCAAGCCCTATCGAGAACGGCTGAGCATTCAGACCAGGATTCTTCACGGACTGCGGTTTCTGGAGGTGGTCCGCGAGGTCTTGCGTAATGGCTACGATCTGGTGATCAAGACCGCCGAGACGCAAGCCTGGTTGGGTCGGCTGTTCGGCGGAGATGACATGCAGTTGCTGCGCAAATGCCCCTGTCCGGTGTGGCTGATCAAGCCGGAGGCGCCCCAGGCCTGCAGGCGGATCCTGGCGGCGGTCGAAATTGACGATCTCTACCCATCCGATGAATGTCACGCCAAAAGAGATCTGAACCGTCAGATTCTCGAGCTGGCGGTGTCGTTGGCCCTGTCGGAATCAGCCGAACTGCATCTGGCTCATGCCTGGGAAGCGGTTGCGGAAAGTACGATGAAAGGCGCCTGGGTACGGGTGGCAGCGGAGCAGGTCAACCAGTACGTCGAACAGGAACGAGAGCGGCATGAAGCGGGGGTGGAGGATCTGCTCCGCGATGTCACCGGCAGGCTGGGCCAGGAGTCGGTCGAGTATCTCAATCCCAAGATCCATCTGGTGAAGGGCTGGGCGCGCAAGGAAATCCCGGCGCTGGCGAATCGTTTGGGCACCGACCTGGTGGTCATGGGCACCGTGGCCCGCACCGGCATTCCCGGGGTCATCATCGGCAATACCGCCGAGACGATTCTGAACCTGCTGGATTGCTCGGTGCTGGCGATCAAGCCGGCAGGCTTTTCCACACCGATTACGCTGGAATCCTGAAAACGGGTTCAGGCCTGGTCGGTGGCGAGGATTTCGCGCAGCACCAGATCGCGCAGATCGCGCAGCATGTTCAGTTCGGTATCGCTCAGCTCCCGGGGGCGAAAATCGATCAGGCACAGCGTGCCGATGCAGTGGCCGTCAGCCAGTAGCAACGGGACGCCGGCGTAAAAGCGGATATGCGGTGGGTTGGTGGCCAGGGGGTTGTCGGCGAAACGGGCATCAACGTGGGCATCCGGGACCACCAGTTCCTGGCCGGATTGCACGACATGGGCGCAGAACGCGACATCGCGATCGGATTCACGCACATCCAGGCCGTGACAGGATTTGAACCATTGGCGGTCGGCATCAACCAGGCTGACCAGCACCACCGGTACCGCAAAGGCCGTGGCGGCGATCCGGGTGATGTTGTCGAAGCGCTCCTCGGCGGGCGTGTCCAGAATTCTGAGTTTGTGCAGCGTCTTGAGGCGTTGCGCTTCGTTTTTCGGCGGTAAGGCACGAATCCAGCGGCAGCTGCTGCGTAATGCCCAGGCGCGCATCTTGGTCCGGGCATAGTTGTCCGTGAAGGGCGTGGTCAACCAATCGGTGGCCGCGTCCGTGCTCGGCGCATCCGTACAGTCCACGGCCGTGACCAGGACGGTGGGCACCGGATCGGTGCCGGCTGGGGCATTCGCGCGCAGGGTCCGAATCAGCGCCAGGCCGTCTTCATCCGGCGGGACGTGACCGATCAGCACCACCGCCACGTCAGGCTGTTGCACCCGTTCCAGCAGATCGCTGGCGGAACTCAGGCGCTCGCAGGCAAAGCCCTCGGCAGTGGCGGCCTTGAGCAGGCGCTCGGCCAGTTCGGTATCCTGCACGCACACCAGTACTCTGCGCTCGGCGGGCTTGAGCTCCAGGCAGGCATCCGCCTCGAAGGCCGTGGTCGCGGTTGTTTCGGTCTGCGGCGCGCTGCCGTGCAGTTCAAGGCACAGACCCTCGGCCGCGGCCAGAATGTCGATTTTTGCCCCGGCCTGACGCGCATCTTTCCGCAGTCTATTAAGAATCTGGTCGATCGCGGCATCGTCCCGCAAGGGATCATGATGGGTGAGAGCCAGCTGCCGGACGCCTGCTTCTCGACATACCCGCAGCGCATATTCCACGGTGCTGTGGCCCCAGCCCTGCTTGGCCGCGTATTCCTGCGCGGTGTATTGCGCATCATGGATGACTAGATCGGCGCCGGCGATGAAATCGAGGTGCCGACGGTCGGTGCCGCTGATCGGGGAGCGTCCGTCCGCCATCGCCTCGGAATGAGGTTCGTGATCACAGCAGTAGGCGACGGAAACGCCATCGACTTCCAGGCGGTAGCCCAGGGTCAGGGCGGGGTGATTCAGATAGTGGGTGGTGACTTTGATGTCGCCAATGTTCAGCTGGCCCTCGACCAGATCGTGATAACTGATCCGCGCGGCCAGCTCGTCGATGGAAACGGGGAAATAGGTGTGCTCCATCTGCCCGGCCAGGGTGGCCCGCAGGCCGCTGGACAGGCCGCGTGGGCCGTAGATATCCCATTTCCAGCCAGGTACGAACAAGGGGGCGAAAAAGGGAATGCCCTGAATGTGGTCCCAATGGGTATGACTGATCAGCAGGTGCCCGCTGCGCGGGCCATCCTGGTCGGCGCAGAGGGCCTGGCCCAGCGCGTGGCTGCCGGTGCCACAGTCAATCACGACCAGGGTGCCGGCATCCGAGCGGACCTCGATGCAGGAGGTATTGCCACCGTAGCGAATCGTTGTCGCCCCGGGTTTGGCGATTGAGCCGCGCGTTCCCCAGAATTTGACTTGCATAGTGATTCGCCCGTCAGGAGTTTGGCGCTGGCATCGGCAGAACCGACAGCAGCCGGTTCATCTTACTCGCCTTGAAGGCTGCTGGCAGCCATCGCTTCCAGGTTCGAAGTGGCGCCAGGGTAAGCGAGCTGAATGCGGCCTCGGGCTGTCGTGCGTCGATTGGCTACAACAGTAGTGGGATCAAGGCCTTGCGCTGTGCCGGGTAGCGCTCCCCAAACTGCTGCTGGTACCAGCGATGGGCATTCAGGGCTTGCGCCAGTAGCGGCAAACCGACCCAAAGCGCATACACCGTGCCGATCAAGGACCAGGTCATCAGGGCGAAGCCGATCCACTCGAGAATCTCCCCGAAGTAATTGGGGCAGGACACATAGCGGAACATGCCGCCCTGGGGGATTTTGTAGCCGGTTTCACCGGGTTGGCGCAGCCGGATCAGAATATTGTCCGAAGACACGTTGATGGCCATGCCCACGCCAAACAGGGCGAGGCCGCCCAGGCAGCGCGGATCCATCAGCCAGTCGCTGGGGTAGTTGCTCAAGGCCCCGAAATAATGCCCGATCAGATAGCCGTTGATGGCGTAGAACAGCATCGAGCTGAGCATGATGGCAACGGGCATGGTCTTGCCGCTGACCTTGATCCGGTGGGGAAAGATCAGCGCGCGGTTGGTGTAATGCAGCACAAAGACGCCGATGAATACGGTTTCCACGCCCAGTTCCGGACCGGCGGCCAGATAGAAATACACCACGCTGATCAGCACCGGTATTTCCATGATGATCCAGCCGAGCTTCTTGTCGATATGGCCGAGCCAGCCCAGGGCGGCATTGTCGCTACGGCTGCTCATCGGCATCAGTTTCGAGAAATGCAGGGCGGCGGCCGAAATCAGTCCCAGGGCGCCCCAGGCCAGGACGAACTGATTGAATGGCGCCAACGCCAGCTGATGCAATATGTCCATGCGGGATACCTGTGGTCGGCTGTTCGCGGCGGATACATCGCCGGGTCGCGGACTTGATTGTCAGGTCAGGATAACAGATATTACCTTGATAGTAACAGGCATTACCGTCTGTTTGGTTTGATCCTCAGGTCGCTCGGCGCGGACATGTTGCGTGGCGAAAAAGCCTGATTCGGATACTCATTACTGATGTTTCAAGGGAATAGCATGCAAAACGCATTTATCACCGGCGCCAATGTCGGACAGGCCAACCTGCTGGTCAAAGCGCTGGCGGAGCGGGGCTGGAGAGTGTTTGCCGGCGTCCTGCCCGGGGCGCCGACCGACCTGAAAACCGCCGGCAATATCATCGTGGTCGATCAGGACGTGTCGAGCACGGAGTCGGTGCAGGCCAGTGCCGATACCGTGGCCCAGGCGCTGAACGGGGAAGGTCTGGATCTGCTGATGAATGTGGCCGGTGTGGCCAATATCGCAGTCGGGGTGCTCGAGGCCGTGGATTTGCAACAGGTGGAGCGCATCTTCCATATCAACACCTTCGGTCAGCTGCGGGTGATTCAGGCCTTTTTGCCCCTGCTGCGGAAAAATGCCCCGGGTTCGCGCATCGCCAACTACAGCTCGGGCGCGCTGATGGCCAACCCGGTGGCGGCGGGCGCCTACAATATGACCAAGCACGCGATACACGGCATGACGCTGACCTTGCGCCACGAGCTGGCGGCCTTTGGCATCGAGGTGACGTCCATTGTGCCCGGCGGGGTGCTTACGGCCATGTCGGCGAATGCGAAACAGCAGGTCACCCGGACCTGGAACCTGCAGCCGCAGGCCATCCGTGACATCTATGAGCCTCATCTGGGCAAGACCGTTCTGGACATTCTGCCCGGCATGGTGGAGAAATCAGGGGCCACCCCGGAGCAGGCCCTGCAAGATACGCTGAAGATTCTGGACAAGCGCCGCTGGAAGCCGATGGAGTTGCTGGGCAAGGACGTCAAACCGATGGGTGTCCTGCGTCGGCTCTGTTCCGACAGCACGCTGGAAAAATTGATGCGCTCGGCGTTCAAGATCCCGTCCTACAAACCGGGTTGAGGCTGCAACCGGGCCGCAGGAGGCCGGCCTGGGGCACATCCGCCTGGGCGCCGCGCGTGAAAGGCATATCATGCACGCATGACGATCACCATCCAAGCGCCTGTTGACGCCTTAAGCCTGAGTACGCTGAGTCGTAAATCGGGGCTGCCCAGCAGCCAGGTGCATGCGCTGAGCCAGACGCCTGACCGCAAGATCTGGATCGCCACACCGGCCGGGCTGGCCTGCTACAACGGCGCGCATTGCCGGACCTGGGGGGTCAGTTCGGGCCTGGCCAGTCACGGTTTGCGCGCCCTGGCCTGCGGGCCTGACGGCCTGCTATGGATTGGCAGCGATGTGGGGCTGGATGCGTTCGATGAGCAGGCGCATCGGGTCGAGTGGCACAGCACCGTGCCCTGGCCGTTTGGTCTGGTCGATCGGATTCGGGTGCTGGCGGATGGCAGCCTGTTGCTGGCGACGGCCCGGGGTCTGGTGCATCTGCGGGCCACGGCGGGTTTCCCGTTCGAAGTGCTGACCCATCTTGACCTGGGCCTCATCGTCGACATGTTCGGCCTGCCCGACGGGCGCTGGATCTGCGCCCTGGCCAGCAATGAAGTGGTGATCGTGGAGCAGAATCACGTGACCCGGGTGCGCAATCCGGCTCTGCAGCAGCTCGGCACGCTCAGCGCGCTGGAAGTGCTCAGCGAGGAACTGGTCCTGGTGGGTGGGCGCGCCGGCCTGATTGCCCTGAATCTCGTCGCCGATTCCGAGCAGTGGGTGGTCCGCGATCAGGCCGTCGAAGTGGCCCGTCTGGTGCAGGATGAGGTCTGGTACGGTGCCGGTTCCAGTCTGCGCCGCAGTCCGCTGCGCGACCTGTCCGAGTCATCGCTGCTGCTGGCGCATTGCCGGGTGAACGACATCCTGGTCGATGCCCTGAACAATGTCTGGATTGGCACCGATAACGATGGCCTGCACAAGCTGAGCTGCCTGCGCGACCTGTTGCGCCTGGATGCGCAGTTCGGGCCGCATCCGGTGTACTGCATTCGCAACGATGAGGCGGGTCAATGGATCGGCGGAGACAGCCAGCTGATGCGTCATCAGGCCGGGACAAGTCGCGCGTTTGCCGTCGGGGATCTGACGGTCTGGGATGCGATTGAGGATCCGCTCCAACCCGATCACGCCTGGATAGCGACCCAGCAGGGGCTGTTTCGCGTCGCGACACAGCAGCCGCCCGAGCCGCTCTGGCCGCACCACCGGGTGCTGGCCAGTCCGGGGCGCTGTCTGCTCCGCCGGGAGGAAGAGATCTGGGTGGGAACGCTGTCCGGACTGTGCCGGATTCAGGGTGATCATGTGCAGGAAGTTCTGGCGCCGGATGGGACCCAGCTTGGCTATGTCTATACCGTGGTCATGGATTCTCAGGGACAGCTCTGGGTGGGCACTCTGGGTCGGGGCCTGTGGCGGGAAGTGGGCGGTCAGTTCCTGCCCGTCGAACTCGGCGGCAATGGCCAGAGTTGCAGTGTCTATTCGATCAGTTTCAGTTCCCTGGGCCGTGCCCTGGTCGCGCGCGATGGGTTTGTGGATGCGCAGGATGCAGACGGTGAATTCACGCCGGTTTATCACAGCGAAGACGCGGTCGCGGCCTGGAGTCTGTGCTGGTATGGCGATACCCAGGCCGTGCTGGGAACCACGCGCGGACTGGTTCTGATCGAAGTCGGGAGCGGCGTGGAACTTCAGCGTTTGAATGCATTGAGCGACGGGCCCGAGTGGGAGTTCACGACCAGCCGCAGTCTCGCCCTGGATGAGCGCGGACATCTGCACTGCGGAATCAATGCCGGCCATATCGAGGTCGATTTTGCCGGCTTTCGCCAGCTGCCCGCACCACCGAGTTGTCATCTGGCGCGGCTGCGCTGGGAAAACGCTCAACTGAGCAGGGACGGAGAAACCTACCGGGTGCGCCCGGGAAAATGGACCGTGCGGGCCGATATTGCCTCCGCCTGGTTCATCGACGAAAAATCCCTGAGTTATCGGTACAAGCTGTCGGGATTCGACGAGAACTGGTCCGATTTTGCCGCCAGCAATTCGATTCAGTTCAGCTCCCTGCCGTCCGGGCGGTATGAGTTGATGGCGCAGACCAGTTCGCCTCTGACCGGCCCTGGCGAGGTGGTGGTCCTGGTCCGCATCGAAGTGGAACAGAAAACCGCGGTGATCAGCTATCTGTCCGGTTTGCTGGACACCCTGGATGAAAGCTTCGCGCAGATCCGCAATCGCAGGCGCAATGCGGCATTGCTGCGGGAGGCCCAGGTGATGCAGGAGGAAGTGGCCGCGCAAACCAGCATGCTCAAAGCGGCCAATGATGATCTGAAGTCGACTGTCGACAAACTGTTGACCATGAGCAATTCCGATGCCCTGACCGGCATCGGTAATCGCCGGTTGTTCGATCAGGTGCTGGCCCGGGAATTTGTCCGCTGCCAGCGCCAGCACCGGCCTATCGCGCTGGCCTTGATCGATGTGGATCACTTCAAACTGTACAACGACCACTACGGTCACCCGGCCGGAGACGAGTGTCTGCGCCAGATCGGTCGCATTCTGAAAACCCATATCCGCACGCCGCCGGATGTTGCCGCGCGGTATGGTGGCGAAGAATTTGCCGTGATCATGCCGGAGGTCGGGGTGGAGCAGGCTCGGGCCACCGCAGAGCGTCTGCGCGCCGAGGTGGCGGCCGCCCGGATTGAACATGCCGCGAGGCAGGGAGGGGACGGGTTTTTGAGCATCAGCATTGGCGTTGCAGTCCTGCCTGCGGATGCCGCCAACGCGAGCCTGGCGGAACCGGGCCAGTTGATTGCGCTGGCTGACAAGGCGCTGTACCGGGCCAAGCACGCGGGGCGCAACCGGGTGGAGCTGGCCAGTCCCGAGGGATCGGACTGAAGACAAGTGGGATTCCTCTCGCCGCAGAACCGGGGTCGGTGGGGGGGGATGTCAACTTTTCGTCAGGAAGTGCGCTGCCCGGCGCGGTATCCTCAGGGGCAGTGAGTCTTCGGCGAAAACCACGATGGCGGGAAATGGAGCAAGGATGGTCCAGCAAACTAAGCCAGGGACGGGCAGCCCCCAAGTACACCATTCGGCGCGCAGGGCGGCGCCGGCTCAATTCGCAGCTCGGCACGGTCGCCTGGGCAGGCGCGCCCAAATGTTGGGCGTGATCGGGCCAGTGTGGTGTCGTTGGCTGGCTATTTTGATTTCGCTTCTGACCTGGCTGGCACTGATTGTCGCCATGCTCAGCGTGACTGCGAAAAGTCAGGCGGACTTTGGCCGGACGGCGCAATGGCTGCCGACGGAGTCCGCTCTGGGCTGGCCCGGCGGGGATACGGGCGGTTCGGTGGTCTCGGTGGAGCGCACGCGGGCGGAAAGGCTCCGGGTCGAGTAGGCTTTGCGGCCGGTTCGGCGCGTGGTCACGGCCGTAAAAGGCGGCGCCGATGGCGTGCGTTTGCGCATCAATCGGCGGGTCGAGGGAACCCGTGGCGCCCCGCGGCCGTGTTAGCAGGAGCACCCTGATCCAACCCCTGCCTGTGAGAAACTCTATGTTCAAACGTTTGAGCTTAAGCTTGGTCGTGGCCGTGCTGGCCGCTTGCGGAGACACCAGCAGTTCTGCGCGTGATGCAAGCCGAGCGGCCGGGGCTGGCGCCGCGGAGAGCCGCGTCGGCGAAAGCTACGACGTCATGCTGAGTTCCGCCGTGGATGGCGCGAGTATCGCCTTTACCATTCACGAGCCTGCCGAGTTGCGCGTGGGCCAGGGCTATCCCTTGCTGCTGCACTCTCATGGTTACAGCGGCTCGCGGATCAATGCCGCGTCCCGGGCCCAGGATGTGGAATCTTTCGAGGGTCGCATGCTGCAAAGCGGCTACGGCATCCTCAGTCTGGATGAGCGCGGGCATGGTGAATCCGGTGGACTGATCCGCGTTCTGGATCCGGATTTCGAAGGTCAGGACTGGCTCCAGGTCCTCGACTGGGTGGAGGAGAACCTGGCCTGGGTCATGACCCGTCGTGATGAGCAGGGTGAATCCGACCCGGTCCTGGGCGCCTATGGCGGCAGTTACGGCGGCGGCTTTCAGCATCTGATCTACCGCATTGACCCCAAAGATCGCCTGGATGCGATCTCGCCGATGATCACCTGGCATGACCTCAATTACAGCCTGTACCCGAATCGGGTATTCAAGACCTACTGGGCGGCGCTGCTCTCCGCCGGCGGCAATGCGGTGGCCAATGGCCAGGACCCGGAGGTCAACGCCGGCCTGGCCCTGGGCCTGTCCGCGAATCAGCTGACGGCCGAGCAGCAGTTTCTACTCTACCGCAACAGCCTGGCCTACAACTGTGATGGACATGGTCGGGCGCTACGCCCGATGGATGCCCTCTACGCGCAGAGCGCGGGCGATACGCTGTTCAATCTGAACGAGGCGCGGGATAACCTGGCTTGCGTGAAAGCGCTGGGCGGTGATGTGCGCTTCATGGCGCAGCCCGCCGGACACTCCGGGGGAGCGCACAGTCGTTGCGGCGCCCTGGAACTGAGCGAGGCCCGTTTCGCCTTCTTCGAGGAGAAGCTGTATCTCAAGGCGGGGGCTGCCGATGCCGTGCCGCAAGTGTGCATGCATATCGGCATGGAGGGCGACGAAGGGGTGATTCTTGATGCCATTCCGGTGGCCAACGAGTCCGCTTACACCGCGACCGTGGAAACCAGCAATCTGCTGCTGCACGAGGCTCAGGATCAGGTGCTCGGTGCGGTGAATCTGGATCTGGGGCTGGAAGCCGGCCCCGGTGGCGAGTTGCTGGTGGGGATTCCGAGTATCGATATCGCGATTACCGACCCGGCCCTGGGACTGGCCGGTCAGGGGGATCCGATTCTGTTCGTGGCCCTGGGGCGCAGTCGCGATGGTGGCGCGACCTACGCACCGGTCATGGATCAGGTGACCCCGTTTCGTGGTTACGGCCTGTTCACCGATGAACTGGTGGGCGTGTCGATCCGACTGGATGAGGGCGACCGCCTGGGTCTGATCTTGATGCCTTCCCATTCCGGTCAGTATCCGGGCTCGGGTTCGGATCTGCCCACGCCGGTGAATGTCCGGGCAACGCTGCGCTTGCCGCTGATCGGCAATGCGCATCCGCGCTCCTGAGATGAACCTGTTTGCGCTCTGATCGCAGGCCGCGCTCCTGCCTGATGCGGTAGCGCGGCCAGGTCGCCCGAGTGACTAGGTGTGATCTTTCAGTAGGTTGTTCATCCGGGCCTCTGGCCCGAAGCTGATTGGTGTTCGAAGCCCATCAGCAGAGGAGAGACCCAGATGAACATTCACAACAATGCCCGTTTGACACCGCGTGGTCGAGAGATTCTGGTGCGCCGGATCGTCGAAGACGGTCTGCGTGCTGAAGAAGCGGCTCAGGCCAGTGGCGTGAGTGTGCGCACGGCCTACAAATGGCTTGCCCGCTTTCGCGTTGAAGGAATGGCCGGCCTCGCGGACCGGTCGTCGCGCCCGTTGCTTTCGCCGCATCGGACGGCTGACCAAGCTCGCAGCAAGATTGTTGAATTGCGCTTGCAACGCTGGACCTACCGCCGAATTGCTCAGCATTCGGGCGTCTCACCAAGTACGGTGGGGCGAGTGTTACGGGCCTTTGGTCTGAACCGCTTGAGCGCATTGGAGCCTGCCAGGCCTGTGAACCGCTACGAATACGACCAGGCGGGTGGGTTGCTGCATTTGGACACGAAGAAGCTAGGGCGCTTCCAGCGGCCGGGGCACCGCGTGACCGGATCGCGGCGCCTTTCAGGAGGATCGGGCTGGGAGTATGTCCATGTCGCGATTGATGACCATTCTCGTGTCGCGTTCAGCACCATCCACGCTGACGAAACCGGGCTGAGCGCTTGCAAGGCTCTGGTCGCTGCCCTGCGCTACTACCGAGGATTTGGTATCGAAATTCGGCGCGTCCTGACCGACAACGGAGCCTGTTACAAATCCCGGCGTTTCCGAAAACTGTGCCGAAGGCTCGGCATCCGCCACCTGCGCACAAAGCCCTATACGCCGCGAACCAACGGCAAGGCCGAGCGATTTATCCAGACGGCACTGCGCGAATGGGCTTATGCCCAGTCCTACGACACCTCCGCACACCGAGCGGCTGAGATGCCCTTTTGGCTCCATCAGTACAACTGGCACCGGCCCCACGCCGCACTCGACTACAAACCGCCCATCAGCCGCCTGAACATCCCACTGAACAACCTGGTGGGTTTACACAACTAGGCGGCTTTCTGGGCTGGTTCGGGCAGGCCGGCAATGGTCAGCTTGATGCCTTCGGCCAGCGAGACCTTGGGCGTCCAGTCCAGGTCGCGCCTGGCTTTTTCGATGCTGAAGTAGTGGTGTGTGACCATGTAGCGCACGGCGAAGCGGGTCAGACCGTTTTCCTTGTTCAGGGTGCCGCCTTTGAGGGTGTCGAAACCCTCGGCAATGGCCGCCACCGAGTAAGCCAGCCAGTACGGCACCTTGCCGGTGATCGGCGGGTGTCCCAGTTCCATCAGAAAGGCCTCGATGAAGTCGAAAAACGCCATCGGCTCCCCGTTGGTGATGAAGTAGGCCTGACCGCAGACCGGATTGCCGGGAAGCAGCCGCGCTTCGGCCGCCGCCACCGCATCCACCAGATTGGAGATATAGGTGAAGTCCGAGAGTTTGTCGCGGTTGCCGATGGCGCGCTTGAGCTTGCCTTGCTCGGCCTTCTCCATGATGGCCGGGATGAAGCGGTTGTCACCGGCGCCGAAGATCACATGGGGGCGGATCGCGCACGCTTGCGTGGGGCCCGTGCCATTGAAGGCCAACACGGCTTTTTCGGCCGCGATCTTGCTGTCCGCGTAGGGGGCCTGGGAAACCCGCGAATAGGGCAGGGTTTCGTCGCCATTTTCGATGTCGCCGCCTTCGTACACGGCGCTGGCTGAACTCATGTACACCAGCCGTGAGACCCCATGGGTCTTGCAGGCGGCGAGCACGTTCTGCGTTCCGCCCAGATTGACCGCCCAGACGTCATCGGCCCGGTTGCTGGCCGTATGCACGATGGAGGCATTGTGGATGATGCTGTCCATGCCGGCGCAGGCCGCGCTGGTGGCGGCCGCGTCGCGCAGGTCGACGCGCAGGAAGCGGACGTCGTCGCGAAAGGGCGTATCGAGCATGTCCACGCAGGTGACCTGATGTCCCTGGTCGGCAAAATGGTTGACCAGTGCCCGGCCGACGAAGCCCTGACCGCCGGTGATGAGAATATTTCTGCTCATGGGTAAATGCCTATTTGAAAGTGCCAAAGGCCTGATCCCAGAATGGGAAGATCGAGGCGTAATTGTGCTTGAACTTGTCGTGGTGGATATCGTGTTTCGCCGACCAGAAATTGAACAGCCGGAAAGCCGGATGCGGCAGGATCAGATTGGCGTGGACGATGATGTTGACCGTGGAATGAATGAAGAAAATGGCCAGAAATGAAATCGTGCTGATCGGTCCCAGCAGCTGCATGGCCCCCAGCAGCAGGCCCAGCGCGCCGATCTGTTCCAGCGGATGCAGATAGATGCTTTCACTGGCGGTGGGGTAGCGGACCTTGTGATGCACCCCATGGATGTATTTCATGATCTTGGGGTGGTGCATGCCGCGGTGATAGAAGTAGTAGGCGCAGTCGTACAGCAGCAGCACCGCCAGGGTTTCGCCCAGGAAATGCGCGGCGCCAGGCCATCCCGCGTAGAGCGTCGTGTTCCCTTGGTAATACAGGAAGGCGATGAAGATCAGCAGGGCCAGGATGTTGTTCAGGCCGGTATTGATCAGCTTGCGGGCTTTGGGGATGTGATTGGTCCGCGGCTGGCGGACCCGGTAGGGACTGAAGCGGCTGGATGTGGCGGCCCAGTTCAGTCCTCCCATCAACAGACCGTCGAAGGCCAGGATGGCGATCCAGAGGTAGATGAAAGTGGTGTCCATGGTTTAGCTCCTGCCTGCGCTCAGGGACAGACGAATGAGGGAAATCAGATTGCTGAATTTGCTCCGCCAGCTGCGGGAGAACAGCATGCGGATGCTGGCGCGGGCCTTGGCGTAATCCTTGGGCCCTACCGGATACAGTTTGGGTGGGATCTGGAAACCGAAGCGATCCGTCAGCACGGCCTTGGCGTTGGTATAGGCGCGCAGGCCGTCGCGTCCGTTCATCCGGCCGAACCCGGAGTATTTCACCCCGCCAAAGGGCAAGTCCTGATTCAGATAGCACATGCCAAAGTCATTGATGCAGCTGGCGCCGGCCTCGAGCTGGTCGGCGATGCGTTTGGCTCGGCGGGCGTCACGGGAAAAAATCGATGAATGCAGGCCGAAATCGGTGCTGTTGGCCAGGGCGATGGCCTCGGCGTCATCGCTGACCCGCATGATCAGCATCACCGGACCGAAGACCTCCTCCCGGGCAATCCGCATATCGGCGGTGACATCGACCAGAATGGTTGGCGGGTAATAATTGCCCGGCGTGTCTTGCGGGAGCTCGCCGCCCAGCAAGGCGCGGGCGCCGTGGGCCAGGGCATCGCGGACCAGTTCATCGATGATCTTGATCTGCAGCGGGGAAGTGATGGCGCCGACATCGACCTGGCCGGGTGCGGTCGGCGCGCCCTGCCGGAAGGTTTTTGCATGGCGCACTACCGCCTCGACGAAGTCGTCGTAGATGCCCGATTGCACGATGATGCGTTCGGAGGACACGCAGTTCTGGCCGAGGTTGATAAAACACCCGCCGAGCGCCGAATGCACCGCCTGGTCCAGCTTCGCGTCATCGCAGACGATCAGGGGGTCCTTGCCCCCCAGTTCCATCACTGTCGGGGTCAGATGTTCGGCGCTGCCGGCAATGATATGGCGGCCATTGGGCACCGAGCCAATGAACAGGATCTTCTGCACCCGGCTGCGCACCAGGGCGGCCCCGGTGTCGGCGAAGCCGTTGATGATCTGCACCGTGTCGGGTGAAAAACCTTCGCGGACGAGGGCGGTATCGATGATGCGCTGGAACAGTGTGGTGGACCAGGCGACCGCTTCAGAGGCTTTGATGACCACCGCATTGCCCGCCATCAGCGGGGCGAGCAGGGAGCCGAACACGTTCTGAAACGGATAGTTCCAGGGTACGATGCAGGCGACCACGCCCAGGGGGTGGTATTCGATGCGGCCGGCCTTGTGCGCCAGGATGCCGCTGGGCACGCGTTCGCTGCGCAAGTGCTTTTCGCCGTATTTCATCAGCCAGCGCAATTTGTTGCAGACGGTCATGATCTCGCCGAGCAGGGCATTTTCATAGGTCTTGCCACTGTCGCGCACCACTTCGGCCACGATGTCATCGGCGTGCTCAAGAATCTGATCCAGCATTTGTCCCAGCACGGCGCGGCGTTGCTTGAAACTGCTCCGGCCCCAGACCTGCTGGGCGATCCGGGCATGTTCGACCGCTGTGTTGACCTGGGCCGGGCTCAGGGCGGCAACTCGGCCCAGGGCTTCGCCGGTCGCGGGGTTGACGCAGTCGATCCAGACCTGTTCCGGGGTGACGGCGGGGGGCGGAGGCGGCTGCAAGGGGGTGACGACACTGGGGTTCATAGTCATTCTCCGGCCAGGATGAAGTCAACGGCGCGATGGCCGATCATCATGCTGGGCGCATTGAGGGCAGAGACGGGGATTTCGGGGATGACCGAGGCATCGGCCACGCGCAGCCCGTGGACACCCTTGACGCGTAATTGGGTATCGACCGGGCTGGCGGCGTCGTCACCCATGCGGCAGCTGCCGCAATAGTGGAAGGTGGTCATGGTGGCCTGGCCAATCCAGGCCCAGATTCGGCTGGGTTTCTCGGTCCTGGCTCCGGCGCTGAGCGGCTTGGCAGCCACGCTGCGCAGGGGCTCCTGGCGGGCGATGTGTTTGGCGCGCGCGACCGCAGCCAGCATGGTCTGGCGATCCTGTTCGGTCTGGTAATACGCCAGGTCAATCTCGGCGGGCGCTTGCGGGTCGGCCGAGCGCAGGCGCAGGCTGCCCCGTGAGCTTGGTTTGCCCAGGATCACCACGATACCGAACAGCGTGCGCACGAAACGGCGCACCGGTGGCAGGACAAAGGCCAAATCGATCATGCGGCGCAGCGCGCCCCGCAGAACCCGGGATTGATACAGCCGGCCCGGCAGGGCCAGGATCGGCAACATGCGCTGCATCGACTGCTGGATTGATGCCGGTGCCGCGTAGAACACATAGCAGGTGTCCGGGCCGGCCTCGTCTGTCTGGTCGCCCTCCCGGTCGAAACCGTAGAGCTGCGGGTACTCGAAATCCACCGCGGCGCGGGAGCGATAGAACAGGCATACATTGGGATGATCTTGCAGGTTCTGGCCGACGCCGGGCGCATCCTGCTGCACCGCGATGCCCAGTTCGCCCAGTGCAGTGGCGGGCCCGACGCCCGACAGCAGCAGGAGCTTCGGTGTCGCCAGGGCACCGGCGCACAGGATGATCTCCCGCCGCGCGTAAGCCCTGCGGGTCTGTCCTGCCTGGCGATACTCGATGCCGGTGGCGCGTGGACCGGTCTCGAAAAGCAGTCGTTGCACCTGTGCGCTGGTGCGGAGCTGCAGTTTGTCCGCTGGCGCCGGCTGCACGAAGGCGCGGTAGCTGCTGTTGCGCCGGTCGCCCGCGTAATTCATGTCGTTGTAGCCGACGAAGCCGCGCAGATCACCGTCATTCAGGCCGTCTTTGCGGCTCAGGCCGGCGGCTTGCGCGGCCTGCACGCAGCGTTCGGAGAACGCCGTGGCCGGGCGGGGGCGCGGTTGCAGACGCTCTTCCAGGGCAATGAATGCCGGCCGCACATCGTCCCATTGCCAGCCGGCCGGCCAGGCGCTGAAATCCTGCCGGTCGCCGCGGGTATAGACCATGCCATTGACCCCGCCGCTGCCGCCGACCACCCGGCCCGAGCCGGCATAGAGCGAACGGCCCTGGCACTGCGCTTGCGGGGCACTCATGCGATGCCACATCAGAGCGTCCTTGGCGAAGGCGTATTTGAAGCCGTCGGCACTGAGCGTTTCGGGATGCGCTTCCGCGGCTTCGCCGGCTTCCACCAGCAGTACCGATGCGACGCCTGGCGTTGCCGCCAGGCGGCCGGCGACCACGCAGCCGGCGGAGCCGGCGCCGACAACAATGTAGTCGTGAAGGTCTTGGACGGGTGGTGTTGAGTTCGGGGGCATGGTGGCGGAACGCGGTTTTCAATAACAGTAATTGCAATTACATAAATTTGACTCTATATTACTAGCCACGTCAAGTCTTGACGAAAAAAAGCGGATTCACAGGAGCGCAATACCGGTGCCAGGCAAAGCGGCGAAGACGATGAAAAGCGGGGCGCTGCGTGCCGCGCGCGAGGCGATGTATCGCAGTCATATTCTGGACGTGGCGGAGGCGACCTTCGCCGAGCAGGGTTTTGCCAGCACCCGCATGCAGGATATCGCCCAGGCTGCGGAGATTTCTCTGGCCACTCTGTATCAGCTGTATCCGGGCAAGCAGGACTTGTATCGGCAGATTCTGATTCAACGGGACCAGGAATTGATGGCCTGCGTGCTGGACTTGCTGCCGGGCAGCTTCGGCCCCGAGCAAAGCCTGTTAAAGGTGCTGGATCTGCTCGCGGTACAGCTGAATTTCCTGCTCGCGCATCCGAATTATCTCAAGATGCAGTTGCAGGATGGTCAGTTCTGGTTTCACAGCGATACCCGTCCCAGCGCGGCTGAACAGCAGATCTGGGAGCGCGGCATGCAGTTGATGGAACAGCTGTTCAACTGGGGTGTGGAGGCCGGATTCTTCACCCCGGGAGAGCCGCCTGATCAGGCGCGCATGCTGTTGTCCTTGCAGCAGACCCGCCTGGCCAACTGGGTGCACGGCGGCATGCAGGAAACTCATGCGGAGACCGTGGCGCGGATTCAGGCGGACTTCATCCGGTTTTTCTGTCGCCCGGCGGTGGCGACACAATTTCTTAGCGCGGACGGTCAGGTTATCCTGAGGTAAATTGCGCATCTTCAGGTAGGAGAACAATATGGCATGGCAAGGCCTGCGACTTGGTGTCGCGTTGTTGATGAGTGTCCCTGTGGGCAATGTGTGGGCGGCGGCCAGCGCGGAGGACATCGCCCGGCTCGACAGTGATGAACTGACCTGCATGGGCGCCATCCGCGCCGGCAGTCCAAGCGGCGTTGCCGAGTACACCGGGAAATATCAGGGCACATGGCCGGGGATGCGCAATCCGCATGGCTGGGAACCGGGCCCGTATGCCGATGAACAGCCGCTGTATGTGATCACGCACGAAAACATGGCGAAGTATGAGGAGCTGCTGACCGACGGGCAGAAAGCCTTGCTGAGCAAATACCCGGATTCCTACCGGATGCGGGTGTTCCCCAGTCACCGTGACTTCAAGCCGCGCGACTGGGTATGCGATGTCGCGCGGCAGAATGCCCAGGAGGCGGAAATTATCGACGGCGGTCTGGGAGTCAGCGGGCTTACTGGCGCCCACCCGTTTCCGTTTCCGAAAAATGGTCTGGAGGCGATCTGGAATGTGATCAACCCGCACCGCACCGGTTCGGAGCAAAGCACGTTTGATATTGCCGATGTCTACGCCAACGGCACGATTGCCTGGGGGCGGGTGCGATTCCGCACCATGAACACCGGCACCCAGCCGGACCCGGCTACGCGTGGTCGGTATGAAACGGAACACGTCAACGGGTTCTTTTTCCTGCATTTTCTGCTGCCTGACCGGGAAAAGGGTTTTGTCGCCGTGGGCTACCAGCCGAACAATTTCGCCAAAGACGCGACCCAGTCCTGGCAATACCTGCCGGGAATTCGCCGCGTGCGCAAAGCGCCGGAGGTCGGGTTTGACTACCCGGTGCCGCCGTCCGGCTTGCGCACGGCTGATGATGACTACCTGTTCAATGGCTCACCGGAGCGCTACAACTGGACGCTGGTCGGACGCAAGGAAGTCCTGGTGCCGTACCATAATTTCGAGTTCAACAGCCCGAATCTGAGCTATGACCAGATCATCAAGCCCAACACGGTCAACCCGGATCATTTCCGTTATGAATTGCACCGGGTCTGGGTGATCGAAGGCAATCTGAAGGATGGCGTTCGCCACATCTACAAGAAGCGCCGTCTCTACGCCGATGAGGACACCTGGCTGGCGATGTGGGGCGACAATTACGATGGGCAGGACAAACTGTGGCGAGTGGGCATGATTGCCTTTTTCTATTCGCAGGAAGCCCAGTCCATGCATCGGGGGGCGTCGATCTACCATGATCTGACCTCCGGCGCCTATGAAGCGACTTATCTGACCAATGAACGTGGTGACGACTGGTGGCGGCTGAATCTGCCAATGCGACCACGCGACTTCAGTCCGGATGCGGCCTCGCGCGCAGGGCAATAAGCTCATCGCGGCCGCAGGCGGATGCACTGGGCGCCCCGCGCGACGTCAATGCTCCTGCTTGGTATGGTGGAAGCCCGCTAACGGATAGCCGCCAGTTTGGGAGCCATGGCCTTGCAGAAGATTCGCGTTGCGCCCAGCTTGATGGTGACCCTGGCCTGGATAGCCGGTGGCGCCGCGGTGTACCTGATCCTCGACCTGCGCGGCGGCGGTCTGTGGATCGGCGGGCTGATCGGTTACCTCTTGGGGCAGGTTCTGCATCAGCGCACGGTGCTGCGCGAGCTGATCGAGCATCAGGCCGCGCCCCCGGGCGAGACGGCGCTGCCGGCGGCGCCGGAGGCGGTGACCAGGCCAGAACCGGCAACCTGGGCCGAACCCCGGTCGGACGCCGGCCACGCTGAAGCTCCTCAGGTGAGCGCGCCGGCGCCGCGCCCCTCATCACGCCTGGCCGCCCAGTGGCAAACCGTGTTGGAGCAGGCCCTGCGCTGGCTGCGGCGGGGGAATCCGCTGGCGCGGATCGGCATCGTCATCCTGTTTTTCGGTGCCACGTTTCTGGCCCGCTATTCCGCTGATCGGGGCCTGCTGCCGCTGGAGCTGCGCTTTGCCCTGCTGGCGATCGGTTCGGTCACGCTGGTGGCGCTGGGCTGGCGCCTGCGGACGCGTCGCCGGGTGCTGTCACGCAGCTTGCAGGGCGGTGGCGTGGCGGGGTTCTACCTGACCGTGTTCGCGGCCCTGCGCCTGTACGATCTGCTGCCGGTCGGTCTGGCCGGGGCCTTGCTGGTGCTGGTCGCGCTCACCGGCGCGGTCCTGGCCGTGGCCCAGAATGCGCTGTCCCTGGCGGTGCTGGCGACCGCCGGCGGATTCCTGGCGCCGGTGCTGCTATCGACCGGGTCGGGTGATCATGTCGCGCTGTTCAGCTACTACGCGGTGCTGAATCTGGGTGTCATCGCCGTGGCCTGGTTCCGCGCCTGGCGGGTGCTGAATCTGCTGGGCTTTGTCTTCACCTTTGGCGTGACCAGCGCCTTTCGGGGACTGGCGTATTCCACTGCGGACCGTCTGAGTACGGATTTATTCCTGTTGCTGTTCTTCCTGATGTATGTCGCGGTCTCGGTCTTGTTCAGCTGGCGGCAGAAACCCGATCTCAAGGGCTATGTGTCGGGTTCGCTGGTGTTCGGTCTGCCGGTGGTGGTGTTCACCCTGCACGGGACGCTGGTGGCCGAGATTCCGTTCGCGCTGGCCTGGAGTGCCCTGGGTTTCGGGGCCTTCTATCTGCTTGGCGCCGCACTGCTGTGGCGCGGCGGCCGGGACGGTTTTCGCTTGCTCGCCGAGGCCTTCGCGGCGCTGGG
>JBFJVB010000043.1:0-21602 GCA_041624435.1 Oceanococcus sp. | reverse complement strand
GGGTCTGGAAAGCGGTTATGACTTCGGACTGGTGGAAGTCAGCGTCGATGACGGTGCGAACTTCGAAACCGTCGCCAGCTACTCGGGACCTGCGGGAAGCGGGGCCACGCCCGCCGATGTCTTCGTCGGGCAGCGCCGGGTGGATCTGTCCGCCTACGCCGGCGAAAGCATCCTGTTGCGTTTCCGTCTGACCAGCGATCTCTACACCGTGGGTCAGCCGGCGGGTTGGTACATCGACGATATCCGGGTGGAAAGCAGTGACTTCACCGACAAGCTGAGTACGGCCGAGACCAGCGCCACACTGGCGTTTCAGCCGGTGGGAACGTATTTCTACCGGGTACGCACCGCCTACAGCAGCAGCGGGGTCCTGCTCAACAGTGGCTACAGCAACCTGGTCAGCGTGGATGTGGCTTCGACCAGCGCCGCCACGCCACCACCAAACCCGGTTCCGACACCGGCGCCTACCAGCGGCCAGCGCGGCGGTGCAACGGCGGGCCACCTGCTGTTCGGATTGAGCCTGTTGGCATGGCGGCGGATTCGCCGGCGGGAGTGGCGGGTCTGATGACGTAGGAGCGGTGTCAGCCGCGAACGGGCCTTTGGGTTTGGTTTGCCGCGGTTTCGCGAGCTGGCGCTCGCTCCTACGGGTTCGTTCGGTGGGTGGGTTATTCCACCTGGTAGGAGCGGTGTCAGCCGCGAATGGTGGGGGTTGGCAATTCCTGCCGGGTGGGGAATGATGGTGTAGGAGCGGCTTTAGCCGCGAATGAGCGCGGGGCATCGCAGATGGTGTACATCAATCCACGGACACCGCGGCATATGGGGCCGAAGGGTCGCGCGGCCATGGCGCGGGCGTTTGCGCAAAGCAAGGCCCAGGAAGCGCGGCGGCAGAAGCTGCGACTGCTGGTTCACAGTGTCCTGATCGGCTTGGGAATCTGGAGTTTTTCCCATACCGATGTGCACAGTACCGATCCTTTCGAGGCCGGTACCCTGGTGGTGATGGACATGCTGTTTTGCGTGTACCTGCTGTCGATGATGCTGATCGAAATCTGGCGGCGCTAACCCACGCGCACTGCACGGCATCCTAGAATCGGAACCGCCCCTCCAGGGCGATGGTTCGGGTGCGTTCGGTGGCGACGCGATAGCCGCCGATATCCAGCGAAGTCGGCGCGCCGATGCCGACGGTCAATTCATCGCTGAGGTTTTTTCCGACCAGAGCGATCGCCCAGCGGTCATCGTCAGGGCCAACCGACAGCCGGCTATTGAACTTGGTGTGCGCAGCCTGAAGGCCCCGCGGATCCAGGTCGCCGGAGGTGAAATGCCGGTCGCGGAAATTGCTGTCCAGGGTTGCGCTCAGCAGCAAGTCGGGGGTCAGACGCGAGAACCAGGTGGCCGACAGGCTGGCGGTCCAGCGCGGCGTTTGCTGGTTTTCCCGGCCGCTCAGGTCGCAGGTGCCGGTGTCCGGGTCTTCGTTGGGCGCGCCCGCATAGCAGGGGCCATCCCGGTAATCGAGCCAGCTGAAATCAAGCAAGGCCAGCGCGGCGTTCAACATCAGGGCTTCGCTCAGCAGCCAGCGGCCGTCGATTTCCAGCCCTTGGGTTCGAGCACTGGCGGCATTGGTGACGGTGAAGCCGGCCACGCCGTCATACACACTGACCTGCATGTCCTGATAATCGACATGGAACAGGGCCAGATTCAGACTCGCCGCGCCACCGGCCAGGCGCAGTTTGCTGCCCAGTTCCAGCGCATCGGCGGTTTCGTCATCGAACTCGAAACGGGTCGCGCCGCCACTGGCATCGGTATTGCCGTTGTTGTTGCGGGCATCGTAGCTGCCTGATTTCGCCCCCTTGGTGTAGCTGAAATAGGCCATCAGGTCATCGCCAAAATCGTATTGCAGGTTGACCGAGGGCAGCAGACTGCCGACCGTACGCGAGCGGGCCAATTCATGTTCATTGATCAGCAACTGATCCAGCGCCGCCATGGTGGCCGGATTGGCCGGGTCGCGGGTTCCGGGCTCGAAGATTGAAAAACGCCGGTAGCCGTCCTTGTTTTCGTGCACATAGCGCAGCCCCAGGGTGGTGCGAAAGCGCGGATTGAAATTGATCGTGGTCTGGGCGAACAGCGACCAGGCGGCCCCATCGATGCTGAAATCGCGTTCCAGATCGGCCTCTGCAATGACTTGCAGATTGAGTTCGCAGACATTGCTTTCGCTCAGGGCGCCGGCACGGGCGCGGGTCGGACCGAATTCATAGAAGTCCAGGGCGCCCTGCTGATAGAAGGCCCCGGCGATGAAATCGACAAAGCTGCCCAGCGGTGAGGTGAAGCGGATTTCCTGACTGAACTGGTCATAATCCTCGACGCCCAGCAAGGCCAGGGTATCCAGACTGCTGGAATCGGCATCAAACAAGTCCCGCGAGGCGAAGCCGGTATAGCCGGAAACGACGCTGAGCGTGCCGCCGTACAGCGGCGCCTCCGCATTCAGGGTGGCGCTGTAGGCGTCGATGCTGGCGCGCTCACGGGCATCGGTCACCTTGCCGCGATCGAGTTGCACATCTTCGCCGGTACAGCGGGTCAGCGAACCCGGGTGGGTGGTCTGGAAGGTCCGGCCGGCCTGGACCCGGCGACTGTGCTCCAGTTTGAGCGAGGTGTCGATGAGTTCGGTGGCCTGCCAGTCCAGGGTCAAGCGGCTGGATAATTCATTCACGCCGGGCTCATTGCGGCCTTGCATCGGATTTCTCAAATAGCCGTCCTCACCGCGATGACGCACCGCGAGCCGAGCGCCCAGCGTGTCCGTGAGCGGGCCGGAAACAAAGCCGGACAGTTCGGTGTCTTCGCCGGGATGGCTGAGCGCCGCGCTCAGCTGCGATTCGAATTCCTCCCCGGGGCGTGCCGAGATGATGTTCAGCGCGCCCGCGATGGCGTTCTTGCCAAACAGAATGGATTGCGGGCCGCGCAGCACTTCGACGCGCTCCACGTCCATGAAGGCGGCCCGGCTTTGATGCGGTCGGCCCAGGTGAATGCCGTCGGCAAAAATGCCGACGGACAGCTCGAAGCCCTGGTTGGATCCCGAGCCGACTCCGCGCATGTACACATTGGGAATCAGGCCGCCATCCACCAGCTTGAAATTCGGGGCGTATTCGGACAGGTCGGTGAGGTTCTCGATTCCGGCATCCGCCAGCTTTTCGCCTCCCAGCGCGGTCACCGAGATCGGTACATCCGCCAGTGACTGCTTGCGCTTCTGCGCTGTGACGACGATCTCCTCCAGGGTAATCGGCGCCTTGCGGGCTGGCGTCTGGGGAATCGACTCAGGCTCCAGTACCACCGGCTTGGCGTCTTCTTGCGGCGGCGCGGAGCTGGCTTTGGGTTCTTCCTCGAACAGCCAGTCCAGCTCGGAATCTTCCTGAGCGTGGGCCAGCGTCGTGCACAACAGCAGCGTGAGCAACAGGCAACGCTGAGTAGCGCTCAAGGCGACGTCAGAAGGACAGTGATGCCACTGCGGCAAAGGGTGCATGCTGGTGATCCCCGAATTGACCAGTTAGAAAATGCACGGAGCCGCGGCGGGCTCCAGTGGGCTCATAATGCCTGATCAATTCTGGTTTTCAATCGCATCGGGTCGCACCCTGGTAGACAGCGCCGAGGGGCGGGACCTTCAGGGTGGAAATTTACCTGGGCATCGAGCAAGCTCGAATCCGGAGCTGAGCGGGATCTTGCATGCGTTACCATCTGACCACACTGGCACTCGGGCCGCTGCTGCTCGCCCAGGGGGCGTATGTACGGCGGGTCACGCCCCGTCTGCCCGAGCCGCCGGGCATGCGCAGTGGCCTGAGCGGCAGCGGACCCGCGCTCAAGGTATTGATTCTGGGCGATTCGGCCGCAGCCGGAGTCGGCGCCTCATCGCAGCAGCGTGCGTTGTCGGGGTGCCTGGTCGAGGCGCTGCGCGGCCATTTTCAGGTGCACTGGCGGCTGCTGGCCCAGACCGGGCATAAGGCCCGCGAAGTCCTGGACCAGCTTGAACAGCTTGAAGCCGAAGCGTTCGACGTGGTGCTGACTTCGATCGGCGTCAACGACGTGACTGCCGGCACCAGCCTGCGGCGCTGGGTGAGCCAGCAGCATGAACTCATCCGGATTCTCAAGGACAAATTTCAGGCCGAGCATATTCTGCTCTCCAGCCTGCCGCCGATGCAGCATTTCACCGCCTTGCCGGCGCCGCTCAGAGGGTATCTGGGCTTGCGCGCGCGGCGGCTTGCCGAGCAACTTGCGCAACTGGCGGCTACGGAGCACCGCTGTGTGGTGATCGACGTGGATTTCCCCTGCGCAGCACATTTCCTGGCCAGCGATGGCTTTCACCCCGGCGAACCGGCTTATGCGCTGTGGGCCGAGCGGGTGGCTGGCGTGATTCGCGCCCGGCTGGCTCAGTGGTCGCCGGGATCTTCGGTCTCAGGATCGGCGCCGAATGCACCGTGACGCCCCTTGCCCTGGCTGAACCGGGTCGCGCCGCTGAGCGTTTCGCCCGATTGGACCGTGCGCAGGCCGCGGCTGAATTCCTGCGCCAAGGCGTCGGTTTCGTCCAGGCCCCATTGGGCATAGGCACTGCGCCGGTCGCTGCGCAGGCAGGTCTGGGGAAACGCGGCCAGTGGCATCGCCAGGTCCAGGGCGGCGGCCAGGGCTTGGCCCGCCGGGACCACCCGGTTGGCCAGACCCAATCGATGGGCCTCGTCTGCGGCCACCGGACGTCCGGTCAGAATCATGTCCAGAGCATGACTCATGCCGATCAGGCGGGGCAGGCGCACGCTACCTCCATCGATGAGCGGGACGCCGAAGCGCCGGCAAAATACCCCGAAGATCGCGGTTTCATCGGCGACCCGCAGATCGCACCAGGCCGCCAGTTCCAGCCCGCCGGCAACGCAGTAGCCGCTGACCGCCGCGATGACCGGCTTGTCCAGTTGCAGGCGGGTCGGACCCATCGGGCCGTCGCCGTCCGGACTCAGGTGGTTGGCGCGGGCCGGATCCGCACTGGCCACGGCTTTGAGATCGGCGCCCGCACAAAAGTGCGCGCCGGCGCCGGTCAGAACCGCGACCCGCAGTTCCGGGTCGGCATCGAAACTGCGAAAAGCAGCCGCCAGGGCGGCCGCCGTCGGGCCATCAACGCAGTTGCGCACAGCCGGCCGGTTGAGGGTGACGATCAGCAGCGGAGGCCGCCGTTCCTGCAGGACCGGGGCGGTGCCGGAGTCGGACATGACGTTCATGGTCTGGCTGGGTGGGGACCTGAATAGTACACAAGCCGCTGCGGGATGCCGGGTTCATGGGTTATGGTCGGGCGACACGGATGGGTGCGCACCGGCGTCGCAGGGGTCGAGGCGGTTGCTGTTGCCCCGTCGGACATTTGCCGCAACAACGGCTCAGGGAGGGACGTAGCGATGAATCCACAATGGCGCTTGCCGCTGGCATTGTTGAGTCTGCGTTTGAGCATCTTTCTGGTCATGGGCGTCTGGACCCTGGACAAGTTTCTCAATCCGGCCCATGCCGGCGCCGTCTATGCGCATTTCTACTTTCTGCCTGGCCTGTCAGCAGCGACGCTGTATGCGCTGGGCGCGGCGGAAGCACTGCTTCTGCTCGGCTTCGTCAGCGGCTTCGCACGGACCTGGACCTACGGTCTGGTGCTGATGCTGCACGGGGTGTCGACCCTGTCCAGCTACGCCCAGTATCTGGCGCCTTTTGCCGAAGGCCACCTGCTGTTCTTTGCCGCCTGGCCCATGTGGGCGGCGTGTTTCGCGCTGTTCCTGTTGCGGGATGAGGACCGTTTGTGGACGCTGTCCTGGCCTGCGCCGCAGCGGCAGGACGCGCCATGATGCTGGCGCTCATTGCCGTAGCGGGTCTGGCGCTCGCCTATGCCAACGGCGCGAATGACAATTTCAAAGGGGTGGCCACCCTGTATGGCAGCGGCACGTTGGCCTATCGCAGCGCCCTGATCTGGGCCACGCTGACGACCTTGAGCGGATCCCTGGCCGCCTTGCTGCTGGCGCGCGGCTTGCTGGCGGCTTTTTCCGGCAAGGGCCTGGTGCCGGTGGAGATCGTCAATGACCCGGCCTTTCCCGCGGCGGTGGGTCTGGCGGCCGCGGCGACCGTGTTGCTGGCCACCCGGCTGGGGTTTCCGATTTCCACCACCCATGCCCTGATCGGTGGCCTGCTGGGGGCCGGCCTGGTGGCTGCCGGTGCGGGTTTGAGCTGGACGCGGCTGGGCGACAAATTTCTCCTGCCCCTGCTGCTCAGCCCGGTGCTGGCGATCACGCTGGCAGCGGCGCTGTATCCACCGTTGCGGGGATTGCGTCGGCGTCTGGGGGTCGATCACGAAACCTGTATCTGCGTGGGTCGTGAAGTGGTGGCCACCGTTCCCGGCATGCCGGGCAGCGCTGCGGCGTTGCAGGCGATCCCCAGTCTGAGCGTGGCTGATGCGGCCGTGTGCCGGGTGCGGTATCAAGGCGAAGTGTTGGGCGTGCCGGTGGAGCGTGGTCTGGATCTGCTGCATCTGCTGAGCGCCGGTGCGGTGTGTTTCGCCCGCGGCCTGAACGACACGCCAAAAATTGCCGCCCTGCTGCTGGTCGGTGGCGCGGTTGCTCCCCAGGCCGCCTTGGTCGGGGTGGGCCTGGTCATGGCGGTGGGCGGGATACTGAGCGCACAGCGTGTCGCCGAAACCATGGCGCACGGGATCGCCGAGATCAATCCGGGCCAGGGCTTGTCGGCCAATCTGATCACCGCGGTGCTGGTGATCGGCGCCAGCAAGCTCGGCGTGCCGGTCTCGACCACCCACGTGTCCTGCGGGGCCCTGTTCGGCATCGGCGCGAGCACGCGGCGCGCCCATTGGGGCGTGATTGCCCAGATTCTGCTGGCCTGGCTGATTACCTTGCCGTTGGCGGCGGCGCTCGGTGCGACCGCCATGGTCTTGCTCGGGCGTTGACGCTGAGCCGCGCCGACCACTAGTCGAATCGGTAGCGCGCCGACAGGCTCAGCACATGATTGACTCCATCGAATTCCAGCTGTCCGGGCGCGAGCAGACCGGGCAGGGCGTCGGGAGCCAGAGCCTCACGCTGGGCATCGTCATCGGCATACCGCTCATACCGATAGCGCAGTAACCAGTTCAGTCCGGGGCGCCAGCGATAGGTGGCGTCGAGCTGCGCGCTGTGCAGGCGGGTGCTGAGCTCGGGGTAATCGGAGCGGCTGACCTGGATTCGGCCGGTGGTGGCGCTGAAGTCATAACCGGCTTTCAGGTCCAGTCTGGGCAGCACATCGGCTTGTTCCAGGCTCAGCCCTGCGGCCTGAATCACGTCCCGGCTGGTCGCCCACCAGTTGGCGAGCGCAAAGCGGCTGCTGCCGGCCTGCTGCAGCCGGGCTTCGCTATGGCTCAGGTAAAAATGCAGGCTGGGACCGGATTCGGCCAGGGAGGACAGATTGAGGCTGGTGCCGAGGCGCTCGGAGCGCTCCAGGCCGACCTCGGAATTGCGGTACCGGTCGTCACTCAGGCTGGCCTGCAGTCCCAGCTGAATGCGCCCGCCCGGTGCCGCGCTGACACCCAGACTGGCCTCCCGGCCTTCGCGATCCGCCAGGTTGAAGGCGCGCAGATGAGGGTTTTCGGCGGGCCGGATCGCGGCAAGCTCTTCAAAGGCGCTGCCATCGCGGCGCGAGAACCCGACCCGTGCAGTGAGATTCAGCGCGGCGTCGCGGCCGAACCGCGCCTGGCCATAGATCCGGTCTTCCTGGCTGTTGCGGCGGGCCTGGAAGCGGCGCTGCCGGTCTTGCTGCTCGAAGCCGAGCCGCAAACGCAGTTGCCGGGTGGCCCGGTAGTCGCCGCGCAGCGTCAGCGTGGCGTCGCGATAGGCGTAGGGCAGATTGCGGCGCAAGGCGCTGACGAACACATCGGTCCGCACCTGGGTGAACGCATCCTGGGGGGTCTGATTATCGCGTTCACGCCAGCGATACTGTGCCTGCAGCCGCAGCCTGGGGCTGGCCCGGTAGGCGGCGCGCAGCTGCGCCGACTGGGTGTCGACCCGCGCCTGCGCGGAACGGCGCGGCAGCGGCGCGGCGGCGAGCAGCTGCGGGTTGAGCGTGGCCGGCAGCAGGCTTTCGTCCTGGGTCATGCGACCGGCGCTGAAGTGTCCGCTCACCTGCAGCTGGTGGATTCCAAAATACTGGCCGGACAGACTCAGTTGATGGGCCAGGTTGTCCGGGGCACCGGCCAGCTGCCCGCGCTCCGCGCCGGGGCTCAGCGGCAGGTAAGGGTTCTGCCAGCTCAGCGAGCCGCTTTGATTGCGAAACACGCTGCCGCTGTAGTCCAGCCGGGCCAGCCAGTTCTGCATGGCGAATTGCGTGCCCCATTCGAGCGTGTCGGTCACGAAATCAACCGGCGCGGGCAGGGCGCCGGTCTGGGTGAGAAAGCTGCCGTAACGCAGCTGAGTACCCTCGCGCCGCTCATGACGAAAATCCAGGCTGGTGCTCCAGCGACGCGACAGCTGGAAATGACCGTCCAGATCCAGCCAGCGGCGGTCCTGGGCGAATGGCACGGGCCTCAGGCTGCTGCGCAGTTGCGCCATGCCGGCGGTGGTGCCGGCGGCAGTCCAGCCCGGCGGCAGCTCGAGCCGCGACGCGCTCATGCTCAGGAACGGACTCTGCCCGGCCGGCTCGGCACGCTGCGGCAGTTCCTGATAGCCGAGTGAGAGGACGTATCGGCCCTGGTGGCCGGCTTCGAGCCGGAGCTGCGGATTGTCCAGCCCCAGCCGTTCGACCGAGCCGCGCAGATGCCGGCCATCGAGGTGGCGCCAGTCCCAGTGGCCGCCAAGCCAGGCAAAGGCACCGGATTCATCCAGGGACACCGGACCGCCGGGACCCGGCGCAAAGCGCAGCAGGTCCTCGCTCGCATGGCCCGCTCCCAGTTCCACCGCGCCATCAGTCTGCGTGCTTTCGGCCGGGCAGAAGCGGCAGGCCCAACGGCTCAGGTCGGGACTGGCCTGAACCAGCCCGGACTGGATCAGCAGCACGGCGAGCAGGGCAGTGCGGGCAGGGAAAATCCGGTAGGGGACAGTTGGTGGATTCATCACGTCACCGCATCAGCGCCGCGCCGGAAGGATGGTTGCTGCCATGAACCTGACTGTGGCAGTTGGTGCAACTGCGCAGGGACGACATCGTGCTGGGGCGACTGTTGCCGGTCATGGCCAGGCTCGGGTGACCATCCTGGCCATGACACTGCTGGCATAGCAGCGGGGCACGCTGCGTCAGCAGGGCCGGATGGTTGGAGCCATGCGGCCGGTGGCACAAGCCGCAGTCCTCGCTGACCGGGGCATGCTCCCAGAGCAGCGGGCCGCGCTTGTCCGCGTGGCAGCTCAGACAGGTGTCGGTCGGGGTCACGCCCTTCAGCAAGGCGGCTTGAACCGAGCCGTGGGCGGCATGGCAATCGCCGCAGTTCATCTGGGCGCTGCGCAGCGGATGAGCCGAGGGCAGCAGGCTGGCCGTGTGCTGTTGGCCATGGCATTGGCCACACACTGCGGAGCTGCGTTCCGGGGCCAGTACCGGGTCCTGTCGGGCATGCATCTGATGACAGGCGGCGCAGGACAGATCGGCGCCGGCATGTTCGCTGCCGGTCCAGTGCGTGCGTGCGTCGCCCTGATGACAGTTCAGGCAAACCTGATTCTGGGCCTCGATGCTGGCGCTGGCGTTGGGGCCGAAATTCGGCAGGGGCGGTCGGCTCTCATCACCGCGGATGCGTCCGGTGTGCGCGCCACCAGCGCCGTGACAGGCTTCGCATTGCAGCCCGGCCATCGGCGCGCGGGGATCGCTGCGCAAGCCATGCGGGGTTTGAAAAATCGCCAGAACAGGGAATTCGCTGGTCTCATCGTGACACTTCAGACAGGTGTCTGCTCCGGTGCGCGAATAGTCCGCCGCGTGCTCCTGATTGGCTCCAGACTCCGCGCTCGGCGGGCAGAGGCCCGCCAGCATCAGTAGCAGTCCGGCACCGATGGCCTGGCCGGGGCGCATCAGGGCGCGTGCACGGCTTCGATATCCGCCACCCGTCCTGGGCCATGGCATACCGCGCAGGTTTCGGTGAACGTCCCATTGTCCAGCAGGCTTTGCGGTGTGGCGAAGGCGGCGCCATTCTGTTCCATATGGGTTCTGGCCAGCGCTCCATCGTGGCAGGAAGAGCAGACCGCGGCGGTCGGGCTGATGTTCAGATCGTCATCCGGACTGGCCTTGTTGGCGCCGGTGTCGATCGTCGACCCCAGGACTCCGGAAGCCAGGGGCAGGCGGATTGCGCCATCCGCATGGCAGATTCCGCAGTCATTCGGCCGACCGGGGAATTCCACATGGCCGAAATTATGCTCGCTGCCGCCAAAGCCGTAGACGACCAGGTCGTTTTCACGCACGTCGGCTGCGTGTATGCCGTGAATCAGTCGCTTGAAGTCAATGCTTTCTTCGGCCTTGCCGTCGGCCGTGAGGGCGGGGTCCGCAGGGCGCCGGTTGATATCAGTGGCATTGGGGTTATGGCAGACAACGCAGGCCTGGATATTGCTGGTGCGATTGTTGCCATGCAGGGACAGATTGTCATGGCATTGATTGCATCTGGCGATTTCGACCACCGTGCGGCGGGGTTGTGCAGTGGCATCCGTGATGGGGAAATATTGCACCGCATTGGTCACCGGAACCCGGTCGGAAAACACCCCGTCGCCATCGAAGTCGGCGGCTGGATGACCTTCCAGTACCGCGACCCCGCTGCCGCTGATTCCGGCCGGAACAGCAACCGGCGAGGTCACGCTGTAACTCCCGTCGCCATTCGCCGTCGGGGTGCTCAGCGCATTGATCGACACGGGCAAGCCAGGTGTGGTCCCACTGCCGGTATTGTGGTGCTCGCGATTGTCCCAGCCAATGTCGATGAACAGGCGGCTGGCGCGATTGGCCAGTTGGGTCCAAACCGGGTTGCTGGCCAGATCGTAGGGCGCCCCGTTATTGCTCGGATCGGTGACCGAAAAACGGATGACCGGGAAGGCGCCGGGTGCGGTATTGCTGATCTCCAGGAGATTGAATTGATACCGCGCGCTGGCCAGTTGGGCCGGAATCTGATGCGAGGCCGCGACGCTGCCGACAAAGCCATTGTCCGCATGGCAGGTGGTGCATTGACTGTTATCTGCGCTGAAATTGTTGGCGCTGTGGCCCTGGCCACTGACAAAGTCCACATCGTCATGGCAGGCGCCGCAGGCTTCGCGGCTGGGCCGGGTCATCCAGTTGACGGCCTGCGGAGTTTGAGCATCCCCGGCGTCGTGGCATTTGCTGCAATTGCGAATGTCCTGCGGCAAGGCCACTTCCGAGTAATCGTGCTTGGAGTCTCGAAAACCCCAGATCGCGTATTCGCCGCCGGCCTGCACGCTGGGCAGATCATGGCCGCGGTGAATCTTGTGAATCATGACCCGAAAATCTACGGTATTTCCACTATTGGCATCCGTGCTGCCCGGATTGTGGCAGGTGACGCAGTAGCGGGTATCAATCCGGCCGCCGCCGTGCAAGGCAAGCCGGCCGTGGCACTCATTGCAGGATTCGATGCGCACGATTTCGCGCTGCTCGATGTTGTCGGTCGCCCCATCGGCTGGGCGCCAGGTGTATACCGCATTGGCGACCGGGCCACCGCCACCGCTGACCTGAATGGCCAGGCGGTGGGTCAATTCGGGCTCATAGGCCACGGCCAGGGGGGAGGTCACCGCCGTCACGTCGGTGGCGAACGTGTAGGTGTAGCGGCCGTTGCCGTGGTTCTCAAACAGGCCATCACGCTCGGCGGTGGCCTGGATCGCGTCGCTGGTGCCGGGACCCACGCCGTTGGCAGATTCCAGTCGATTGATGTAATTCTGCCAGTGGCTGGAGCCCGCCGTGCTGGCAGGTACCAGCTTGGCGAGATTGAAGCGCACCCGGCTGGCCGCCAGGCCCGCGTAATGGATGTCGCTTTGATTGCGCACGCTGAATTCGACGACCGGTGCACTGTCGATGCGGACCGCATCGATGCTGACTTTGAGCGTCTGAGCCTGGTCGGTCACGCCGGGAATGGCCGGGCCGGCCGGGCCGGTGGGGCCTGCGGGTCCGGTATCGCCGGTACAGGCCAGCATCGAGAAGGCGATTAGCAAGCCGCTGCAGGCATGCAGACCAGTATTCGAATCGCGGGTGCCGAATCCAAGCATTGGAGTCTCCTTCCGAGTCCGTTTTATTGTCCGGTAACCATACGCGCCTGCTACAGGCAAGATTTGATCCAGGTCAATTTGCACTCAGGGACGAACCAGCATAGTTTGCTGCCAAGCGCCGGTGTGCGTCCATCTCCTGTCAGAAGGACTGAGTTTTATGCGTTCCTTGTCTCTTGTCGTTTGTCTGGTGGGACCATTGGGGCTGTTGTGCAACGTCGCGGTGGCTGCCAGTGATCCTGCTGTGGACGGTTGCATCGCCTGTCACGGCCCGGCCGGTGTCAGCGCAGATCCGCACGTGCCGACGATCGGAGGCATGTCGAGCTTCTATCTGGAGTCCGCGATGTACGCCTACCGCGAAGGCCGGCGGAGCTGCCCGGAGGTGGCGTATCCGGACAAGGCCGCTGCGGGTGAAAGCAAGACCACGATGTGTGCGGCCGCCAAAGCGCTGGATCAAACCCAGCTGACGCGGGTGGCAAACTACTACGCGGAAAAAAAATTCGTGCGGGCCGGCGCCCAGAAGACCGATCCTGGACTGGTCAGTCGGGGCAAGCAATTGCATCAGCGGCATTGCCATAAATGCCATACTGACAACGGTGCTTATGCCGATGACGATGCCGGAATTCTGGCCGGCCAATGGATGCATTATCTGGCCTTCACCATGGAAGATTTTCGGGCCGGCACGCGGCCGGTGATGGACAAGATGCAGCAGCCCATCCAGGCGCTGTCCGGCGAAGATATCGACGCACTGGTGCATTTCTATGCCAGCCAGAAATAGTCGCAGGGGGTAGGGCATGAGTCGGGATGATGAATCGGGCAAGCCTTCTTTAGGCACGCGCTTATGGCAGGGACCGCGACCCTGGTGGCTGATCGGGCTGCCTTTGGGTGGCGTGCTGATGCTGGGCGTTGGCGCTGTTGCCGCACTGGGATTCCTGGGTTTCGTCGAGTACAGCAGCACGGAGCATTTCTGCCTGTCCTGTCACGAGATGCGCGACAACGCCTACGCGGAATACACCCAGTCCCCGCACTACAGCAACCGCAGTGGGGTGCGGGCCGTCTGCGCCGATTGTCATGTCCCCGGACCCTGGGGCCCCAAAATGGTCCGCAAGATCCAGGCCACGCTGAAGGAGGTGCCCAATCACTTTCTGGGTAAGCTCGATACCCCGGAAAAGTACGCGGCCCATCGGGCGGCCATGGCGGAAACCGTCTGGACCGCGATGCGCAAGACCGACTCGCGGGAATGCCGGGCCTGTCATGAGCAGGAGCGCATGGACCCGGCCAAGCAAAGTCGGCAGGCGGCGCGCAAGCATTCCGCACAATGGCGGGAAGCCAACGGTGAAACCTGTATCGACTGTCATCAGGGCATTGCTCACCATTTGCCGGAGATGCCCTAACGCCGCGCGTTTGAGCGTGGCAGCGAAGACCGCCCAAGGGCGTTAGCGGTCGGCCTTGGCCTGGGCCGTGACCAGCTGGTAGAGGCCGCCAAAGAAGGTTCGCTGCGTCCAGGTGTAGCGTTCGGGTTGGCGCGCATAGCTGCGTAAATCCCGTTGCCAGAGTTCGCGGGCGAAGGGTTCGAGCAGGGCAAACACCAACCGGATCAGCGGGCCCAGGGGGTGCCAGGGACGCGGCCGGTGATAATCGACCAGGATCAACTTGCCTCGGGGCGCCAGCTGCTCAAGCAGGTTGTTGATGATGCGGGTCTTCATCCGGGCCGGTACTTCATGCAGCAGAAAGAAACAGCAAATGGCCTCGTAAGGGCCATCACTGACCGTGGCGGCATCCGCCACCCGGGTCTGGGTGGGCGTTTCCGCGGACAGTTTGCGGCGGACGTTGACGATTTGCAGCGGGGCTATATCGCTGATGTTCAGTTGTCCTTTGTGGCCAATGTGTTCGGCCAGCTGGGTCGAAAAGCGGCCATAGACGCAGGCCGGTTGCAGTACCCGTGAGCCGGGCCGCAACTGGGCCAGCGTGGCCCGTAACAGGCGGGTGTACTGGCCGAACAGAATGGCTTTGACGACCCAGGGGTGATCCAGACAGCGGATGCTCATCGGGCGCAGATAGGCCCAGGTATAGGTCTGGGTCAGATAGTCGGGCAAGCCGGCGGGAGGGGCCGCGGATTGCGCCGGCTCGGCCTCGGTCAACTGCGGCAGCACGGCCGCGTTTGCAGGGTTCGTCATGGTTGCTCCGCTCAGGATCGGCAAGGATTGGCCTTGCAGCATTGCAGTGCGATGCGCGGCCGTAGTTGACCTGAATCAATACGGTGCAGATGCAGATGCCAGCCGGGAGTCCCAGCACTGTTCCCGGTCGATGCCTGAAAGGCCGGTCCAGGGCTACAGCTGGTCGGCCGAATAGCTGTCCAGGGTCAGCACATAGCGTTCCTGAATCAATTGCTGAGTCAGGTCTTGCATCAGCAGCACGCTCCAGCCTTGTATGTCCCAGTTGGCGGCGTGATACAGCTCCTGGGAATTGCTTTGTGCGGGATGTCCGATCGCGCTGATCAACTCACCGATGCGCGCGAAGAAGCGTTCGGGTTCGGTCACCCCATCGAGCATCCGGGTCAGGGAGCTGGCCGCACCGTCTTCACGGTATTTGATGATCAGCTCGGTGCCCGGCTGGCTGGCCAGATGCAGCACATCCTTTTCCGCCGTCAAGCTGGCGGCGATGAGCTCCGGATTATCAGTCACGGTGGCACGCACCTGTTCCCGGTTCAGGCCCGCCAGCGCAAATCCTTCGATCGCCAGATCGAATTTCAAGTGGCTGGCGTCGACGCTGGCCACCCAGCCCTGGCCGGGAGAAAATACCCGCAGCACGGCCTGCTCGCCGGCGATTACACAGATCGTTTCGGAGTCCGTCAGGGTAGCCCGAGCACCGTTGTGAAACGTCACCGTGGTGCCTTTGAGAATTTCCCGCTGGCGCAGCCCGGCACACAGCTGCCTGGCGATGGACTGCTCGGCGGCCCGGCCATCCTGGTTTACCGCGGTGGCATAAATCTCTATCGCGGTGATGATGTCCTGGCTGGAACTCGCCTTTTCGAGCAGACAGCCCGCCCAGGCTACGGACGCAAAAGGCTCACCTTGACGTTGGGTCCGATTGAAGTAACGGCAGGCATCGTAACGCGCGTCCTGGGTGGGCAGATGGTTATTCTGGTAGCACTTCCCGACCTTGTAGCCGGCGTAAGCCAGGCCCTTGAAAAAGGCTTCGACATAGCGCTGACAGGCGGCCTGGGGCTTGCGAGCGGCGTCGAGCTGCCGGCCCAGACTGTAGCTGGAGAGCGGGCTGCCGAACAGTTCACCCAGGGCATACATATGCTCAATGACATCGTCGGGAGCGTCTCCCTGGGCTTGCAGCGTATCGGCCAGGCTGGAATAGGCCCGGTAATCCCCGTGCTGGATGGCGGTTAGCGCGGCGCGACGTGCCCGGCGAGGTTTGCCATCGACCACGTATTGCTCGGACCGGGCGTATTCCGGATGGGCCTGGGATGGCTCGGCGCCGTGGCGTTCATAATGAAAACGCAAGGCGTGCAGGGCGCCCGGATGCAGGCGCACGCCCGCCTGATGAAAGCGCTGCAAAGCCTGTTCCTCACTGCGGGTCTGTCCGTGTCCCTGTTGCAGGCAGCGGCCCCATTGGTAGAGCGCTTCCAGATGCCCCTGGTCAGCGGCTTTTTCGTACCACTGGCAGGCCAGCGGGCGGTCGCTGGGCCCGGCTTCGCCGATGCGAATCATTTGCGCCAGCGCGGCCATGGCCTCGATCCGGCCCTGCTGCGCTGCCAGCTCCAGATGCTGTCGCGCCAGACGATGGTTCACCGGGGTGCCCAATCCCCGGTAGTACATCGCGCCCAGTTCGTAATGCAGCGCTTCGTCACCCCACTCGTAGCGATTCAGGGCGCTGGGGAAGGCCTGATCGTAGCGTTCCCGCTCGAAAAGCTGGACTACCTCCTCATGGCTGAGCTGTGGCGGCAGGCGACCGGAATCCGCTGCCGCCTGCGTCACCGCCACGCCGGCGATGCAGCCCAAGGCCATCAATCCCGTTCGAGCCCAGTTGGTCATTTTCGGCTACACATTGGTCCGTCTTCAGTAACGATAGAACCCCCGTCCGCTTTTGCGGCCATAGTGGCCGGCCGCAACCAGCTCGCGTAACAGCGGGGCCGGCCGGTACTTGGGGTCGCCAAATTCCTTGGTGAATACTTCCATGATTGAAAGCAGCGTGTCCAGACCGACCAGATCGGCCAGGGCCAGCGGGCCGATGGGCTGGTTGCAACCCAGTTTCATTCCGGCGTCGATGTCCTCGGCACTGGCAATGCCGTCCTGCAGGGCGAAGATGGCTTCATTGATCATCGGGCACAGGATGCGGTTGACCGCAAACCCGGGGGCATTCTTGACCGAAATGGCAGTCTTGCCGATGGCTTGCGCAAAGGCTTTGGTGGCCGCGTGGGTTTCTGCGCTGGTTTCCAGGCCGCTGATGATCTCGACCAGTTGCATCAGCGGCACCGGATTGAAGAAATGCATGCCGATGAAGCGCTCCGGCCGGCTGGTGGCCGCGCCCAGTTCGGTGATCGACAGGGACGAGGTATTGCTGGCAATCAGCGCATGCGGCGGCAGGATCTGATCCAGCTGCTGCAGGATTTTGCACTTGATCTCCCGGTTTTCGGTGGCGGCTTCGATCACCAGATCAACATCGGCCAGGGCCGCGTAATCCGTAGTCGTGCTGATCCGCGCCAGCGCGGCGTCCCGCTCGGCGGCACTCAGCTTGTCCTTGGCCACCAGCTTGGCCAGGCTTTTCTCCAGATTGGCCAGTCCGCGTTCCAGGGCCGTCTCGGCGATGTCGACCATCACCACCCCAAGACCGCTTACCGCGGAGACCTGGGCGATGCCGTTACCCATCAGACCGGCGCCTACGACGCCGATCCGCTTGATCTTCAAGGTCTGGCTCATGCTGTGGCTCGCTCGAAAATGGCGGCAATGCCCTGACCGCCCCCGATGCACATCGTCACCAGGGCATACCGCCCGCCGATGCGTTCCAGCTCATACAAGGCCTTGGTGGTGATGATCGCGCCGGTGGCGCCGACCGGGTGGCCCAGGGAAATGCCCGAGCCGTTGGGGTTGACCTTGGCGGGGTCCAGCGCCAGTTCCTGGGTGACCGCACAGGCCTGGGCGGCGAATGCCTCGTTGGCTTCGATCACATCCAGATCGCTCACCTTGAGGCCGGTGCGTTCCAGCAGCTTCTGCGTGGCCGGTACCGGGCCGATACCCATGTAGGCGGGATCGACGCCGGCATGGGCATAGCCCACCAGCCGGGCCATCGGCTTGAGGCCCAGTCTGCTGGCAGCCTCGGCGGTGGCCAGCACCACGGCGCTGGCCCCATCGTTCAGACCGGAGGCGTTGCCCGCGGTGACCAGCCCGTCCTTCTTGAACACCGGACGCATGCCCGACAGGACCTCCAGCGAGGTGTCGGCGCGAACATGTTCATCGGTGTCGAACACGGTAGTGCCCTTGCGGCTTTTCAGTTCCACCGGCACGATTTGCGACTGGAACCGACCCTCGGCAATGGCCCTGGCGGCACGCTGCTGGCTTTCCAGGGCCAGGGCATCCTGCATTTCGCGGCTGATCTGATAGCGCTCGGCGACGTTTTCGGCGGTGATGCCCATGTGGATGTTGGCAAACGGGTCGTGCAGCGCGCCCATCATGTAATCCTGCATGGTGGCGTCGCCCATGCGTGCGCCCCAACGGCCGGAAGGCAGCAGGTAGGCGCCCTGACTCATGGATTCGGCGCCCGCACCGATGGCCACGTCGGCATCGCCCAGCATCAGGGCCTGGGCGGAGGAGATGATGGCTTGCAGGCCCGAGCCGCACAGGCGGTTGACATTGAAAGCCGGACAGGCGTGAGGCAAACCAGCCTGGACAGCCGCCACCCGGCTCAGATAGGCATCGCGGGCGACGGTCGGGATCACATGGCCCATGGCCAGATGCCCAATCTGCTCGGCGTCGACGCCGGAGCGTTCGATCGCCGCCTTGATCGCGGTGGTGGCCAGATCAGCCAGGGGAACGGATTTGAGCGAACCACCAAAGCTGCCGATGGCGGTGCGAGCGGCGCTCAGCACCACAACTTCACGATTGGACATGAATCTTTCTCTTTTCAGGGTGTTTGGACGGTTGCGGTGCAACCGGGAGCGGATGCGGCGCGCGGGGGCGCCGAACTGACCGAGCGGACAATTTTACCGCGATTCGTCCGGGCTTGGGGCCGGGGCCGGATCCGAGGCACATTCACGGCGCAGGAATTCACCCAGCATCGGCAGGCGGTCATTGCCCCAGCAGACGAACTCACCCACCCGGAACGTGGGCACGCCCCAGGCACCTGCGGCCAGCAGATCCTCGCGATTGCTTTGCGCGTAGTCCAGCCCTTGCTCGTCGGCCAGGGCGGTCTGAGCTTCGTCCCAGTCGATGCCAGCGCGCTCGCAGACGGTCTGCAAGCCCGGATCACGGGCCACATCGAGCGCTTCGCTCCAGATGGCTTTGCCGGCTTCATGACAGAAACGCAATTGGGCCTGCGGATCGCGGGCCAGCGGGAAAATCCGCAGGCAGCGCTCGGCGCCTGCACCCACCGGGTCGGCGATGTGGCCAAAGGGGTGGCCCAAGCGGGCTGCTTCGCGGTAGGCGTCGCGCACGATGTAAAAGCCCTTGGCGCGCGGAATCGCCAGGCCGCGCATGACCATGGGCAGGACCGGGCGCAGCCTCAGCGGGATCGGCAGATCCTGGAATTGCGCATTCAGGGTGGCCGCTGCGAGATACGAGTAGGGACTGCGAAAGCTGAAAAAGAATTCCAGCGTCGGGCTGTCGCCGGTGAGTGTGGGCAAGGCAAAGCGCGTGGTGTCACAGCGCAGCAGCGGGGCCTGATCCAGCATCCCGCCGGCGGCGCGCAGCTCCGCTTCCAGAAACGCCATTCGGTCCAGGCCCCAGAACCAGATGCCGTTGAACTGCCACATGCCCGGCAGATAATGACCCAGGTCGCTGCGCCGAGCCGCGTTGCGGGCAATCGCCTGTTCGGCCGAGCGGGCGGGTTTGGGGCCATGCACGGCCTGGCCGCTGAACAGCCGACTGGACATCGCCTGCTCGGTGCGTAACCAGGTTTTGAGGTCGGCGCTGGCCTGCTGCAACAACACGCCGGCCAGACGGCAGGCCGGCTCATCGGGCAGCACGGCGGGTTCGGGAAAACTCAGACCATAGGCAGGGGCGATGCGCTGCGCGTCCCGGAGCGCCATGGCTCTTTGCTTTTCGGCTTCGGGGTAGGCCTCCGGAGTCGGCGCCGGCACCATGCGAATCCGCACCGGAAGGTGCAGGCGCTCCACGTTTTCCCTTAACCACTGCGCGCATAAATGCGAATGCGGATCGCCGGCCTCGTAATACAATTCCAGTTCAGGGGGGCGGCCCAGCAGGTCATCCAGGCCCCAGCGGCGCACCTTCCAGTGAGCAAGCCGGCTGGGCGTGGCCGCGATGCGATCCGCAAACAGGGTTTTCAGTGGTGCAGGCAGGGGCATGGGCAATCTTGGTATGGAGCTGGGTCAAGTGTAGTGCGCCAAGGCCTGAGATACCTACGCCGCAGCAAAAATTTCAGTCGGTGGCCTTGTGGCCAGGACCTGTGGCGCGCTGCCGCGCGTGCGCTCACCGGGTTTTGGCGCGGCTTGGCCGCGCCGTCATCGGCCACGCAGTGCACTAGAATAGGCCCGCTATGACTTCTTTTCCTTCCCGCCGTGATGCTTGATGTGTGCTGATGCCGCTTTGACGGCCCTGGGCTTTCGCGCACGCTGGCAGCAGGAGTGCGCGGATGCCGGCCCGGGGCAGTTCCCGGCGCGCATCGCCCGGATTGAACGCGGCCATGCGGTGTTGTGGTCCGCATCTGCGACGCATGAGCTGGATCTGGCCCTGTACCCGAAGAGCTACGATCTGGCGGTGGGTGACTGGTTGCTGGTGCGCCAGGAACAGAATCTGACCGTGCCGGTCAGACGGCTGTCGCGTTACAGCAGTGTCAGTCGCCGTGCGGCCGGAGAGCGTGCGGACCGACAGCTGATTGCCGCCAATCTGGACACCCTGTTCATCGTCAGTTCCTGCAACACGGATTTCAGCCTGGAGCGTCTGGAGCGGTATCTGGTCCTGGCGCTGGAGGCGCAGGTGAAGCCGGTGGTGGTGCTGACCAAGGCCGATCGCTGCGAGGAACCGGACATCTTTCGCGCCGCCGCGGCGGGTTTGCGTGAGGAGCTGGAGGTGGTCTGTCTCAATGCCCTGGATGCGCACGCCGTGGCGCAACTCCAGGCCTGGTGTGGCGTCGGTCAGACGGTGGCGATGGTGGGCTCTTCCGGGGTGGGCAAGTCGACGCTGACCAATGTTCTGGCCGATGAGCGCCTGGAAACCCAGAGCACCCGCGAAGGCGACGACAAAGGGCGCCACACCACGACTTCACGATCCCTGCATCGACTGCGTAGCGGCGGGCTGATCATCGATACGCCGGGGATGCGTGAGCTGCAGCTACCCGGCTGTGCTGACGGGCTGGAGGCGCTGTTTGCCGAGGTGGTGCAGTACCTGGGGCAGTGTCGTTTCAATGACTGCCAGCATGCCAGTGAACCCGGCTGTGCGATCCGCCAGGCGATTGCAGCCGGCGAACTGGACGAGCGGCGCTGGAACAGCTACGCGAAACTGCACGCCGAACAGGCGATCAATCAGCAGGGCATCGCGGATCGCGCAGCCCGCGCCAAGGCGGTGACGGCGTATCAGCGCAAGGCCCAGAGCACGGCGCGACGGAACAAGGGCAAACGGCCGCGCTAAGCGCTGCGATCCTGGTACAGCTTCTCGCAGCGCTGCTTGAGTGCCGCGGCGTGACGTTCGAAGCCGTCCTGAACCTGCTTGATCGGCGTGGCCCAGGCCAGCCAGCCGCGCAGGGTTTCGTCGGTGAGATAGTGGGTGCAGTCTGGCGCATGCTGGGTGATCACCTGCGGCCGTTGTCCGCGGACCAGATTCCAGTCCGCAAGCCGGCCGAGAAAAATGTACTCCAGGGTGGCCTGCACGACACCGTCAATTTCTTCGGGCGGGTCCAGGCGGATGATCCGCTCCACCGTCTGATGGCGTTTGCCATTGGCGAAATGCACGTGCAGTTCCAAATCGCTGCCCAGTTTCGGGCTGGGGTCGGCGCAGCCGATCTTTTCGATGAACGGATTCCACTGGGCGTAGTTGCGGACATCGAGCATGACGTCCCAGACCAGCGTGATCGGGGCCTGGATCAGGATTTCGGCGCGGGCGTAGGGCATGGTGTTCTCTTGGGTCAGCCTTGGGTAGTGTAGCGGAGGGTCAGGCCAGCGCTCAGCTGGCGTGCTCGGCCAGCCACTGCGGGCCGCGGTCCCAGATTGCTCGTGCCAGTTCC
>JBFJVB010000042.1:0-21637 GCA_041624435.1 Oceanococcus sp. | reverse complement strand
TGCTCGAAAACCGCCAGCGCCTGATGAGCGCGCTGGAATTGCCGGGCCAGCCCACCTGGCTGGAGCAGGTGCACGGTACGAAACTGGTAAAGCTGCCCCTGCCTGCCGGGGCCAGTCTGGCTGCGGATGGAGCCTGGACTCAGGCGCCTGGCGTGGTCTGCGCCGTGATGGTAGCGGACTGCCTGCCAGTCTTGATCAGTGACGTGAATGGGCGCTGTGTGGCGGCCGTTCATGCGGGATGGCGCGGCTTATGCGCCGGAATTCTTGACCGGGCCATTGCGCAGCTTCGCGCGCGACTCGGCGGGTCGCGCGCCTTTCAAGCGTGGCTGGGGCCGTGTATTGGCGTGTCGTCTTTTGAAGTTGGACCTGAAGTTCGCAGCGCGTTTTTGCGTCGAGACGATCTGGCTGCCGCGGCATTTGTCCCCGGCGCACGGGATCGCTGGCAAGCCGACCTGCAGCTTCTGGCGGTCCAGGCCCTGCACCGCCTGGGTATCGACCGCGTGTACCGCGATTCGGCTTGCACCTATGCCGATGCCGGGCGGTTTTTTTCGTATCGTCGGGACCGAGAGACCGGCCGCATGGCGGCGCTGATTTGGCGGGATATTTAGTAAATCGCGGGTTTCTGGCTTGCCTGAGCTCAGGTCCTCTGTTACAAATCATCCGCTAGGGATCGAGAAGGGCGGCGCGGGCATCGACCGTCCCGTCAAGGAAGCCAGTCCGGCTATCTGGTGCGAGAAGATATAGGGGAGTTATGGTGTTGAGAAAATCTGTGGCAAACATCGTGTCGCGGGCTTGGATTGGAGCCGGATTGCTGCTAATCAGCCCTGTGCATGCCCTGCAGTTTGAAGTGGGTCCGGTGTATGGATCGGTGGACAGTACCTTTACGCTCGGTGCGGCTTGGCGTGTGGAAGAACGGGATCCGAGCCTGATCGCCAAGGTCAATCTTCAGCCGGGTCTGTGTACGCGCTCATCGCATACCGACAATCCAGGGCCAGGCAAGCCGACCTACGCCAGCGAAGAGGAATACGCAGCGCTGGGGCTGATTGGCGGCACCTGTAACAGCACCAGCGATCCGTCCTTGAATCTCGCCTATGTCAATGCGCCAGGTTCATTCAATATCAACGGCGATAATGGCAATCTGAATTTTGACAGAGGCGATCTCGTCTCCGCGGCGGCCAAGCTCAATTCCAAGCTGAATTTGAGCTGGGGCAATTTTTCGCTGGTGGCTGGCGGAATCTGGTTGTTCAACGACACCTATGTGGGCATGGATGAATTCCATCCCGATACCACCTTGCAGCAGCGCACTTCACCCCTGGATGCGGCGTCGGAAAAAGAGTTCGGCACCCATTTCGAACTTGAAGATGCGTATCTGTCGACCTTCGTGCCGTTCATGGGACGCGACGTCAGCATCCGACTCGGTCGCCAGGGCTTTGTCTGGGGTGAAAGTAACTCCTTACCGCTGAACAGCATCAATACCGTCAACCCGCCGGACCAGGTCCGTCTGCGTACGCCGGGCTTCGACCTGTCCGAGCTGTTCCAGCCGGTGGGCATGCTCTACGCCAGCACCGACATCACGCTGAACATCGCCACCGAAGTGTTCTACCAGTATGAGTGGGAGCCGGTGCGGATTGATGCGCCAGGAACGTTCTTTTCGGTGAGCGATACCCTCGGCGGCAGCGATCTGGGTGGTCAGTACGCCATGTTGTCGTTTGGCAAGGCGCCGGAAGACCCGCAGCGCCTGTATTCGTCCCAGGACAATAGCGAAGATCCTTTCGCGCTGGGCTCGGCCGGAAGTCGTACGGTTTACCGTCTGCCCGATCGCAAGCCCAAAGACGGCGGTCAATTCGGCTTTGCGCTCAAATATTTCGCCGAAAACTTCAACAACGGCACCGAATTCGGCTTTTATTACACCAATACGCATTCACGCATTCCGTCGGTCAGCTTGATTGCCGCTCAGGCTTCCTGCGCGGCCAATTCCACCGACGCCGCGACCCTGGCGGCGGATTGCGGCGCCGGAACCGGAGACATCGGCACCTTGCGCGTTGCCGAGGAACCGCTGCCGGTCGATACCGCGCAGCTCTTCGCCGAATATCCGGAAAACCGGCATATGCTGGGGGTAAGCTTCAATACCACGATTGGGGATTTCGCCTGGGCGGGTGAGTACACCTTCCGGCCCAATCATCCGGTGCAGATACACACCGTGGATTTGCTTTTTGCCGCGCTCCAGCCGGCCTTCCCGATCAACAACATCAATGTCGGGATACCGCCGCAGACCGATCCGATCACCGGATTGCCGATCGCCGGAAGTTCCGTTCCGGCAACCGTGTTGCCAGGCCGACGCATGGCCGTTCCGGATTACGTGCAGACCATCTACAGAAAGCAACCGGTTACGCCGGGCATGTACATTCGCGGCTATGAGGAAATGAAGCAGGGGCAACTGGTCACCTCTCTGCTGAGAACCTTCGGTGCTGCGGAAAACCCGTTTGGTGCTTCCCAGGTGCTGATGCTGGCCGAGTTTGGACTGACTCACGTGCTGGACATGCCCAGTCTCAATGAATTGCAGTTCCAGGGGGCGGCGACAGACACCCACGCCAGTGTGGGCGCTGATGGCACGAGCAATGGCCTGGCTGACAGTTCGGCTCTGACCAATGGTACCCAGACCAGTGGCGATGGGGATGCACGCTGTGTGCGTCAGGCCTTTGATACGATCGGCGGGGCCGAAGCGGAGCCGTGCCGACAGAATCCCACCGCACAGGATCCCAGCGGTTTCGGTGATTCCATGGCCTACGGCATTCGCATTCTGACCCTGACCAAGTATCAGGACTTCTTCCTCGGCTGGAATTTCGAGCCGCTTGTAGCGCTGTTTTATGACATCAAGGGCGTCGCTCCGGGGTTGGGACAGAATTTCCAGGAAGGCAATACCACCGGTTTGCTCGGGCTGCGCTTCGACTACCAGTCGCAATGGTTTACCGAGTTGCGCTACACCTATCTGGATGGGGATACCAACCCGAACCGCGATCGCGACAATCTGATGTTCACGGTGCAATACTCATTTTAAAGCAATAGCGGTGGCTGGAACGCCGCCGCAAGAAGGGAGATCAAGAATGAGAACAAGCCAAGGTTTATTGGCTCTGGCGCTGAGCGCGCCGCTATTGGTGCATGCCCAGGGGCTAAGCCAGGAGATACAACCTCAAAATGCAGAAATGCTGCCTCTGGCGGCAGGTCATTCCCTGCTGCTTGATGTCGTCGATACCGGGAAACGTCTGGTTGCTGTCGGGGAACGGGGGCATGTCATCGGTTCCCTGGATGGCAAGAACTGGGTCCAGGTGCCAAGCCCGACACGGGCGACCCTGACCGCAGTTTCATTTGCCGATGCCAGTAATGGCTGGGCGGTGGGTCATGATGCGGTGATCATTCGGACCCGTGACGGCGGGCGCAGCTGGATCGTGCAGAACTTCGAGCCCGAACTGGAAAAGCCTTTTCTGGATGTCCTGTTTCTCGACGCCAAGCACGGCATCGCGGTTGGCGCCTACAGCCTGATGTACGTCACCTCTGACGGGGGCGATACATGGGAAGATTTCGATACGCCGATTCGTGAAGATGAATGGCATTTCAACGCCATCACCCGCCTGAACAGCGGCGATCTCTTTATCGCTGGCGAGCAGGGCGTGCTGGCTCTGTCCAAGGATGCGGGGGCGACCTGGGAGTCGCTGGAGTCACCCTACAGCAGCTCAATGTTTGATGCCACGCCCGTGGGCGAGTCGGGTGTCCTCATCGTGGGCTTGCGCGGGAATGCGTTTATCGCAGATGACATCGATGATCCGGAGTGGCGCAAGGTCGAACTGGGTAGCGAGAATTCCCTGATCGGGGCCGCGCAATTACCCAGCGGGGAGGCCGTCATGGTCGGCATCAATGGGGTGATCTATCAGACCTCGGGGGGACTGCGACAGATCAACACTCTAGATAATCCGGTGGGGATCACGCTGGCCGCGGTGCAACCGCTCGAAGGCGCGCTTATGGTGGTCGGCGAAGCCGGTGCGCAGCTAATCCAAAAATAATTGAGAGGTCAGCGCCGCAACGGTGCAGGGGAAAGATTAATGAGTGCAACGGACAAAATTCTAAAGGTCGTCGAGCCGCTGGTCTACGGGCAGCGGATGGTCGGATTGGCAGTGCTTGCGGTATTGACGGTGTTTTTTGCCTGGCAGGCTTCGCAAACGCGGGTTGACGCGGGTTTTGACAAGTCGATCCCGCTTGAACATCCCTACATGAAGACGCTGAAGAATTATCAGGCGGACTTTGGTGGGGGCAACACGGTGCTGGTTGCGCTGATTCAGGAATCCGGCGACATCTACAACGAAAGCTTCCTCAGTGCGTTGAAAAACGTCACCGACGAAGTCTTCTTCCTGCCGGGCGTGGATCGTTCCCGAGTGAGTTCGTTGTTCACGCCCGATGTGCGATTCACCGAGGTGGTCGAAGGCGGCTTTGCTGGCGGGAATGTGATTCCGGCCGAGTACGCGCCTACCCAGGAGATGTTTGACCTGGTTCGCGGTAACGTCGGCAAGGCGGGCGTCATCGGGCGCTACGTGACCGAGCAGCAGCACGGGGCCATGGTCTTCGCCGAATTGCTCGAAACCGATCCGGTTACCGGTGAGAAGCTGGATTATCGGGTGGTGGCCAAGAATCTGGAAAAGATTCGCCAGCAGTTTGAAACGGATGGTTTGAAGATTCACATTGTCGGCTTCGCCAAAGTGATCGGCGATGTGACCGATGCGGCAGCGGAAGTGGTGATTTTCTTCGGAATTGCCCTGCTGATGACGGCTGTGCTGCTTTGGGTTTACACCGGCTCGTTCAAGTTGTCGATGGTCGTGCTGGTGTGTTCGCTGGTTGCGGTGATCTGGGAATTCGGCATGCTCACCACGGCGGGATTCGGCTTGGATCCGTTCGCCATTCTGATTCCATTTCTAGTCTTGTCGGTATCGACCAGTCACGGGGTGCAATACGTCAACTCCTGGGTTGGGGAGGTTGATCAAGGTAAAGACCCCTTCAATGCCTCGCTGGAGACTTTCCGGCGACTGGCGATTCCGGGTACGACAGCCCTGATCACCGACGTTGCGGGTTTTGCGACGATTTATCTGATTCCTATCGATATCATCCGGGAAATGTCGATCAATGCTGCCTTTGGCATGGTCGCGATCATCATCACGAACAAGGTGCTGGCGCCGATCTGGCTCACCTATATCGAGATGAAGGACATGGATGCGTTCCGCGAAAAGCAGCTGCGTCGCGAGCACATGGGGGATGGTCTGTGGCGCTTCATCGCGAAGATCACCCGTCCGACTCCGGCGGCCATCACCCTGGTTCTGTGTGGCTTGCTGCTCGGCTGGTCGCAGTATCAATATCAGTTCCTGTTGCACGGTGATGCTCAGGAAGGTGTGCCTGAACTGCGGCCCGAGTCGCGGTATAACCAGGATTCCAAAGCGATTGTGGAGAACTTCACCATCGGGGTGGATATTCTCAAGGTCATTGCCGAGGCGCCGGCCGAGTCCTGTATCCGTAATGACATCATGGAGAACGTCGATCGGTTCGCCTGGCGCATGGACAACACGGCCGGGGTGAATTCGACGATTTCCTTGCCGCAGGTCGCGAAGATGGTCAATGGGCAGTTCAACGAAGGAACGCCCAAGTTTCAGGTGCTGCCACGCAATCAGTTTGTGATGGTTCAGGCGATTACGCCGATCCCCACCTCATCGGGTTTGCTGAATCCGAACTGTTCGGCCATGGCGGTGATGATCTTTACCGAAGACCATCGCGCCGAGACGATCGAGCATATTGTGGCCGAGGTGAAGCGCTTTAATGCCGAAGATGGCCATCCGGAAATCAATTATGCCCTGGCAACCGGTAACGTCGGGGTGATGGCGGCAACCAACGAGGTGATTACCGAACAGGAAATCCAGGTGGTCATGTGGGTGTACCTGGTCATTCTGGTGTTCATGTGGCTGTCCTTCCGCACCGTCTGCGGCGTGCTCTGCGTGGTCCTGCCCTTGTCGCTGGTGTCTTCACTGGCTTATGCGGTGATGGCCGTGGGAGGCATCGGACTGAAAGTGGCGACCCTGCCGGTGGTTGCGTTGGCGGTCGGGATCGGCGTCGACTACGGCATCTACATCTACAGCACGCTGCTCGACGGCTTGGGTAACGGCAAGACTCTGGAAGAGGCTTTCTATGAAACGCTGCACAAGACCGGTAAGGCAGTGATCTTTACCGGGATCGCCTTGGGTGGTTCGGTCTCGACCTGGCTGTTGTCTGATCTTCAGTTCCAGGCGGATATGGGCGTGCTCCTGGTGTTCATGTTCACCGCAAACATGGTCGGTGCGATTCTGGTCATGCCGGCTCTGGCGCGGTTCATGGTTCAGCACCAGAAGTTCGTCAAAGCCGAGTAACTCCTTCCGGGTCGAGGATCCGTTCCCGACCTGCGTGATAACAACCGGGCGTTCAGTTTAACTGGCGCCCGGTTTTTTATGCCCTCGTGAAGGAGCTTGAATCAGGCGGAGAGATTCCAGATGCAGGGCGGTGAGCCGACCGCCCCAGACACACCCGGTGTCCAGGCCCCAGACCCGGTACTGCGGCCAATACACCTGACCCAGCGTGGACCAGTGGCCGAACAGGATCGTGGTATCCGTACTGGCCCGGCCGGGTACGGCAAACCACGGCAGCAGCCCTTTGCTGGCCTGTCTGGCCGATTGTTTTTCAGCCAGTGCCAGGCGTCCATCTGCGGTGCAGAAGCGCAGTCGGGTCAGGCAGTTGGTGATGAAGCGCAGGCGTTGTATACCCTCGAGACGGGCATCCCAGCGATCCGGTCGATCACCAAACATGGCGTCCATGAAGGCGACATGATCCGGGCCGCGCAGGGCGCGTTCAACTTCGTCGGCGAAGCCCAGGGCCTGCTCCACACTCCATTGCGGCGGCAGACCAGCATGAATCAGCAGATAGCGCTCGCACCGATGGGCGAGAGGGCGATGCCGCAGCCAGTCCAGCAACTCGTGGCCATCGGGCGCCGCGGCGATTTCCCTGGCGGTCTTTTTCACCCGGGATGGTGTACGCCCGTCGTAGGATTGGGCCAGGATGCTCAGATCATGGTTGCCGAGGATCGTCGTGCAGGCCTGGCCGAGCGACCGGGCCAGTCGCAGCGTCTGTAGTGACTTCGGGCCGCGATTGATCAAATCACCTAGCAGCCACAGGCGATCCTGGCCTGGATCGAAGCGTACGCTTGCCAACAAGCGTTCCAGTTCATCGGCGCAACCCTGCACGTCGCCCACCACATAGGTATTCACGGATACTTCACCAACTAAGCCTGATCATGCCGCCAAGACCTCTCGCCATTCGGCCAGGCGGAGAGCGTAGTTTGTGCGCACAGTGATAGGCTTGCAAACCGCTGTCGAGTGGAGAAAGATTGGACTGTTCCCAGGAGATTTACAGATGAAACGAGAATCGCATCCGCACCGCAAGGTCCAGACCGGCGCATCGGCGATTGAGTATGCGTTGATCGCCGGATTACTGGCGGCCATTTTGGTGGCGGCGATTGGCGTTATCGGCGGGGGGTTTGATACCACCTTCGATAATATTGTCGCGTGCATGACGGGCGATGACGCGAACTGCGAATAATGCTCACGCTTGATTCTGCTTTAAGCGGGAGGGCTGGCGGTGGGCACAATGTGGCGCGCCACCAGTCAGGCGCCACGGCTGTGGAGTTTGCATTGGTCTTTCCCATGCTGTTTATCCTGTTCTACAGCGTGGTGGTGTACTCGTATCTGTTTGTTCTTCAGGAAAGCATCAGTTTTGCGGCTCAGGAGTCCGCGGCCGCTGCCCATCGGGTCAACCCTGTGGGTAATCCGGATTTCGATACCAGCGTGGCTCAGCAGGTCCGTGCGCGTGCTGCCGAGGTCCTGGACTGGTTGCCCAGCGCGCAGAAAAGCCGGGTCCTGGGTGAGGCCGCTTGCGCAGGCGGTGAATCTTCCTCCAGCGGCGTTGAAGTCTGCGTAGACGGCGCCACCAACGTGGTCCAGGTCAAACTGCGGTTCGACGTGGATGGGCTGTTTCCGGTTCTGAGCATGCCATTGATTGGTCAGTTGCCGCCGATGCCTCCGCAACTGGTGGGCTCTGGTTCGGCGCTGGTTGGAGAAACCTGATCACGTAACAAAGCAGCACGCTCCACACGACCCCGCAGCGAGGTTTTGCGGCAACAGACCTGCTAACATCAAAGCACCAATTGGGGGTTCAGGGCGCCGACTCGGGTAAAAGGGATTTTGGCATGGGAAATCAAGGGCTTAAATACGCGGCCTTGGCGGCAGTTACGCTCGCAATCATTCTGGGCATATTGGCCTACCGGATGACGCTGTCGATGACGTCCGCGGCGCGTGAGGAGGCCAGCCGTGCAGCGCAGGCGTCTCAGCAGGAAGCAAACGCCCAGCCGACCACCCTGGCGGTGGTGGCCCTCAGGCCCTTGGCCGCGACGCAGGTGATCGAGCCTGACGACATCGGTTTGATGCCCATCTCGGTCCTGCCCACGCGTTATTTCAGTCGTCTGGAAGACGTGCTTGGCCGCGCGCCATTGATCGATGTGGACGCAGGGGCACCGGTAACACCAAGATACTTTCGCGATTCCAATGTATTAGCTCGACTCATTCCCGCGGGCCATCAGGCCATGTCGGTGGAAATCTCCGATGTGGTTGCGGTTGGGGGCTTCATCAGGCCGGGGGACGAAGTGGACCTGTTGCTGTTCATTCGCGGCACCAGTGGACCGGCCCAATCTCGCGTCCTGTTGGAAAAAGTGCTGGTTCTGGCATACGAAGATCGGATCATCGAACGTCCCGAAGGCCTGCGCAAAGAAGAAGGCCGCCCCGAACGTCGTAGCCGGGTGCGTACCGCAGTCCTGGCCATTCCGGAAAAAAGCACCACCAAAGTCATGCTTGGGGCCAGCGTAGGTGAGGTCAGGCTGGCCTTGCATCGGCAGTTCCTGGCCAGCGAGGACGCGGCGGGCAATGCAGGCGGCAGTCCGTTACCGGCCGCCTCATCCCCGGCAGGGACAAAGCCTGCGGCCGCGGACGATTTCAGTCGGGAAAAAGCGATTACCTTGACTGAATTGACCCGCCTGGCGGCGAAAAAGTCGTCCCGACCCAAGCCCAGACCTTATGTTATACAGGTCCTACGTGGCGGTACTTCACAAACGGTGACTGACTGATGAAGAATGTACTCTGCCTGCTAGTCCTTTTGTTGCCAAGCGCTGTTTGGGCGGAACTCGCGTCCCCGGATGTGGTGATTGTCGAAGCCGGGACCCACTATTTGATGCGGGAGAAGCTCAGCGTAAAGCGCGTCGCAGTGGGCGATCCCGCGGTCGCCGATGTCAATGTCATCAATCGGCACGAATTACTGGTCACCGGCAAGGCCAAAGGGGTCACCAGCCTGCTGGTCTGGTTCAAAGAGCTTAAACAGACCAAAGCCTATCGTCTGGTGATCAAAGACATCGAAAATCCCTTGGTGGAGCCGGCCGAGCCAGATCAGGAGCTCAGCGGGGCGCGGGTATCGCTTGGTCGCCTTGACGGCATGTTGCCGAATCTGCCTGCGCACAGCCGGGCATTGCAGCAAGCCGGGGAGAACCCGGTTGATTCGTCCAGTATCGCGATAGGTAGCCAGGTCCTGACCGAGATCAAGGTTGCTGAACTGTCGCGCTCCACTCTCAAGGAGTTCGGCTTCAATTTTCTGGTGAACCGGCTCGATGGCACCGCCTCTTTGACCCGGCCCGGCACGCTCAGCGGGGCTGAGTTGACCGGACCACGTACCAGCGCGGATGACCCAGCGAACACGGTGAGCTTGACCAGTTCATCGGGTTTTTTGCCTCTGAGTAATGCCTTCAACATCGTTCTGGGTAACGCCAGCAGAAATATCCTGGGCTACCTGAGCTTGCTGGAGAATCAAGGTCTGGTCCGGACATTAGCGGAACCGAGTCTGATGGCGATGAGCGGTCAGACCGCGACCTTCCTGGCTGGCGGAGAGTTTCCGGTCCCGGTCTCGCAGGGCGGTAACGGCGGGATTTCCATTGAATACAAGGAATTCGGCGTTCGCTTGTCGCTGACGCCGACGGTACTGGCCGCCAATCGCATCGCCCTGAAAGTGGCGCCGGAGGTCAGCGAACTGGATTTTTCCGCCGGCGTACAGGTCAGCGGAACCGCCGTGCCGGCGCTGACCGTGCGGCGGACTGACACCATGGTCGAACTCGGTGACGGCGAGAGCTTCGTGATCAGCGGCCTGGTGAGCCGGAATCTGATGGCGAATGTCGACAAGGTGCCGTTTTTGAGTTCCATTCCCATTCTGGGCGCATTTTTCAAATCCAGCCGGTATGACCGTGACGAGCGTGAGCTGGTGATGGTGGTCACACCGCATCTGGTGAAGCCGCTGCAGCCTGGCGCTGCCTTGCCCGCGCTGCCGGGTCAGCGCTATGAAGATTTCAAGCCTAGCGCAGCGAGTCTGATCTTCAGTGAAACCGGACGTTTCGGTTCCGGTTACAGCCGATGAGGACCCAAGCGGCGGTTATTGCCGCAGATCCGATGTACTTGACCTGGCTCAAGGAGATCCTGGGGCCGGGCATGGATTTACATTGGATTCGTGCTGATGATCCCGCCGATCCCGTGCTGGCTCAATTGATCGGTATTGAACACCTGGAAGTGGCGTTTGTTGAAGCAGACTCGGCAGGGGGGCGCACCAGCCTGCTTGAGCAGCTGGCTGACGAGCATTCTCAGACACTGGTTGTGGCCATCGGTGCTGACAGTCCCACCCAAAGCGTGCTCGAGGCGATGCGGGCCGGGGCGCGGGATTTCTTCGTGATGGGGCGCGATGACGAGCAATTGTCGGAACGCCTGCGCAAATTGATGCGTAAATCCGCCAGCACGCAAGCGGGACAGGAACGCGCTGCGCGGGTTTTCTCCATTCATTCGGCCCCAGGTGGCCCTGCGCTGGCCTGGACCGCCGAGCACCTGGCGCTGGCCTTGCTGGATGAGTGCCGGCCGGGTGACAAAGTGCTGTTGATCGATCTGGCCCAGCCACACGGGGCTTCCCTGGTATTCATGAATCTGGCCCAGAGCTATTCCGCACTGGATGCCGTGCAGGACGTCTATCGTTGCGACCAGACCCTGATCGATACGGCGTTCGTCAAGCACAGTTCGGGTCTGTACGTGCTGGCATTGCCGGAGGATATGGTGGAGCCGGCGCAGATGGTGGAGCAGGACTTGCTCGCTCTGCTCGATGTCCTGATGAAGCATTTTCACACCATCGTGGTGTGCACCGCGAGCAATCTTGGCATCAACACCGTGGCCGGGATTGTGTCACGTGCCCAGGCCAGCTGCATGATCAGCGATGGCAGCATTTTGAACAGTCGGGCGAACAAGCACCTGCTCAAAGCCCTGCGTCTGGAAGACTGCAGCCTGGATCGGCTGGGCCTGATCGTCGACAGTGATGGTATCGCCCGCGGGCTGGATGCACCGAGCCTGGCGCAGTTGATTGAACTGCCGCTGTGGGCCGAAATGCCGGTCAATTACCAGACCCGTTTACGGGCGATGAATGCCGGTGAGTCGCTGTACAAGATTGCGCCCAAAGATGCGTATTGCCGGGCCATGCGGGAATTCGTCCGGCGACTGGCGGTGCAGGATGTCAAGCATCTGAAAGTGAAGCAGGAGCGTGGCGGTTTGTTGAAGCGGATTCTGGGTGAGTAATGGACGCCCGTTCCAGCTTTAGGCTGACCGATCAGTATCTGCAACTCAAGCTCAAGCTGCATCGACATCTGATCCGCCTGCTCGAGGAACGCAATCTACAGATCGTGGACTGGCCCCAGGCGAAACTGCGGCGTTTCATCGATGAAAATGTGCGCGGCTACGTTCACGATAATCGGCTGGCCGTGAATACCCGGGAAGCCAGCGTGCTGGCCCAGGATGTAGAAGACGAACTGGTTGGCTTTGGTCCCCTGCAGACCCTGGTCGATGACGAATCGATCGACGATATTGTCGTCAACGGGCCGAATCGAATCTTCATCGAGCGCCAGGGACGTCTGGAACAGGCCCCGGTGCGTTTCGCGGATGATGCGCATGTGATTCGCGTGGTCCAGCGGATTCTGTCGCCGATCGGTCGGCGGATCGATGAATTCCATCCAATGGTCGATGCCAGGCTGGCCGATGGCAGCCGGGTCAATGCGATCATTCCGCCGGTGGCCCTGGACGGCCCTTGTGTATCGATTCGCAAATTCAGGCGCGAACCTCTGAGTGCGACAGAGCTGGTGGCTGCCGGTTCGGTCAGCCAGGAGATACTGGATTTTCTCAGTGATGCGGTGGCGCAGCGTCGCAGCATGATCGTCGTGGGCGGTACGGGTTCGGGCAAGACGACCTTCCTCAATCTGCTGAGTCACTGGATACCCGAAGCGGAGCGGGTAATCACCATTGAGGATGCAGCGGAACTTCGCCTCAACAATGAGCACGTGGTGCGACTCGAGACCCGTCCACCCAATCTGGAGGGGGAAGGCGAAGTCAGTGCGCGCGATCTGGTGCGCAATGCCTTGCGGATGCGGCCTGATCGGATTGTCCTGGGCGAAGTGCGCGGTGACGAAGTGCTGGACATGTTGCAGGCGATGAATACCGGGCATGAGGGTTCCATGACCACCTTGCACGCCAATAGCCCGCAGGACGCACTGCACCGGATTGAATTGCTGGCTGGTTTTGCCGGTTACCAGGGGGCGGGCAATACGCTGGATCGTCAGATCAGCAGCGCGGTTGACTTGCTGGTTCAACTGGCGCGTTTGCCCGACGGCCGTCGTCGGGTACTCGAAGTCTGCCGTCTGGAATTCGTCCAGGACAAGCTGCGGACGGTGCCTGTATTCAGCTTGAATCAGGCCGCCGACCAGTTCGAACGCTTATGACCATCCTGCTGCTGATGCTGGTGGTGATCATCTTGCTGCTGCTGGGAGCGGCCTATGCCCTGCTTGCCGGCGGGCGCAAAGCCGATGCTCGCGAGATCAACTGGAAAGCTCGAATCGCCGGAGATGGCGATGTGGCCGCCACGCCAGCGCTGCCTGCGGGGCCGGGCGACCCGATTTTGCGCTTCTTCAATGTTCATCTGCATCGTGCAGGGCTTGATGTCGAGTCTTTCGTGCTGCGACGCTTGTTGCTGGGCATTCTCGCCCTGGCCCTGGCGGCTGCATTGGTGGCAGGTCTGGCCGCCGCAGTCATCGTCCTGGCGGTCGAGTTGACGCTGGGCCTGCTCTGGTTGATCCACCGGGAAGCCGCCCGTCGAGCCCGCATTCTCGATCAACTGCCCGAGTTCCTCGAATACATGATGCGCTCCTTGACTGCCGGAAACAGCATCGAGGAGGCGCTCTACAATGCCACCACCGACGCGGACGAGCCGATTCGCAGCCTGTTTCTCAGCGTTGGTCGACAGGTGCGGCTGGGGGCGCCGATTGAGGATGTCCTGGATCAGGTCGCCGAAATCCATGCCATTCAGGATCTGCGTGTCATGGCGCTGGCGGCCCGGGTCAACCGGCGCTACGGTGGCAGTCTGAAACGTATTTTCAAAAGCCTGATACAGGCCATTCGTGAACGCGACGCCGCGGCGCGCGAGCTGCGGGCGCTGACCGCGGAGACGCGCTTTTCAGCCATAGTGCTGGCGGTCGTGCCCATCGCCCTGTCCGCATATATCCTGCTGCAGAACCCCGACTATTATCTGGAGATGTGGGCCCAGTCCCAGGGGCGAAGATTGTTATTGTTTTCCATGGCGCTGCAAGCCAGCGGAGTTTTCGTGATCTGGCGGATGCTGCATGCGGCCGAGGAGCGCGGCTGATGTTGTGGGCCAGTATTGTGGGTGTGAGCTGTGCTTTGCTGGTGATCGCCGTGTTTCTCGGTGGGCTTTGGTTGCTCAGCGTACGGGAAGCACGCAGCGTGGCGCGGCGGCTGAGCTCCGACATGCTGCCCAATGATGAGCTTGCCCAGACCGGCCAGTGGTGGCAGCTGTTCGCGTCACCCGGCAAGCGTGTGGACGCCTGGTTTGATGAGGCGGGCGAAACCGAACGCTTGCTGGTTCAGGCTGGTCTGCGGGTGACCCGTCAGCGAGCGGTCTACTATGCCTCCCAAGCGGTCCTGCCCCTCGTCGGGGTCGGGGCGGTGGTATTGGGCGTGGTCTCGGACCGGCTCGGAGGGTTCAGTGGGCTGGTTTACGGTGTTGGCCTGAGTAGCGCGACGCTGCTGGCGCCGCGTTTCTGGCTGCGCCAGCGCGCGCGCCGCCGGCAAGGCCAGATCCGCGGTGAAGTGGCGATGTTCATCCATCTGCTGACCCTGCTGTTTGATGCAGGCTTGAGTTTGCGTCAGGCCTTGGCCAGCCTCGTCAAGGAAGGCGGGCATGTGCTGCCCTATCTGGGGGCGGAAGTGCGCATCGTATTGCGGCAGCTGGAAGCAGGCGCGGAGCCAGCGGAGGCCCTGCATGCGATGGGACGCGGGCTTGACGTCGGAGAATTGAATGCGGTCCTGGGGGTATTGCGCCAGGTGGATCGATACGGTGGTGAATTGCGTGAGCCCCTGATGGAGGCGCTGGCCGTGGTCGAAGAGCGGCGTCAGCTGGCCCTGCGCGAAAAGGTGAATGGCCTGTCCGGTCGCATGACCGTGGTCATGGTGATGTTTTTCTTTCCGGCCTTGCTGATCTTTGTCGCGGGGCCAGCGTTCCTGTCGGTGGTGCGGGCCTTGGGAGGCCAAGGCTGATGGCGGTCAGAGGCATGCTACGGGTGGCGGGGCTGAGCCTGGCGGTAGCCGCGCAGGCGGTTCTGAGCGGCTGTGCAGCGGTGCCGGACAGCGCGGAAGAGGCCGCCTTACGCGAACGCCCCGAACAACCCAGGATGCATGCCGATCTGATCAAAAGCATGTTGGCCCAGGGGCAGAATTACGCCGCTTTGGCTCACATCGAAGAGCTTGAGCGGCTTGACAAGTCGAACCCCGATCAATTGCGCTGGCTGCGAGCTCTGGCCTTGTACAAGCTGGATCAATTCGAGGAATCCAGGCGCAGCTATCAGGGCCTGCTGAACAGTGCATACGCCGGTGAGGCTCACCATGGCCTGGGCCTGATTGCCGCGCGCCATAGCCTGAAACTGGCGGTGCGGCATTTCAATCAGGCGCTCAAGCTCCGGCCCACGGATCCGGAGATTCGCAATGATCTGGGATACACCCTGATGATGGCCGGTCGTCTGACCGAAGCGCGCCATCATCTGGCCACGGCGACCGAGCTTGACTCAAATGGGGTAAAAGCGAAGTCTAATCTGGTCGTGAGCTTTGTCCTGGAAGGCAAGATGGCCGAGGCCGGCTCGCTGGCGCAGAGTTTTGGCATCGATTCCGAACAATTGCGCCAACTGGAAGCGGAAGGTCGGGTCATGCGGCGTCTGATTGCACGGCATGCGGACGAATTTGCGGCTCCGGCCGCGGGCGAGGATAAACAAGATGAACAAACTGAACTGGATGAAAGCAAGCCTGGGCGTGAGCCTATTCCTGGTCTTTACAGCCGCCAGCGCTGAGAAAGGAGAAATCGGCCAGGCCACCGCACAATGGCTCGAATTGCAAAAGTCAGGCGCCGCAGCGGCGCCGGAGCCACGGCCCTTGCCGGGTGATGTGGCCCAGCGTAATTACCAGCGCTACCTGCGCAGTTTTGAGCGTGAAGTGCCTGATGCGTTCCAGCAGGGCGGCGTGGGCCAGTAGCAAGACCCCGTGGCGTCATACCTGTGACTAAATCCATTGCCCGACAGCGCGGCGCCGCAGCACTTTTTGCCGCCATCGGGATGGTGGGAATGCTGGCGGCGGCGGCGTTCACCATCGATCTGGCGCAAATTCATCTGGCGCAGCGTGATCTTCAGAACATGAGCAATCTGGCCGCGCTGGATGTGGCACAGGCCGCTGGAGGTTGTCTGGCACCTGATCTGGATCGACAGGCTGTGGCCAATGCGCAGGCCCTGGCGAGTCTGGGGCGGCATGGCGGGGACAGCAGTTGGCTGGTCGGTGGCAAAGTTCAATTGGGGCGCATTACCGTGACCCCGGAGGGCCTGCGTGATTTTCAGGTCTCGACCGAAGAACAGGCGCGCGAAGCCTATGCATTCTCCCTGGAGCTGCAGCGCGCATTCCCGGCCTTGCTGATGCCGATGCCCAATTTCGATGTCACGACGGCGGTGATGACGTCCCGCTCGGCTTCGGTCATGGCGCCAAACGCGAGTTTCTCCGTTGCCTCATTTGTGGCTTCGATCGGGGATTCCGAGGTGGAAATTATCAATGCCCTGTTCGAGGCCTTGCTGGGTTCCTCCCCGGCCATCAATGTGCTGGGCGGGCAGGGCATGGCCCAATCTTCGGTTCAGTTGTCGGATATGGCGAATCAGCTGGGCTTGACCTCGCTGGATCAACTCCTGACGCAGCCGATCACGCTGGGCAGTGTTCTGGGTGCCATGGCCGATGCGTTGTTTGCCAGCGGCGCAGCCGCCGCCGCGGCCGCAGTGGATGCCGTAGCCGCCGTGGCGCCGAATGAGCAGGTGGTGTTAGGTGAAGTGCTGGGGATGCCCGATGGCCTGGCTCGAGGCGTTGGCGAGGTAGGGATTGGCACCTTGGCGCTGGCCCGAACCCTGGCCTTCGCAGTCGGCGAACCGGTTTTTTCCCTCGTCATGGACGGGATCAGTGTGCCGGGGATTGTCAATTTGGGGGCCAGCGCCAGTGTCGTGCAGATTCCTGAGCAAGGCGCAGGCCCTGCGGTACAGGATTCATCATCCAACTACCTGACGACCGCGAATAATACCCAGGGTGAGATCGGTCTGGATGCGGATCTGCTACCGGTGCTGGGATATCCGGTCAATCTGAATCTGCGCCTGGAACTGGCCGACGCCACGGCCAAGTTGCGCGATATTCGTTGTGCGAATCGAACCCGCTTGCAGCATGAAGTGGAGCTGGGGGTGGAAACGGCCCTGGGTCGAGTCGTTATCGATAATCCGCCCAGCGATCCACTGGTGGATTTGGGGGTGACCGCAATTTGCTGGGAAGGTTCGGTCAATATTGCGGATCCGGAAGATGAAATTCTATCCTTCGTAGGACCGTTTGATCCTGATGATTCTGCGGTTCTGGCAGGCAATACTCAGACGGTCGGGTCGGTCATAGGTGGTTCACTCGCCACGGCTTTAGGCGATCTGGTGATCAATTCGCCGCCGTACATCTGCGGACCGGTGGGGCCCTTGATTGATCCGATCGTCGCGCCCGTCCTGAGCAGCTTGAATGGCACATTGGGCCCCTTGTTGTCAGGCTTCGCCGATCCCCTGATCACGCCGTTGCTGGCGGCGCTTGGAGCGAATATTGGCGGTGCCGATGTGACCGTTCATGATGTGTACATGGCGCCGCCGGCGCTGATTCGCACCAGCCAATGAAATGCGGCGTTCGTCGCCGGTATTTTTTCTGAAGGCCTAATCGCGGCATACTGTTTCCAACTGACAATGGACGTTGGAATTGAATACTCTGGGGGCGCAAAGACTGGTTCCGATCCTGGGCATGGGCCTGATCATGGTTCTTGCTGTCCTCAGGATGCCCGCAGACTGGTCGCAGCCGCTTGATATCGAAGCGCCACCAGAGCTGACCGAGCGACTTGTCGCCTTGCTGGCCGGTGGAGAAACTCAGGGCTACGTGGCTTTGCTGCGCGAGTCGCGGCCTGCCGGTGTGCTCGATGTGCAGGTCCGTGACCGGGACGGGCGGCTGATCGCCGCCTGGCCTGGGCCCATCGCGCAACAGACCTGGGGCCCACTGACCGCCCCGCTGCAAAGCATACGAGACTGGGGCGCCGGAGTGGTGACGACCGCCAACCCGGTGCCGCTGGCCAACAATGGCGTCAAACTGGGTGAACTGGTCCTGTTTCGCTTGCGTGGTCTATACGGGGTCGGGCTTGGGTTCCTGCTCGATGTGCTGATGGCGGTCGTCGCCGGTCTGGGCATGCTGGGCCTGCTGGGCGCTCGCGACTCCCGTGCCGACCTGAACCAGGAACAGGGCAGAGTGCCTGCAACGCCAGGTACCGTGGAGCGCCTGGGTTTGCGTATCGGTCCGGCGCTCGATCAGGCCGGCCTTGGCGTGGTGATGCTGGATGCGCAGCAACAGGTGCGGTACCTGAATCACGCGGCTTGCCGGCTCACCGGATGGACCGAGGAAGCTCCGGTCAACTTGTCCGTGTACGCGCTGATTCGCTTGCAGCCGCCCGCGGGAGAGGCTGAGGATTTTTTTGCCGCCGATGCCCTGGCCCCGGCAAGCCGTACGATTAACCATTCGGTGCTGGGGCGTGACGGGGTGAGTCGGGCTTTACAACTCACCAGCCTGCGCCTGAGAAAGTCCAGCGGAGAATTGGGCGCCAGTCTGATCCTGCTCAAAGACCTGGCTGCGCAGCGCGCCGAACTGACGAGCCTGCGTCAGGAGGCCGAATTCGCTCGACGCGCCCTGGATTTTCTTGCCGACGGCGTGGTGGTCACGGATCGCTATGGACGGATCAAGCGGGTCAATCGCAGCTTGATCCGGATGTTTGCTTATGCGCCAGGGGAACTTGAGGGCAGTGCGATTTCCAAATTGCTGCCGGTTCCGTTCCTGAATGAACCGTCAGTCAGGCTGAAGGACTACCTGAACGATGGGCCAATTCAGGAACGCGCCAAGGTTGTGGGCTGGCGCAAGGACGCAACGATTTTTCCGGTGGACCTGCAAGTCTACGAACTGGCCGATGAGGAAAGTGCCTATTTGCTGTTTATTCATGATCGGGGCGAGCGTCAGCGGCAGGATAATTTGTCGATGCGCCTGGAGCGATTGCTGGATCACGCCGCCGAGGAGATCTACATTTTTGATGCCCATTCCCTGTATCTGGTCGAAGCCAATCGGCAGGCCCGGGAGAATCTGGGCTACGACCAGGAGCAATTCAGTCGAATGACGCCGTTCCATCTGGCACCCGGCCTGGATCGGCACCGTGTGGAACAGGATTTCGCCGCACTGCGGGATGCCAGTGAGCAGCAGTTGGCTTACCTGACCGAGCACCGGCGTGCGGACGGGTCCTCCTATCCCGTGGAATTACGCATCAGTTTCGCCGGTGACGAAGAGCCGCCGGTCTTTGTGGCGATGGCGCGGGATGTGACCGAGCAGAGGGAGGCGGAGTCTCGGCTGGAATATCTGGCCCGCCACGACGCCCTGACCGGTCTGCCCAATCGTTACGCGCTGTTGACTCACCTTGAGCGCCTGCTGGATGCGCCCGCCGCATCAGATGGGTGGGTGGTGTACTGTCTGAACCTGGATCAGTTCAGGCAGATCAACGAGAAACATGCTCACGCTGTCGGTGACGAAGTGCTGGTTGAGTTTGCGCGCCGTGTCGGCGATTTTCTGGTCGGCGATGATTTTCTCGCGCGAATGTCGGCTGATGAGTTCGTTTATGTCGCATCCTGTGCCGCCGCCGATGCCGTGCCCCAGCGGGCTGAGCAGATTGCGCAGGCCATGCGGGAACCGATCAGGACCAGCACTGGCGAGCTGATCCAGATTGGGGTCAGTATCGGAATCGCCCGGTTACGCGCCGGGGAATCATCGACTGAATGGCTAGGTCGAGCCGATCAGGCGCTGTTGGCAGCCAAGCGAGCCGGTGGCCAGAGCTGGCGTCTAGCCGAGGTGGACAGCGAGTAGATCGCAGCTGCAACGATGCAATACCGTATCTTCGGCATGATCAAAGACTGCGGACAGGCCTTTGCGGCGGTGATTGCCGACCACCACCAGATCGATGGCGTGATCATCGATCATGGCGTTCAATTCGTTGACCAGATCGCCGCAGATCACCCGGGTCTTGTCTTCGGGCACGGAATACTCGGTGGCCAGCTTCTGCATATGCTGACGGGAACGCTCTTCGAGTTCATCGCTGATCGAGATGGGCGCGGTCAGCATGGCGTCTTCGGTCCCGGTGAGTGGGACATATTCGACCACGTGGAGCAGGTGCAGATCGGCCTGCAAGGCCGTGGCCATGGCTTGTGCCTGATTCAGCACCTTGCGGCATTCCTCGTTCAATGCCACGAGACAGAGTATCGATCGGTACACGGTGGGCACTCCTACAGGTTTGAGTCCGCATGGAACTTCATGGGCTATAATAGCGTCCTTAACCCGCTTGTTGCGGGATTTTTTGGAACTGGAAATGTTGCAGCGCAATATGAAAATCAAATTTGTTCGCGATACCGTAAGCAGCGGATTGCGCCTGGGCCAGACGGCCGGAGTGGTGAGCCGGACCGGCTTGAACTGGCTGCGCGGTCGCCGCCCGTCGGCGCCGGTGCTGATGCGACAGACCTTCGAGCAACTGGGTGCAACCTACATCAAGCTGGGGCAATTTATCGCCAGCGCCCCGTCCTTGTTCCCACGCGAGTACGTGGAAGCCTTTCAGGGTTGCCTGGATAATGTGCCTGCCCTGCCTTTCGCCCAGATCAAAACCACCCTGGAAGAGGAATTTGATCGGCCCCTGGACGAAATTTTTCGGCACATCGAAGAGCAACCTCTGGCCTCCGCATCGATCGCCCAGGTGCATGCGGCCACGCTGATCAGTGGTGAAGATGTCGTCATCAAGGTGCAGAAGCCTGGTGTCGAGACGGTGCTGACCACCGACTTCAATGTGCTGTATGCCTCGGCGCGCATTCTCGAGCGCTGGGTGCCCGGCGCCCACCGGGCTTCACTGGGCGATATCGTGGGCGATGTCCAGGCCACCATGCTCAAGGAATGCGATTTCCTTGCGGAAGCGAACAATATCGAGATCTTTCGCCAGTTTCTCAAGGATTCCGGGAATGATTTCGCCGTGGCGCCGCGCGTCTACCATGCCGCGACCACCCGCCGGGTGTTGACCATGGAGCGCCTGTACGGCGTGCCGTTTACCGATCTGGAATCGATTCGCCGCTATTCACCACAGCCGGAATGGACCCTGATCAATGCATTGAATACCTGGATGGACAGTCTGGTGCGATGCCAGTTCTTTCACGCCGATGTCCATGCCGGCAATCTGATGGTGCTGGAAGATGGCCGTGTCGGTTTCATCGATTTCGGCATCGTTGGGCATATCCGCAAGGAAACCTGGCAGGCCCTGATCGATTTCATGCAGGCCAGGGCTGCGAACGACTATCAGTTGATGGCCGAATGCATGTTGATCATCGGCGTGACTGCACAAACCGTGAATGTTACCGATCTGGCGCGGGATCTGCGTGATTTGATCGAGTCTGCGCAGAATATGCTCGTGGCCCCCCTGGAGCAGGACCTGGATGTCGATGAGGCCGAACGGTTCATGCTGTCCATTGTCGATCTGGGGCGCAAACACGGGGTCAAATTCCCCAAGGAATTCGCGCTACTGCTCAAGCAGTTGCTGTACTTTGATCGGTATATCCAGTTGCTTGCACCGGATCTTTCGCCGTTTGAAGATGCACGGGTTCAATTGATTCATTAAGTCGCGTCCCGCAGCGCGTCAATTGTCGAAATGGACGCTGCTGGTGGAGCCGGCGGTGATCGAAACATTACGGGTGGCGACAAAGCTCAGCGAGTCATCCCGGTCAGGGTCATCCAGGTCC
>JBFJVB010000041.1:0-21682 GCA_041624435.1 Oceanococcus sp. | reverse complement strand
GACCAGACTCCAGGTGCGGCCGGTCCAAACAAGATTAGCCCGCAAAGTGTGACGATGAGGATGCCCATTGCTCCCGCTGAGGCAGCATCGAAAACGGAAACACCGTTCAGTACCATTGGCCTCAGCCTGAATGGCATTTCCTTCTTCAATGAAAATGCCTCACCTCCGGATGAGATCACGGATGAGCTGTTCACTTTTGATCAATGTTCTGGCCATCCGGATGGGAGCGGTGTTTACCATTATCATGTGGATCCGGTCTGCTTGATCAGAGATCTCGGCGGGAATGTCACCGATGGCTCCCGCACTGTAGATGGCACGACTTATGCCTGGATCGAAGATGGCGGATCAAATGCGGGGATGCTGTTGGGTTTCCTCATGGATGGCTTTCCCGTGTATGGTCCGGTTGGCACGGGCGAAACGGACTGCAACGGTGGTACGGTCAGCACAGCGATTGATCAGTACAATGGACACAGTCACTGTACAGCGGACTTCGCGGACCCGATTTACCACTACCACGTGAAGAGCGCGAACGTGGGCGGTACTGGCACGCCGGTGTTTTGGGTGACCAATCAGTTTTTCTATGGCAACGTGGGCTCGGTGGTCAACTCAGCCGCGAGTACGTCGATGGACGGGGCTCCGCCCTCCAGGTGAGGTGGAGTGAGCAGCTAACGCAGCAGTTGCTTGGTTGACCTGCGGCCCTATCCAGTTCGACGCGGTTGAACTCATCGGTAAACACCTATAGGTCGGTCAGCACTGCCAATTGGCATAGGTAGAAAGTGAAAGGGGCAGCCAGAATAACTGGCTGCCCCTTTTTGGTCATGCGCGACTGGTTAGCGGGTGACCTTCTTCTTCAAGGCTTTGGGCGTGAAATCCTTGTCGTCGAAGCTGACGCTGAAATCATTGGGCTTGTCTTCGTTGGCCAGAGCGGTCAGGAAGGTACGGCCGGACTGCAGGTCATAAATGACTTCCGGGGTGCCGCCCATGCTCTGAATGCTGGAGGCGAAGACCAGATGGGCTTCCTGCACTTTGTACATTTCCCCGCGCTTGTCGTAGCAGTCGATGGCGGCGATGGTCCAGGAATCTTCATCGACGTAGAAGGTCCGGCGGCCGAAGGTGTGGCTGGTGCCATCACGCAGATTGGCATCGACGACCCAGACCCGGTGCAGTTCATACCGGGAAAGATCCTGGTTCAGATGCTTGGGCTGGATCATGTCGGCGTATTTCACGTCCTTGCCGGCGATCTTGTAGGAGTTGTAGGGAATGTACATGTCCTTTTTGCCGAGCAAGGTCCAGTTGTAGCGGTCCATCGCGCCGTTGTACATGTCGACCTGGTCGTTGAACTGATTGCCGTCGGTGCCTTCGTACGGGTTGTCATAGGCGACATTCGGCGCGCGCCGGGTGCGCCGCAGGCCGGGGTTGTACAGCCAGGCCTGACGTGGTCCGGTCACCTGATTCATGGTTTCATGGACCAGCAGCAACTGACCGGCCAGGCGAGGAGGCGCAATCACTTCGGACAGATACAGCAGGTTCATGTTTTCCGACAGCGGGGCCGGGTTCTTGATTGAACCGTATTTGAATTTCACCTCTTCGGTCAGCTTGGTGATCTGGTAAGTGCCATTGGCCTGGACGATCGCCTGGTTGTTGTACCGGGTGACGGCATCGCCGCGCCAGCGCGTCTTGTGGTTCCAGATCACTTCGGCTGCGGACTTCGGAATCGGGAAAGGAAAGCCGAGCGCCGCATTGCGGATGTCATCGGTGCCTTCCAGTTCCGCGGTGGTGGCGTTCTTCTTGGTCGCCGCATAGATTTCGGCGGGCCAGGACACCGTACGGTGCGTCTTGTAGACGTTCATCTTGTAGGTGTCGCCGTAGCGTTCCAGCAGCGCTTTGTGGCCGGCTGTGAGCTTGTCGGCATACTTGGCCATATTGGCCTTGTTGATGGTGATCTCGACGCTCTCACCCGCGATGGCCGGATTGGACGGGTGGGCACCCGAGATGTCTCCGGAACGTGGCATACCGCCGGTCCATTCAGGGATGGCGCCTCCGTTGCCTTTCTTCTCCGCGCCGATCGGGGTCAACTCGGCGCCGAGCTTGGCGGCTTCATCGGCCGAGACCTTGGCCATGGCGAACTGGCTGGCTCCAGCCAGACTGAGTGCCAGTAGTAATCTTGCACCTTGGTGACGAATCATTATTGGTAATCTCCTGTAAAAGTTCTGCCCGTCTTGCCCAACGCGGGGAATAGGGATTTGGAAGTTTAACAGCGCTTTCGTCATTTAGTTGACAGGAGTGCGTTGAGATAGCGCCCGGTATGCGAATTTTCATTCCGGGCCACCTGTTCGGGCGTGCCACAGGCCACGATTCGACCGCCACCATCACCACCTTCGGGGCCCAGATCAACGATCCAGTCAGCGGTCTTGATCACATCCAGATTGTGTTCGATCACGATCAGGGTGTTGCCATGATCACGCAAGCGATGCAGCACGCGCAGCAGCTGGGCCACATCATGAAAGTGCAGGCCGGTGGTCGGCTCATCCAGGATGTACAGCGTCTGTCCGGTATCGCGGCGGGATAATTCCTTGGCCAGTTTGACCCGCTGGGCTTCACCGCCAGACAGGGTGGTCGCGTTCTGTCCCAGCGTGATGTAGCTCAGGCCGACATCCAGCAAGGTGTCCAGTTTGCGCTTGATCATCGGTACGGCGTGGAAGAACTCCGCGGCCTCTTCCACCGTCATGTTCAGCACATCGCTGATGGTCTTGCCCTTGTAGCGGATGTCCAGGGTTTCACGGTTGTAGCGGCTGGCGGCGCAGACCTCGCAGGTGACATAGATGTCGGGCAGGAAATGCATCTCGACCTTGATCACTCCGTCGCCCTGACAGGCCTCGCAGCGACCACCGCGCACATTGAAGCTGAAGCGCCCCGGTTTGTAGCCGCGGGCGCGAGATTCCGGCGTGCCCGCGAACAGTTCCCGGATGGCGGTGAAGACCCCGATGTAGGTGGCGGGATTGGAGCGCGGTGTGCGGCCGATCGGACTTTGATCGATGCCGATCACCTTGTCCAGCAGGTCCAGGCCGTCGATGCCCGCGCAGGGTGCCGGGCGCGTCGAGGCCCGATTCAGATCACGCGCCGCGGTCGGGTACAGGGTGTCGTTGATCAAGGTGGATTTCCCCGAGCCGGAGACGCCGGTGACGCAGGTCAGCAGTCCCAGAGGAAACTCCGCGGTGACCTGGTGCAGGTTGTTGCCGCTGGCCTCACGAATTCGCAACATCCGCTCCGCTCCCGCAGGCTGGCAACGCTCGACCGGTATCGCGATCTGCCGGCTGCCGCACAGGTATTGTCCGGTCAGGGACTCGGGATGGTCGATGATGGCCTCGATCGTGCCCTGGGCGACGATCTCGCCGCCGTGAACTCCGGCGCCGGGGCCGATGTCCAGTATATGGTCGGCGCTGCGAATCGCTTCCTCGTCATGCTCGACCACCAGTACGGTGTTGCCCAGATCGCGTAGCCGTACCAGGGTGTCGATCAGGCGCTGGTTATCGCGTTGATGCAAGCCTATGGAGGGCTCATCCAGCACATACAGCACGCCGACCAGGCCGGCGCCGATCTGACTGGCCAGGCGAATGCGCTGGGCTTCCCCACCGGACAAGGTTTCGGCCGCCCGACTCAGGCTCAGGTAGTCCAGGCCCACATTGTTCAGAAATTCCAGCCGCTGGATGATCTCTTTCAGAATCCGGGCGGCGATGGCCGCTTCCTGGCCCGCCAGTTGCAACTCTGAAAACCAGCCGATGGCCTGGCGAATCGACAGTCGGGAAATCGCTGCCAGTCCGGTGTGCTGAATCCGCACATTCATTGCCGCCCGATTCAGCCGGGAGCCGGCGCAGGCACTGCAGGGTCGATCGGAGCGGTACTTGGCGAGTTCCTCGCGCACGGTCTGCGATTCGGTTTCCCGATAGCGGCGTTGCAGATTGTTCAGTATCCCCTCGAAGCTGTGACGTTTTTCCCGATACCCGCCGCGGGCACTGGGATAGCGAAAGCTGATGCGCTCCTTGCCGCTGCCGTACAGCACGGCCTGACGGGCCTGCTGTGGCAGGTCGCAGAACGGGCACTCCGGGTCGAAATCGTAGTGCGCTGCCAGGCCCAGGATCAGCTGAAAATAGTAGGCATTGCGGCGGTCCCAGCCGCGAATGGCACCATCGGCCAGACTCAGCGTGGCGTCGGTGACGACCCGGTCTTCGTCAAACACCGACTGGGTGCCCAGGCCATCGCACTCCGGACAGGCCCCGTGCGGACTGTTGAAAGAGAACAGGCGGGGCTCCAGTTCCTTGATGGCGAAGCCGCAATGCGGACAGGCGAAGCGGGCGGAGAACAGCAGTTCATCGGCCTCGTGGTTCAGTGGTGCGACCAGGACCAGGCCGTCGCTGAGTCGCAAGGCGGTTTCGAATGATTCCGCCAGGCGCTGGCTCAGATCCTGACGGATCTTGAAGCGATCGACGACCACTTCGATGTCGTGTTTGGTTTTCGGGTTCAGTGCAGGCGTGTCGTCCAGTTCCACCACTTCGCCATCGATCCGCGCGCGGATAAAGCCTTCACCGCGCAGGCGCTCCAGTAACTGCGCGTTTTCGCCCTTGCGCCCACGGACCACCGGGGCCAACAGCAGCCAGGCGGTCTCTTCAGGCAGGCGCAGGACCTGATCGACCATTTCCCCGATTGTTTGGGCGTTGAGCGACACATCGTGATCCGGGCAATAGGGCGTGCCGATGCGCGCATACAGCAGGCGCATATAGTCATAGATCTCGGTCACCGTGCCCACGGTGGAGCGCGGGTTATGCGAGGTTGATTTCTGTTCGATGGAGATGGCTGGCGACAGCCCATCGATGCGATCAACATCCGGTTTTTCCATCATCGACAGGAATTGCCGGGCATACGAGGACAAGGATTCGACATATCGACGTTGACCTTCGGCATAGATCGTGTCGAAGGCCAGCGAAGACTTCCCGGACCCGGATAATCCGGTGATGACCACCAGGCTGTCCCGGGGAATATCGAGGTCCACGTTTTTCAGGTTGTGGGTCCGGGCACCGCGGATTTCTATGGATTGCATCGTGAGCTTGTTAAACTGTGGGAATTGCGGCGGTGCCAGTGATCTCGCCTGATGAAGGGATGCTGGCCAATCAGCATGATAATTCATGCGGACCGGTTCGGGCTGTTGAGTCCGCTGCTGCGGTCACAATAATGGAATCCAGATGACACCCACCGAACGTCGCGCCACCCTGGTGTTGGCCGCGATCCTGATATTGCGCATGACGGCCCTGTTCATGGTGCTCCCCGTTCTGGCGCCCTACGCGCTGGCGCTGGCAGGTGAGCCCATGCTGGCCGTCGGTCTGGCGGTGGGCGCCTACGGGCTGACTCAGGCCGCGCTGCAGATACCGCTCGGCTGGCTGTCCGACCGGATCGGGCGCAAACCGGTCATTGCCGGTGGCCTGCTGGTGTTTGCCGTCGGTAGTGTCATGGCGGCCAATGCAAGCGAGATCGAGACTTTGGTGATTGCGCGCCTGTGTCAGGGCGGCGGTGCCATCGCTGCGGCCTCGATCGCACTGCTCTCCGACCTGACCCGGGAATCGGTCCGCACCACGGCCATGGCGATCATCGGGGCGAGTATCGGCGGTTCCTTTCTGTTGGCTCTGGCTTTGGGTCCGGCCCTGCTGGGTCTAACCGATGTGCCCGGACTGTTCATGCTCTCCGCCGGCGCGGCCGTGTTGGGGGCCTGTTTGTTGCTGTGGCTGCCCACCGCGCCTGCCCCTGAGGCTGGCGTGGACGGGAATGAGTCGGTATTGCAGTCGAGCCTGCTCAATCTGGATTTCGGGGTTTTTTCCCTGCACGCGGTGCTGGCCAGCCTGTTCATCGGCTTGCCCCTGCTGCTCGTGCAACAGTGGTCGTGGCCGCTGCCGTTCCACTGGCAGCTGTATCTGCCGGTCATGCTGGCATCGTTGCTGCCGATCTTTCCCTTGATTCGCTGGCTGGAAAAGCGCGGCAGAATCGCCCAGGGAATCCCGTTCGCGGTCCTGGCGCTGATGCTGTCCTGTATGCTGATTGGCGAATCCTGGTTGTGGCTCCCGGCGAATTTGTGGCTGTTTTTCTGCGCCTTCAATTTCCTCGAAGCGAGCCTGCCGTCCATGGTGGCGAAAATCGCGCCGGGGTCGAGACGAGGGCGGGCAATGGGGGTATTCTCTAGCGCTCAATTTTTTGGTGCCTTCAGCGGCGCCGTCGTCGGAGGTTGGGTGCTGAGCCGCTGGGGTGAATCCGCTGTCATTCTTTCCGCCGCCGCGTGGGCCGGTCTCTGGCTTGCGGTGCTGGTTGTCCGAAATGAAGTACGGATTCCGTTAAGAAGCTATTAGGTCGGGTGGCGCAAGCCGGATTCGACGAAAATCACATTTGAGGAGTGCGCATGAGTCGCGGAATAAACAAAGTTATCTTGGTGGGTCATCTGGGTGCTGACCCGGAAACACGCTACATGCCATCGGGTGGTGCAGTAACCAATGTGCGCCTGGCCACCAGCGAGTCCTGGAAGGACAAGCAGACCGGCGAACAGCAGGAGCGTACCGAGTGGCATCGGGTGGTGTTCTTCAATCGTCTGGGTGAAATTGCCGCGGAATACCTGCGTAAAGGCAGTCAGATCTATGTCGAGGGCAGCCTGCGCACGCGCAAATGGGAAAAAGACGGCCAGGATCACTACTCTACCGAGGTTGTCGGCAGTGAAATGCAGATGCTCGGCGGACGGGGCGAAGGCGGCGGTGGTGGTGGTGGATCAAGCCGCGCTTCCGCGCCCAGGCAGCAGCGTGATACCTCCCGCGATAGTGGCCCGGCGCCGATGTCGGAGCCGCAAATGGACCCGGATGATGACATTCCATTCTAGTTGAAGCCGGCTGCTTACTCAGTTGCTCATCGAAAGGCCCGCTCAAGCGGGCCTTTCTCTTTATCTGCGCACACCGGGCTCGCAATGAGGATTTTCAAGTTAGGACCAGTTGCGAGCCTGGCGCTGACTGAATCAAGCCACAGCGCAGTCGGTGGACACCCGCGCGCCGTGACCGCTTGTGCCGTGACAAGTCTCTCAGCGGAGGGGTTGGTTTGTTGTGATGAGCGGGGCGCCAGGGTGCCAGTAGTCGACCAGGGTCAGTTCTTCTCGCCGGGTACGCAAGTCGAGTTTTCATTGAGCGGGATCGAGAGGATTTGGTCTGCGGCGTTGCGGGCGATCAACTGGCGCAGATTTTCGTTCCGTTTGCTGGCGTGAGCACCGTGGCCGCAGCGGGAGAGGCCAGTACCGGATAGCCAGCAGCCGGGCTCAAGTAAGACAGTACAAATCGGATTGACAAATACGCGTGTCACAGCCATTTTGACGGTGCGCGCGCGTCCGGACGGCTGGATGCGGCTGGCGGTGACACGGCCCAGAATGGGCGAGCCGCAGCAGCAAGAACGGCAGCGCAGTTCGCCCCTGAATTTTAAGGAATCCTTAATGTCGATACGTCATACCCTTGCCACGGCGACTGAGCAGGGACGGGCACTGTTTGCGCCGGGTGGGGCGCTGGCACCGATCGGACAGGCGGCCAACGAACGGGTCTGGCCGCTGTTGCTGCGCAAGATGGCGGTCAACCTGATCGGCTTCGTGCGTCGCAGCGGTTTGAAGATCACCGAGCTGCAGCGTGGTCGGGTGGTGTGCGAGATGCCGCTAAAAGGCAACGCCAATCATCTGGGCACGATGTATGCCGGGGCCTTGTTTACCCTGGCGGAGTTTCCTGGTGGCGCCTTGTTCGCGGCCAGCTTCGACTGGCGGCGGCAGGTGCCCATCGTGAGCGAAGTGACGCTGCAATTTCTGCGGCCGGCCCGGGGAAAGGTGATCCTGGAAGTCGGGCTGAGTGAAGTGGAGATGGCCCGAATCGAGCGTGAGCTGGCGCAGCAGGGCAAGGCCGGGTTTGTCCTGGACGGGGAATTAAAGACTGCCGACGGGACGCTGGTGGCGCGCAGCCATGCGGCCTATCAGATTCGGCCCAAGCGCTGAGGCGGTGACGCCTACCTCTCAGCTACCAGGGCGGTAGGCGCTGAAGTCTTCCCAGCAACCGTTGTCCAGAACCCAGCTGCTGATGAGTTTTGCCGGGGTGATGTCAAACGCCGGATTGTGCACCGGCGCATCGGCCGGGCTCCAGCGCAGCGCGCCTTGTGCGGTGCGAACCCCGCGCACTTCGGCGGGATCGCGCTGCTCGATAGGAATATGCGCGCCATCGGGACACTGCAGGTCGATGCTGGTCTGCGGTGCGACCACATGAAACGGGATACCGTGGTGATGGGCGAGTACAGCCAGGCCATAGGTCCCGACCTTGTTGGCAGTGTCGCCATTGGCCGCAATGCGGTCAGCCCCCACCAACACCAGATCCACCTGTCCGGCCTGCATCAAACCGGCGGCCATGCTGTCGCAGAGCAGTTGGAAGGGCACACCGGCCTGGCTCAGTTCCCAGGTGGTCAGACGGCCACCCTGAAGCAGGGGACGGGTTTCCCCGACCCAGACCGAGATGTTCCGCCCCTGCGCCTGGGCGTGGGTGATCACGCCCAGGGCGGTGCCACCGCCGGCCGTGGCCAGGCTGCCGGTATTGCAGTGAGTGAGTATGCGGGCGCCCTGGGGTACACAGTCCAGGCCGCGTTGTGCAAGGCGGCGGCACAGGGCTCGATCCTCGTCGAAGATGCCCAGAGCGGCCTGCATGATCTGTTCGACCGGCTGTTCAGCGACCAGCAATGGCTCCAGCCTGTCCAGATAGTTCATCAGATTGACCGCAGTCGGACGTGCGGCCCGCAGCACGCGCCAGTGCGTCCTCAGGGCCTCGCCGTGGACACCCTGGTGAGCCAGCTGGCCCAGCATCAGCGCTGCCGCGATGCCAATCAGCGGCGCGCCGCGGACGGCCAGTGCGTGAATCAGTTCGATGAGGTCCGCGCTGTCCTGGCAGCGATGCCATAGGATTTCATCGGGCAGCAGGCGCTGATCAAGCAGCGACAGTGTGCCGTTTTCAAAGCGCAGGCTGCGGGCCTGCCGGTCCCACTCCGCTGGGGCGGCGGACGTCATCAGTTTTCCAGGCGAGGGAAATTCTCGGCAATCGTGCTGCCGGTAAACTGCGCCACCCAGCCGCTCGGGTTGTTGAACAGGCGGATGGCGGTAAATTCGGGGTTGGGGCCCATATCGAACCAATGCCGGGTGCCTGCCGGCACGTTGATCAGGTCGCCCTGGGTGCATAGCAGGTTGTAGACCCGGTCATCGATGTGCAGCGTAAACAGCCCGCTGCCACGCACAAAATAGCGCAGTTCGTCCTCGGCATGGGTGTGTTCGTGCAGGAACTTTTCCCTGAATGCGGTCTTGTCCGGATGGTCGGGCTGCATGCTGACGACATCCCAGCTCTGATAGCCACCGCGTCGGACCAGCTTGTCGATATCCGCCTGGTAGGCCTGGAGAATCTCCTCGGGGCCAGCGGCGGCGTCCAGCTTCGATGGGGTATCCCAGCGCTCCAGCGGGATGCCGACGGCCTGCAAGCGGGCCTGGATCGAGGCGAAGGAATCGCTGCGAAACAACGGGGACGATGCATCGTCCTGGGCGAAAATACTGAGCTGGGTCACGAGATGTTCTCTAGCTGAATTTCGGAAAAAGAGCGGGCCGTAGGGTGTGCTCCGGTCACCATGTCCGGGCTGCGCAGGAGCTGGGTGCAGCGCAGGCCGGCGGCGGCGGCGGCGTCCAGTTCTTCCACTACGTCGGACAGGAACAGGATCGTGGCCGCGGGATGCCCCAGCGCGCTGGCGATGGCCTGATAGCTGGCGGTCTCCCGCTTGGGTCCGGTGGTGGTGTCGAAATACCCGCTGAACAAGGGCCGCAGATCACCGAAAGCCGAATGACCGAATAGCAGTTGCTGGGCGGCGACCGAGCCGCTGGAGTACACATACAAGGCGATACCGGCAGCGGCCCAGTTTTGCAGGCCGGTGTGGGCATCCGGATAGACGTGGCCGCGGAATTCACCGCGCCGATAGCCATCGGCCCAGATCAGCCCCTGCAAGGCCTTGAGCGGGGTGAATTTGCGGTCTTCATCAATCCAGCGCAACAGGGTCCGGGTGATGCCGTGGTGATCATCGGGCGACAATTGCGCCATGCGGGCGGTCGCCTGCAGCTGCTCGCGGACCGCGGTCGTATCCGCCTGGGCCTGAATGAAGCGGGCCAGATGGCTACGGGCATAGGGAAACAGGACCTGGTGGACGAAATCGATATCGGTGGTGGTGCCTTCGATATCCGTGACCACGGCGCTGACCTTAAAGCTGATCATGCTGGGCGCCGCCCCAATAACTGCTCCTGCCACAAACAGTCGAGCAGGAATTCCAGGCCCTCGACGTGGCGCTGCGCCTGGGCGATATCCTGGCCCCAGGCATACAGCCCATGCCCACGCACCAGCAGGCCGGGGACCTGCGGCGTCTGTTCCTGCCAGGTGCTTGCGACCGCTGCGGCCAGCGCGGGGATATCCTGGGTATTGGCAAAGATCGGCAACCGCAGGGTCTGTTCGTGGCTGCTGCAAACGCTCAGGGCTTTTTGCATTTCAAAGCCCTGCATGGACAGGGCGTCGCCGGGAGTCAGTCGCGACAGCACCGTGGCAACCACCGAATGGGTGTGCAGGACCGCGCCGATGCCGTCGTCGAGTTGATACAGGCGCATATGCAGCGCCGTTTCATCCGAGGGCTTGCTACCGGGGTCCAGCGCCTTCCCGGCCGCGTCGCACAACAGCAAATCGGCATCGGAGAGCCGCGCTTTATCCCGCCCCGACTGGGTGATCAGGCGGTAGTTCGAGTCGATACGGGCGGAAAAATTCCCGCCGGTCGCCGGACACCAGCCGCGCGCGCCGAGAAGGCGGCCGGTGGTTACCAGGTCGGCGACCAGTTGGGGGAAGTCGGCGGGAGTAGGCAAGGGGGGCTCAGTGCGGGTTCAGAAGTCAGGGGCGTAATGAATCTCACGGACATTGGATCGGGGCCGGCGCCGAGAATCCGGTCGACACCCTGGGCTGGGCGGGTGTCATCGGTCGGGCCCTGGCTACCTCACCGAGGACTCAGATCACCAACGGCCCGATCTTGTTCATGCCGGAGCCCTGCAGATAATCGATTCCTGCGGCCTTGAAGAATTCTGCCCAGGACGGATTCTCGATTCCGCAGGCGACGATCTGCACCTCACTGATACGTGCGCACTCCGCCAGCCAGCGAACTTGCGCCTGAGCCAGTTCGCTTCCCACGCTGGCTCGGACCAGTGCCGGGTCGATCTTGATGATGTCCGGGCGACAGCTTTGCAGGATGTGCTGCAAGCCCACGCCGCGGCATTGGTCGATCGCAACCTTGGCGCCCAGCTTTTGTATGGCGCCGACAAATTCGGTGACCTCCCGGCTGAACGAGGTGGCGGTATTCTCCAGCACCTCGAAGCAGATGTGCTTGGCTGGGACCGTGGAACGCGCGAGGCGTTCGCCCACGCGCAGCGCGAACGCTTTGTGCGTGATCGATTCCGCGGCGACATTGATCGAGAATGAATCGTAGCGGGTCACCAGGTCGGGGTTCTTGGTCATTTGATCCAGGACCTGATCAAGCACCCAGATATCCATCAAGGCCGTCTGGCCAACCCGGCGCAGGGCCGGCAGGTATTCCTTGGGTGAAATCCAGACCCCGTCGGTGTCTTCGACACGGACATAGCATTCGACCTGCGGCTGCTTTTCAGCCGGATTGCTGGGAATGACCTCCTGTGACATCAGGTGGCCCAGACCAGCCTGCAGACGCTGCTTGAGCCAGTCCACCCAGCCTTGATCGCTGAAGCGGCTATCCGTTTTTGTGCTGGTGGGCATGCCGGTAAACACCTGATTGCCGCCGGCGCGACGGCCGCTGCGCAGCATGCTTTCGGCCATGTCGAGCAAATTGGTAACGCTGGGGGAGCCCGCATCAATCGGCAACAGCGCAATCGTGACAGGCAGTTCCAGGCTTTCGTTGTTCCAGGTCAGGGTCGTCTGCTGCAATTCCTCGCGCACCGCATCCGCGATGCTGCGTGCCTGCTCGGCATCAATGTCGGGTAACAAGGCGCCTAAGCGCGCGCCGGCAACGGCATAGCACTGACCGTGGCCATCCACGCTGTTTCGGCAGCTTTCGGCGACCTGCCAGAGCATCTGCTCCGCGGCCCGGTAACCATGCCGACCGGTGGTGAAGTCCAGATTGTCCGGGCCGATGAATAGCAGGTGGTGCCGGGTGGACTGCTGTCGCGCGGATTTGAGGAGTTCTTCGGTGCGCCGGATAAACGCCTCCTTGGTAGCCAGGCCGGTGACCTGGTCGATCTGGGTTGGAACGCGCTGCGCGGCAACGGCAGTGCCACCTTCATCGTCGGCTTCCAGCTTGATGTAGGCGCCAATCGCGGTGCCGTCTTCGTTGGTGATCGCCATCGAGGTGAGCAGCACCGGCCGGGTCTTGCCCAGTCGATTGGTCAGAAGACAGTTTTCCAGCCGGGGTGCCGCATCGGCAGAATCGACCGCAGTCAGCGCGATGCGGCGCAGCGGGTGCAGTTCCGGACGCTCAGCCGTCGGGTCAAACAAATGGAAAATTTCGTCAAAGGGCATGCCGACGGCGTCAGCGCGGTGGACCCCGCACAGGCTCATGGCCGCGGTACTGCCGGAGCGGATCACCCCATGCACATCGGTGATGATCACCGCTTCGGCGCTCGATTCGATGGTGATCTTGGCCATGGCCTCGTGACGCCGGGCGGCGACCAGCACCTTGGCGTGCTCGCTACTCTGCTCCTTGAGCTTGGCTAAAGCGGCATCCAGTTCCTTGCGCCGACGGCGCTCCTTGTAGCGGGCCTCACTCAGTTCCCGGGCCATCTCGCTGGTTGCCAACATCGCGTCATCATCGACGCTGCTCGAAGCCTCCTTGAAGCCCTGGCGCCAGCACAGAGGAAACAGCAGCGCCAGAAACACAGTTGCAGCCAGGGTGACCGCGCCCTGTAGCGGTATGCCCTGGATATCGCCAGGGATGGTGACGCCGAACCACGGAAGAAGATGCAGTCCGACCAGCAACACGGCTGGAATCAGCCCGATCTTCCAGCCGGATTTAACCGCGGTCGGTTCATCCTCCGTTGCGGCGTCAATTTCGCGTACATTGTCTGTCTGGGCCATGTCCATTCCGGCTCCCGCCAAGGGCAAGATGCTGTTGAGCCTGCTGAGGGCATTAGTGATTCTTGGCAGTTCACCTGACAAGAAGCTTAGTGTCAATTATGCAAAATTTTTGCGTCACAATGGCAGGTCCGCAAGATTTGTCGCAGATTCATTCGAAAAGAAAGACCTTCACGCCATGTTTTCTTCTGTTTTAGTGGTTTGTACCGGCAACATCTGCCGCAGTCCGATGGCGGAGTATCTGTTGCGCGCGCGGTGGCAGCGCCCGGAGGCTACCGTGGCCTCGGCCGGAGTCGGGGCCCTGATCGGCTATCCGGCAGACGAGCACGCCATCAAGGTCATGGACGCGGCTGGCATCGATATGCGCGCCCACCATGCGAGGCAGTTGAACCTGACGCTGTGTAATTCGTTCGATCTGATTCTGGTGATGGACAAAAGCCATGAAAACTGGATCAACCAGCGCCATCCGACGGCCCGTGGTCGGGTTCATCAGATGAGCAAGTGGCAGCCGGAGGATGAGGTTGCGGATCCCTATCGTCAGGGTCTGGCCGCCTTTGAAGCCTGTTATGCGTTGCTTGAGCGCTGCGCTGACAGTTGGCTGGAGCGCATCGGCTGAGACCAGCCCTGGGCTGGATGCGCATAAACACGTATAATTCCCGCCCTTTTGCCCAAGAATTTAAAACGTGGGAGCAAAGCTTTACATCAAGACTTTCGGTTGCCAGATGAATGATTACGATTCCGGCAAGATGGCCGCCGTGCTGGAAAAGTCGCATCAGGTCGAGCGCACACAGAATCCCGAAGAAGCGGACATCCTGTTGCTGAATACCTGCTCCATTCGTGAAAAGGCGCAGGAAAAGGTGTTCTCCGAGCTGGGACGGTGGAAGCAGCGCAAGTTGAGCAATCCGGATTTGCTGATCGGCGTGGGTGGTTGCGTGGCCAGCCAGGAAGGCGATGCCATCTTGTCGCGCGCGCCCTATGTCGATCTGGTCTTCGGCCCCCAGACCTTGCATCGCCTGCCGGAGTTGATCGAAAAGCGCGCCAGTCAGGGACGGCCCGCCATCGATATCAGTTTTCCGGAAATCGAAAAATTTGATCGCTTGCCACCGCCGCAGGCGGACGGTCCCACCGCGTTCGTGTCCGTCATGGAAGGGTGTTCCAAGTACTGCACTTTCTGTGTGGTGCCCTATACCCGTGGTGAGGAGGTCAGTCGTCCCTTTGAGGCCGTGCTGGCGGAAGTCAGCGCGCTGGCCGAGCAGGGTGTCCGCGAGATCACCTTGCTGGGACAGAACGTCAACGCCTACGCCGGGAAGATGGCCGATGGCACCAGCGCCGATCTGGCCTTGCTGATCCGCTACATCGCCCAGCTCGAGAATATCGGCCGGATCCGGTTTACCACCTCACATCCCGCCGAATTTTCCGACAGCCTGATTCAGGCCTACGCCGAGGTCCCCAAGCTGGCCAGCTATCTGCATCTGCCTGTGCAGTCCGGATCGCAGCGGATCTTGATGATGATGAAGCGCGGTCATAGCCCAGAGGAGTATCTGTCCAAGGTCCAGCGCCTGCGGGCGGCGCGGCCGGACATCAGCCTGTCCACCGACATCATCGTGGGTTTCCCGACGGAAACGGACGATGATTTTGCCGCGACGATGGAACTGGTGGGCTTTGCCGATTTCGATCATGCCTTCAGTTTCATTTACAGCGCCCGGCCTGGGACGCCGGCCGCCAAGCTGGTGGATGGCGTTGCGCTAGAAACCAAGAAGCGCCGGCTGCAAATCCTGCAGGACCGGGTGCGCGCCCGCGGGGTCGAGTTTTCCGCGGCCATGGTCGGCACGCGCCAGCGTGTGCTGGTGGAACGGCTGTCCCGCAAGGACCCGGGGCAGGTCGCCGGACGGACGGATAACAACCGCTGGGTGAATTTCATCGGGGAACCGGAACTGATTGGCCAGTTCGTTGAAGTCCGGGTCACCGAGGCGATGCCCAATTCCTTGCGTGGCGAACGGATTGCGGCCGTCGCGGAGGCTGTTTGATCAACCCGTGAAAACCACCAAGAATCTCCATCTGGCGCCGGAGTCACAATTGCGCCTGTCCAAGCTGTGCGGTCCTTTCGATGGTCATTTGCGCCAGCTGGAAAAAGACCTGTCGGTGGAAATCCGCAATCGCGGTCATGAATTCCAGCTGATCGGAAGCAATGATGCGGTTGAACTGGCGGCCACGACCTTGCAGCGCTTGTACAAGAGCACCCGCACTCAGACGGTGGAGCCGGAGGATGTTCATCTGGCGAGCCGGGAAGCCGCGCCACAGGCCGATGACGAAGACCGGCGGATTCGCACCCGCAAGGGCGTTGTGCGTCCGCGCAATCCCAGTCAGCGGCACTATCTGGACAGTATCCTGCGGCATGATCTGGTGTTCGGCATCGGTCCGGCCGGTACGGGTAAAACCTATCTGGCGGTAGCGGCGGCGGTCGAGGCCCTGGAACGCGATCTGGTGCGGCGGATTATCCTGGTGCGGCCAGCGGTGGAGGCGGGGGAACGGCTGGGTTTTCTGCCCGGCGATCTGGCGCAAAAAATCGACCCCTATCTGCGGCCGCTGTATGACGCCCTGTACGAGATGCTGGGCTTTGAGCGGGTGGCCAAGCTGGTGGAGCGCAATGTGATTGAAGTGGCGCCTTTGGCCTACATGCGCGGGCGCACCCTGAACGAGTCCTTTATCATCATGGACGAGGCGCAAAATGCGACGGTCATCCAGATGAAAATGTTTTTGACCCGGCTGGGGTTTGGCTCGACGGCCGTGGTCACCGGGGATATCACCCAGATCGATCTGCCGCAGCCCGGTCACTCCGGGCTCAAACATGCCTGTGATGTGCTGGGCCAGGTCGAGGGCATTGGCTTCACCTGGTTCCGCTCGACGGATGTCGTGCGGCATCCTCTGGTGCAGCGCATTGTCGATGCCTACGAGGTGCGTGAGAGTCGCCGCAAGGGCGATGCCGCCGATATCGAATGAATGAAGGCGAGATTGAGATTCAGCGACTCAGCGGGGCGGATGCTCCGGATGACGCGCTGCTGTGCCGCTGGGCGCGTCACGCTCTGGCGACAACCGGGGCTTGTGGCGATCTGGTCTTGCGCCTGGTGGATGCGCCGGAGTCGCGCGCGCTGAACGCCCAATATCGGCACAAGGATGCGCCGACCAACGTGCTGTCCTTTCCGGCGGCACGGTTGCCCGATGCCATTGCGGAACTGGTTGCGGTGGCGCCGCTGGGTGACCTGGTGATCTGCGCCGAAGTGGTTAACGCCGAGGCGCAGGCTCAGGGCAAGAGCCCTCAGGCGCATTGGGCACACATGGTGGTGCACGGTTGTCTGCATCTGCAGGGCTACGACCATGTCAACGAGCGGGACGCCCAGCTCATGGAAAACCTGGAACGCCAATTGCTTGCTGAGTTTCAATTTCCCGATCCCTACGAAGAGAAAGAAACACACTGATGTCTGACGACAATTCCTCGAGTACCGAGGGGCAACCTGATTCCTGGGTGCGGCGGATTGGCCGCAGTCTGGCCGGAGCGCCCCGCAACCGAGAAGAACTTTCCTCCATCTTGCGTGAGGCGCGTCAGTTCGAACTGATGGATGCCGACGCATTGCTGATGATCCATGGCGTGCTGGAGGCCGCGGATACGCCGGTCGAGCACGTGATGGTGCCGCGCTCGCAAATGGTCGTGGTGGAGCACGACATGCCGATTCAGGATGTGTTGCGGGTGGTGGTCGAATCTGGTCACTCGCGTTTCCCGGTCATCGGTGAAAACCGCGACGAAGTCCTGGGCATCCTGCTGGCCAAAGATCTGCTCAAGTACGCCAGCAATGATCTGGATTCCAGCGAGTTCCACATCCGCAGCTGTCTGCGGGCGCCGGTCTTCGTGCCGGAAGCCAAACGCCTGAATGTGCTGCTCAAGGAATTCCGCAGCGGCCGTAATCACATGGCTCTGGTCGTGGATGAATACGGCGGCATCTCCGGCCTGGTCACGATCGAGGACGTGCTGGAGACTATTGTCGGGGACATCGATGACGAATACGACGAAAGCGAAGGCGCCTCGATCCTGCGTCAGGACAACCAGCGCTACCTGGTCAAGGGCCTGACCTCGATAGAGGAGTTCAATGCGTTTTTCGGTGCCAGCTTTCCCGATCGAGATTTCGATACGCTGGGGGGGCTGGTCACGCACCATTTCGGCCATTTGCCCAAACGCGGTGAAACCATTGCCCTGGGCGAGTTCGAATTTCAGGTGGCACGGGCCGATAGCCGGCGACTGCATATGTTGCGTGTCACGGTGTCGGATCAGAACCCCGCCAGCAGTGATTAGTGCTTGACCGCGGGAGACTGATCCTGGCCTTGCTGGCCGGGTTGCTGACGACGCTGGCGTTTCCGCCGTTCGGCTTCTGGCCAGGGGTCATTCTCGGACCGGCCCTGCTGCTGGTCGGCCTGCGGGGCCTGCCGCCGCGCCGCGCTGCACTGCTGGGCTGGTGTTTCGGCTTCAGTCATTTTCTCAGCGGGGTCTGGTGGGTCGTGATCAGCACCCATGTATTTGGCGGCGGACCGCTGCCGGTTGCACTGGGGTTGCTGCTGTGCCTGGCGGCCTACCTGGCGCTGTTTCCCGCCCTGGCCGCGCTGCTGCTCAATACCTTCACCGCGCACCCCGGTCCGGTGGCCCTGCTGCTGCTGTGGCCCGCGTGCTGGCTGCTCGGCGAGTTTGCGCGCGATCTGATTTTTGGTGGATTTCCCTGGTTCAGTCTGGGCTATGTCGCCACCGCCATTCCCCGGGGGCTGAATCTGTCCGCGGTCGTCGGGGTGCACGGTGTTTCGGTGCTTCTGGCTCTGTTGGCCGGAGCCCTGGTCGCGCTACTGACGGGCCAGCGGCGCTGGCCGGTCGTGCTGGCCGTGGTCATGCTGCTGGCGGGGCTTGGTCGCTTGCCGGCGCCGGGAGCCTGGACTCAGGCTGCCGCGCAGCCGCTGCGGGTCGCGCTGATTCAGGGCAATGTGACCCAGGATCAAAAATGGCGGCCGGAGAATCGCGGCCCCACCATCGCGCTTTATCAGGAGATGACCGAGCAGGCCTGGCCCGCCGACCTGGTGATCTGGCCGGAAGTGGCCATTCCCTTGCCCTGGTCCGCTGCGCAGTGGTTTTTCGAGGTCATCGATGAGCAGGCCAAGGCCCAGCAAGGCACCGTGTTTGGCGGGGTTCTGACCGGTGACGGGGGCAAGTACTACAACACGGTCTATGCCCTGGGGCTTGATTCGGGGCGCTATGTGAAACGCCATCTGGTGCCATTTGGCGAATACATCCCGGCCCCGGACTGGGTGCGGCCCCTGTTTGACGTGCTCAATCTGCCGTTTCCGGCTATCGCCACGGGCTTGTCCGGCCAGCCTACCTTGAGCGTGAAAGGGCAACAGGTTTCCTTGTCGATCTGCTTCGAAGATGTGTTTCCCCTGGAAGTGCGGGAAACCGCGATGCACAGCGGTCTGCTGGTCAATGTCACCAACGATGCCTGGTTCGCCGGCTCGGGAGCGCCCGAGCAGCACTTGCAGATCGCCAGGCTGCGGGCCGCCGAGTCGGGGCGCAGCCTGCTGCGTGTCGCCAATACCGGTATTTCCGCGGTGATCGGGCCGGATGGGCAGATTCAGCAGCAGCTCGACTGGGGGCAGCGGGGCATCCTGCGGGCCGAGGTCCTTCCCCGTGTTGGATTGACACCGTATCAACGTTGGGGACGCGCGCCATTACATGGCTTTGTGGTGGTTGTTCTGCTGCTTGGCCTGCTCTGGCGGCGCGGGCTGCTACCATATCCGGCTTTTTCCCAAGACTAGATCATCGTGCAGGAACATTACGACCCCCAGGGCATCGAGGAGCGGCTGCAAAGCCACTGGGAAGATGCGCAGGTGTTTCAGGTGACTGAGGACGCCAGCCGCGACAAGTATTACTGTCTGAGCATGTTTCCCTACCCCTCCGGGCGGCTGCACATGGGGCATGTGCGCAACTACACGATCGGTGATGTGCTGGCCCGGTATCAGCGCATGTGCGGGAAAAACGTACTACAGCCGATTGGCTGGGATGCCTTCGGCCTGCCCGCGGAAAATGCGGCGATCAAGCACCAGGTGCCACCGGCCGCCTGGACCCGCGACAACATCGATTACATGCGCAAACAGCTCAAAAGGCTGGGTTTTGCCTACGACTGGTCGCGGGAAGTGGCCACCTGCGATCCGGATTACTATCGCTGGGAGCAATGGCTGTTTACCCGTCTGTTGCGCAAGGGACTGGTCTACCGCAAGAACTCGGTGGTCAACTGGGACCCGGTCGATCACACCGTGCTGGCCAATGAACAGGTCATCGACGGGCGGGGCTGGCGCTCGGGCGCCCTGGTCGAACAGCGCGAGATCCCCCAATGGTTCCTGAAGATCACCGACTATGCCCAGGAGCTGCTGGACAATCTGGATACGCTGGAGGGGTGGCCCGAAGCGGTCAAGACCATGCAGCGCAACTGGATCGGTCGCTCCGAGGGCTTGCAGATCGAGTTTTCGGTGCCGAGCGCCAAGCCCCTGCGTGTGTTCACGACCCGGCCTGACACCTTGATGGGGGTGACGTATCTGGCTGTGGCGGCAGCGCACCCGCTGGCGGTTCAGGCCGCGCAGGACAATCCGGCGGTGGCCGAATTCATCGCCCAATGCCAGCAACAGGGTACGGCCGCTGCGGATCTGGAAACCCAGCAGAAAAAGGGCATTGCTCTGGGCATCAATGCCATCCATCCGATCAGCGGAAAGCCTATTCCGGTGTGGGTCGCCAACTTTGTCTTGATGAGTTACGGCACCGGGGCGGTCATGAGTGTGCCGGCGCACGATCAGCGTGACTGGGAGTTCGCCCAGGCTTACGGGCTGCCGATCAAGCCGGTGATCTCCGCCGACGGGTCCAGCGTCCCGGATCTGGACGAGGCTGCCTTCACCGAGCGCGGCATCCTGATCAATTCCGGGCTGTTTGATGGACTGGATTTTTCCGGCGCCTTCGTGGCCTTGCAAGCACATCTGGGCGCGCGGGCAGAAAAGCAGATCAACTACCGTCTGCGTGACTGGGGGGTTTCGCGGCAGCGTTACTGGGGCTGTCCGATTCCGGTGATCTACTGCGAGCAGTGCGGCGATCTGCCCGTCCCCGACGAGCAGCTGCCCGTGGCTTTGCCCGAGGAGGTCACCGTCAGCGGCGGCGCCTCACCGCTGGCCGCGATGCAGGACTGGATCAAGGTGCCCTGTCCGCAATGTGGGCAAGCCGCGCGGCGGGAAACGGATACTTTCGATACCTTCTTCGAATCCTCCTGGTATTACGCCCGCTTTGCCTGCCCGGACAGCGGCGCGGCGATGCTGGATGAACGGGCCAATTACTGGGCGCCCGTGGATCAGTATGTCGGCGGGGTCGAACACGCCATCCTGCATCTGCTGTATGCGCGCTTCTTTCACAAGCTGATGCGCGATGAAGGCCTGCTGGACTCGGACGAGCCATTCACCCGCCTGCTGACCCAGGGCATGGTGCTGGCCGATTGCTATTTCCAGCGCGACGACAAGGGCGGTCAGCAGTGGATTTCACCGGTAGACGTGGAGCCCCAGCGTGATGCCAGCGGCCGGGTGGTGGCCGGGGTGCTGAAAAGCGATGGTTCGACCGTCGAATACGACGGCATGAACAAGATGTCCAAGTCCAAGAACAACGGTATCGATCCGCAGTTGATGATCGAACGTTATGGCGCCGACACGGTGCGCCTGTTCATGATGTTTGCCGCACCACCAGATCAATCCCTGGAATGGTCGGATACCGGCGTCGAAGGGGCTTATCGTTTTCTCAAGCGCCTGTGGCGTCAGGTTTACCTGCATGTGCAGGGCGCCGCGGCGCCGGCGCTGCAGCCCGACGCCTTGGACGCCGCGCAGAAAACCTTGCGGGCCAAGACCCACGAAACGCTGCGCAAGGCAGGCGATGACCTGGGTCGTCGCGCCACTTTCAATACCGCCATCGCGGCGGTCATGGAACTGCTGAACTCGATTGCGCGTTTCGACGATGCCAGTGAACAGGGCCGGGCCGTCCGCCAGGAAGCGCTGGATGCCGCGGTGCAGGTCCTGGCGCCGATTGCGCCGCATATCTGCGCAGAGCTGTGGCAGGCCCTGGGGCATGCCGAGGCGGTCATCGATTCGGTCTGGCCTCAGGCGGACCCGGCTGCGCTGGTCAGTGATACGCTCGAGCTGGTGGTGCAGGTCAATGGCAAGCTGCGCGGACGCTTGAGCGTGAGTCCGGATGCCAGCAAGGAGGAGATCCTGCAGGCAGCCAGGGCGGATGAAAACGTGTTGCGTCATCTGCAGGACAAAACGCTGCGCAAGGAGATTTATGTGCCGGGCAAACTGGTGAATCTGGTGGTGGGCTAAAACATGTTCCGATCGATTTCGCGCCTCGTGCTGCTGGTCAGCGTGCCGGTGCT
>JBFJVB010000040.1:0-22317 GCA_041624435.1 Oceanococcus sp. | reverse complement strand
CCCCTGCTTCGCGCCCGCAGCGTCAGCTGCGCCAGGCCACGCCCCCTGGCGACCGACACAAAAAAGCCGGCTTTCGCCGGCTTTTGAATGACGCCATAACCTGGCACTCAGAGGTTGTAACCGCGCTCTTCGTGTTCCGAAATGTCCAGACCGCGGGTTTCGACCTCTTCGTCAGCCCGCAAGGCACTGAATACCCCGATCAGCTTGAGAATCACCAGTGTCGCGATCGCGGTATAGGCCACCGTGGCCACGACCCCGGTGAACTGCACGCCGACCTGTGCGCTGATGCTGTCAATGCCGTCGGCATGCCCGAATCCGGAAAAGATGCCCAACTGGGTGGAACTGAAAACGCCGGCCAGCAGGGTGCCGAGAATCCCGCCGACACCGTGGACAGGGAATACATCCAGGGAATCGTCGATCTTGAAGCGTTGCTTGATCAGCTGGGTTGCGTTGAAACAGACCACGCCAGCCAGCAGACCGATCACGATGGCGCCGGCCGGCCCCACGAAGCCGGAGGCCGGCGTGATGGTGCCCAGACCCGCCACCATCCCGGTGATCAAACCCAGTGCGCTGGGCTTGCCGAAACGCACCCGCTCACAGGCAATCCAGGCGAGCGCCCCGGTAGACGCCGAAATATGCGTCACCAGAATCGCCATCGCCGCACCACCATCCGCAGCCAGCTGACTGCCACCATTGAAGCCAAACCAGCCGACCCAGAGCATCCCGGCGCCGGTGACGCTCATACCCAGATTATGCGGCGGCATCTGGGTGGTCGGAAATCCGCGACGCGGCCCGAGCACCAGCGCGGCAACCAGAGCCGCCACCCCGGCGGTGATGTGCACCACGGTGCCACCGGCAAAATCCAGCAGTCCCATTTCACCCAGCCAGCCACCACCCCAGACCCAATGGGTAATCGGCGCGTAAACCACCAGCAGCCAGATGCCGGAAAACCACAGCATCGGGCCGTAGCGCATGCGCTCGGCAAACCCGCCGACAATCAGCGCCGGCGTGATGATCGCGAAAGTCAGCTGGAACATCGCGAACAGGCCCTCGGGAATCGTTCCCGACAGAGTGGACTGATCAATCCCCGCCAGCAGCATCTTGCTGGTATCACCCAGCCAGCTTCCGCCCTCGCCAAAGGCCAGCGAGTAGCCGATGAACACCCAGAGCAGGGTCACGAGCGCCGCAATCGAGAAACACTGCATCAGCACCGACAGCACGTTTTTGGCCCGGACCAGACCGCCGTAGAACAGCGCCAGGCCCGGCAAGGTCATGAACAGCACCAGGGCTGTCGAGGCCAGAATCCAGGCCGTATCCCCAGCCGACAGATCGTCGGCCAATGCCATACCAGGCAGCCACAGGCCGCCGGCAACCCCCAACTTGATAATTTTCAACATCGATTCGCCTCCCCAGGCTTAAACCGCTTGCGCACCTGTCTCCCCGGTGCGAATACGAATGACTTGTTCGAGTTCGGTCACGAAGATTTTGCCGTCACCGATCTTGCCGGTTTTCGCCGAATTCACGATCGCTTCAATGACCTGATCCAGTTGATCATCGTTCACCGCCAGTTCGAGCTTGGTCTTGGGCAGAAAATCGACCACGTATTCCGCACCCCGATAAAGTTCGGTGTGCCCTTTTTGACGACCAAATCCTTTGACTTCTGTCACGGTCATGCCGTGAACCCCCACCGTGGACAAGGCTTCACGGACCTGATCCAGGAGAAAAGGTTTTATGACTGCTGTAACGAGCTTCATGTCGACCCCTTATAGTTATCGAAACATCAGCCGCGGAGTCTAGCAGGCTCATCCGGGCCTCAGGCAAGGTCTGCGGTGCTTCCGCCTCCGGCTTTCGCTGTGGCCTCGGCCTGGCCCCCGGATCAGGGCTGAAATCCACGGTTTGTGCCAGCGCTTGCGCGCGCGACGCACTACACTAGAGCCATAACTTGTTCAGGTTCATCGCATGTTCAGCCCCCCCATGAGATTTCGCCGCCAGAAAGGCGCCGCCAATACCCTGCTCTACATCGCCCTGACCGGCCTGGTCGCAGTGGCGGTCGCGCTCACGCTGTATCTGCTCACCGGGGAACAGGAACCTAGTTCAAGCCAGGCCCAGGCCACGCCCGAAGTCCCGCAACTCAATGCGGAGCCCCCACCGATTCAAACCGTCGACATGCAGGAAGCCAAGCCTGAAACCTGGCCGCCGGCGCGCCCCCGGCAACCCACCCCGGCGTCGCCCAGCACGCCGGCTCCGGGAATGTTCAATCGTCCCGGCCGCAAGATTCCGCTGACCGATGGCCTGGCCGGCGGGAGTGAAGCGGTGAAACCAGCCACTCGCACGAACCTGGAGACGGCACCGCGTAGTACCGCCAATGCGGTCGACAGCTTCGATTTCGCCGTACTCGATGGCCGGGTGCGCATCGGCGTGTTCGGCAAGACGGCCATCAGTGACTATCGCGCCCAGGTATCCAAAGCCCGCTATGTCATCGAGATGCCGGGCGAGTATCGCTATGTGGAGGAATTCAGCAAAGCCCTGACTATCCGCAGTTTTGGCGTCAGCAGCGCGCAACTCATGCGCACCCCGCGCGGGATGCGCCTGGTCATTGATATCACCCCGGATTTGCGCCACCAACCGTTCCTGATCGAAGACCCGCATGGCCTGATGGTGGCTTTCGAGCCGCGCTGAGACTGCGAAATCGTCCTAAGGACGGCCGGCTGTCGACCGGCGGGCGGGGTCGCCAGTCGCCATGCCCTGCTCCCAATTCTGCACAGGTAGCTGGGCGGTCAGATTTTCCCACTGACCATCAGGCCAAAAACTATTTTTCAGACTCAAGCAGCATCGAGGCCGGAAAATCCGCCAGATCCTCCCGGAAATACACCCGATAACGCTCGGCGAAGCCCGCTTGTAAAGACAGGCGGGCGTTCGCCAGCGAGGCGTGAGGACGTTCTACAAAATACATCTCCACGCCCTGCCCCTCTTTGGTCGTAATCGGACCGCGCGCTTCCAGATCGAAAAAATCCTTGACGTAGGTGCGGGTATCTTCGGAGATATTGACCCGTCCGGCCTGGCCGGCCTGTTCCAGCCGGGCCGCCCGGTTCACCGTCGAGCCCCAGATATCGAAGGCGAATTTATGAATCCCCACCACTCCGGCGATGACCGGGCCGGAGTGAATACCAACGCGCACCTGCCAATCCGGGTATTCGTCGCGGGCGCTCAACTCTTTGGCCACATCGATAAACTCCCAGGCGGCCAGAATGGCATCTACGCCGTGCGACAGACGGCGGTTGGGCACCCCGGCGACCGCCATATAGCAGTCGCCGATGGTCTTGAGTTTTTCCACTTTGTATTTTTCACAGATCTTGTCGAAAGCGGTGAAATAGTGATTGAGGATTTCCACCAGAAGATCCACCGAAATCTTTTCCGTGGCCAGAGTGAAACCCTTGATGTCGGCGAACAGCACGGTGGCCTGGGAATAATATTGCGGTGCGACCTGGCCTTTGCTGCGCAGTTCCTCTGCGGTCGAATCCGGCAGAATATTGCGCAATAGATGTTCCGCCCGAGCCCGTTCGCTTTCGACCTTCTGATACTGCTCGTCCAGTTCCCCACGCGCCGTGAGCAAGCGGCCGCCCATTTCATTGAAGCTTCCCGCCAGTTCACCGAGCTCGTCCCTGGACGAATCCGCGATGCGGTGATCCAGATCGCCCGAACCGATCTGTTCCGCGCCGCGCCGCAGTCCGGCCAGACGCCGAACCAGGTCGCGTGAAAACCACAGCAGCACCAGCATCAGGATCAAGGTGGAGCCCGCAAACATCAAGGTGGTGATGCGACCGGTCAATTCGGAACTGGCGAAATAATCCTTGCGCGCCATCTCGATGCGCATACGTTCCTTTTCCACCAGATCCGGCATATAGACCTGCATGACTTCCAGGCCCAGTGGTTCGGCATTCAGGGCCAGTTCGGTCAGCGCCTGGGTATGGTCGCGGCCAAAATACAGATAGAACCTTCGCCAGGACTTGATCAGCTCCTTGCACTTTGCCACCAGTTGTTCGTAGGACTCTCGATTGGCCCGCCCGACGAGGTTGGCGATGGTCTCCATTCTCAGTGCCACCGATTCGGTTTGCGAATCGAAGCGTTCGATTTCCTCCGGGCGCAAGGCCACATCATCGGTGGCGCTGATGAACTGCCCCATGATCGAGTTCTGTTTTTGCAGATCATTCAGATCGCGCTGAATCTGCCGGAGTTCGCCCTGAATTTCGGTCGCCCTGCGCAGTTCCTCCAGCGAGGCATCGGTCTGGCGCTTGCTCCAGAAATGAACGAACAGATTGCCGCCGGAAAAGCCCACGACCAGCACGAAAACCAGGATCAGCTTGCCGCGAATGGACATGCAGTTACGCCTGCAAACCCGGCTCAGCCACTAGAAACGAAACGGATAATTTGCGTCTCCAGGCAGCAAGCCGTTGATTTTCATCACCTTGACTCCGTCAGGAACTTCATCATCGCCGACGAAGCCCATGGCTCCGGGAATCTTGCTGATCAGAGTGCCGGCCATTTCATTCGACAACACCACCTTGGGACCGGAAGCAACCTCGGCGCGGAACACCTTGGAAATCCAGAACTGCCGATACTGCGCCTCGGACATCTGCATGACCTTGCCCAGCAGGACATCGCGCTCCCAGGACACGGGAGCCTGGATCAGCAGGGTTATGCTGCCGCCGCTGTCCCAAAAGCGTGTCTCGCCGAGCAGAATCTTGCCCAGTTCCTCTTCGCTGAGCGAATCCTGCGGCACGCCGGGATTGACGATGACCACGATGCTGCGGGCCGGCTGCTGGGCATACCCTGGATTCAACAGCACCCCGATCACGAGAAGCCAAAGTACAGAAATTCTATTCATTGCCATGCTCCACCTGAAGCTCACCACCAGAACACCGATGCATACTGAGCTTGCACGCTGGTTAAGGTCTGACTGTCGTTACGAAACCGATCCTGCCGGATCTCCAGTTTTATCGCGCTGAATGCACCGAGCTCATAACGACTGCCCAGCGTCCGCCGCTCCCGCGAGCGCAGGCCTGAAAAGACCGGATCATCCTCATCAATCTTCGTGTACTCGAGTCGCACATACGGGTTTACCCGCCCCTGCAGCAGATCCAGCCGCCGGTTGTACTCGATGTAACCGGCATGGTTCTGCTGTTTACCGGGAGCACCGGCATAGTCATGCTCGACCCAGGCCAACTCGGCCAGCAGAGTGGCCACGGACATCCGATAGCGGATATGCCCGGTGAGGATGTGTTCATCGATCGACCGCCCCGCGGCTTCCAGGTCGCCGAGCCACAGGGACCCCCCGAAACCCAGACCCAGCTGCTTGGGCGGCACCAGGTTCAGCTGTGCGGTAAACCCGATGTCGCTCTGGACACGCGCCGCCAGAGCGGGCGCGCTGAAATTGGAATCCCGCCCCGCACCAAAACCCAGATCCAGCTCCAGGGTATGGCTGCTCAGCGAAAACCGTCGCTCGTACATCCCGCCCCAGTAGTGCCCGGGCAGAAACTTCCCGCCGAAATCCGTCTGCAACGGACGATCCTTCGTCGTTTGCAACCAGCGACCGTGATGATAATGCTGGTTCCAGAACCCGACCGGTGCGTGAAACCGTCCGACCGCAATCTGACTGTCGTTGTCGATATCGTACTTGAGCATGATCCGCTCGAGGCGGAGCTTGTTCGACTCCTCCGTCGCGGTACCCTCCACTTCCATGAACGCACTGATCCGTGGACCCAGCTGTGAAGTGAAATGGCCGACCATGCGCGCCTGCTGCAAACCGGTGTCAATTGGCGGGCCGTTTTGCTGGTCTGCGCCATCCAGGTGTTCACCCACATCAAGATGGAAAAAACCCAGCAGGTTCAGGCTGTAAAGCGTGTCGGCGCTTTCCAGCAAAGTCTTCGCCGAGGCCGGAGCCGCGACCATCAGGCTCACCATACAGGTCGCCATGGCGGTCACCACCCGACCGGTGAACCCCAATCTCAAGCTGAGCATTTCACGCCCCTTATATTCCTGGCCAGAAACGCTGGCTTGCAAGACTTCCATTCTCCGGACCGTTCCGGAGCTCAAACTGGCACTGAGCTCGCGCCATGACATGGATTTGCCAGCACCGCTCAGGCGTCGACAAGCAACGTCTGGTCACCAATGCAAATTCACGCGGTATTATTAGCGACTGGACGATGAAGTCTTGGTGAAGTTTTCCGTCCGATACCGACCGGCGTACAAGCCAGGCAGACCGCTACGGCCTATCCGCGACGACGCAGCCCACCGCTCCGCGGCGCCATACCGCCCAAAGCGGCGCGTACCCGGGCTTGCTGTTCGAGGTTCAGATGGTCAACCAGGTGTATCTCCCCGCCGCTGATCCAGCCGACCAGCTCGCCGTCCTGATAGACCACGACATGGTTCAAGCCAGCGCCGACTTTCTCTCCTGGCAGCACCACGCCGCTCAGATGTGCCGGATCCGCCGCACTGATCCGGATCAGTTGCCCCGTCGGGGGCGCACTGCCGATGCGGCGCAGGGATTCGGCGGCCTCGGGCAATGCGAATTGCTCACCGGCCATGCCGTCGACAAAACGGCCGCCGCAGATTTCCCCCCGCGCTTCCAGCCGCCAGGCCAGGCGCAACAGAATCCGCCAGGGCGGTCGCCAGCTTTCTCGCTCAAGAATGCTGCGGGATATGACCCCATAGCGCGCCAGCACCGACCACAGATAATGCTCCAGGGTGTCGTCGTCGGGCGTGCTCTGCGGCAAGCCGGGCAGCAAGGACCAGCGCCCGGCGTCCTGCACTCCGGAGAACAGCGGTCGCCGCCGCCGCGTCCGCGGGGCGTTGCGGGGTTTCCCACGCGCGGGACTGATCAGGCTGCGCAGTCCGGCGAAGGTGTCCGCATTCACCAGCCCCAGAGCAACCAGTTCACCCAGGGCGGTTTCAAGCTGGGCCCGCAGCAGCCCGCTGGCCTGCACCAGATCGGAAAAGAAACTCGCGCCGTGTTCGCTCAGGACCGTATGCACCCGCTGCGCATCACTGCCGAGCTCCGGCGCGATCTGGCTGGCCATCAAGGCGCGCCAATGTCCCAGGGCCTCGCGCGGCGCGAACGCGATCGGCGTCTGCCGCACCGGGCCGCGCCCCTTGTTGCCAGCGCGCGGCGCAATCCGCGCCCAGCTCAACTTGCCCGCCGCACACAGGCTATCAAGCTGACCGGGTAGATACAGGCCGATTCGAGCCGGCAAGATTTCCTGCTCCCACAGCGCGGCCGGCGCACTGTAGCCTTCCAGGCGATCCATCGCCGCGAGTATCGATTCGGGGCCTTCGGGGCGCTCGCCATCCAGGCCCTGCCAATGCAGGATGAAACGCTGCAACACCCGCGCCGAAACGGGGCGGACACGGGCCCGCTTGCGATCGCGCGTATACCGATGAATCCTCGCCAGCAGACGTCGTTCGCACCATTGCTCGGACTGCCCTTCGAATCGCCCCCTGACCACGAAGCCTTCGTTTTCCAGCGCCAGCATGGCCGCCGTGACCGGCGCATCGGACAGCTCCAGGCTGCTGGCCACAGCGGCTATGCTCACCGGACCCAGGGCCTCCAGCCTGCCACGTACCAGCTCGCGCAGGGGCTCTTCATCCGGGCGACCCGCAACGGCTTTGATCAAGGGCTCCAGACGAGCTTGGGGCAGGACCGCACAGACCTGTTCCAGACGCTCGGCCGCAGCCCAGAGCTGTCCGCCTGCCGGCAAAACCAGCCGACACGCCCGCCCCTGTGCAATCAAGGCCTCGCCCCAGTGCTCCCAGTCGTGCATTTCCTGGGCGCTCAGAAATCCGTAAATCTGCAAGGCGTCATGCAGCTCATCCGCATCCCGCGGCTGCGGCCAGGCTTCGGCGCGAACGCGTTCGATCGCGGCAGCGTCCAGATGCCGCAGCGCCTGGGCATCCTGCAGGGACGCGCTGGCCGGCTGGGAGACTGCCATGGTACGGCGCGCTTCGGCATCCCCGTCGTCCAGAAACGCATAGGGACGGGCATTGAGGATTTCCTGCGCCAGCGGCGATGGCGCGGTCAGCTCGACGCAGGCCACCCGAACCTGTCCCGCTTCGATGCCCCGCAGCAACCGTTCCAGGCCCGGCAAATCCATGACCTCGAACAGGCAGTCCTCCATGGTCTGGGTCACCAGAGGGTGGTCCGGAATCTCCCGCTTGCCGCTGAGATTTTCGGCACAGGCGATCTGATCCGGGAACACCACGGCCAGCAAATCTTCGGCATCGTTGCGCTGCCAGGCCGGCGGGGTCTTGCGATGCCCCAGATGGCGGCGAATGGCCAATGCGGTGGAGGCATTCCAGCGCCAGTGGGTGGGGAACATCGGCGCATCGAGCAAGGCCTGCTCCAGCACGCCACGCACGCTGTCCGCCCGCAGATAGGCGCTGATCTCCTCCAGAGGAAAACTGTGGGTGATCCCCAGCGACAGCACGATGCTGTCTTCCAGGGCGGCGGCCTGCAACTCGAAATTGAATTTGCGGCAGAAGCGCTTGCGCAGCGCCAGGCCCCAGGCCTTGTTGATGCGCGAGCCGAAACAGGAATGCACGACCAGATGCATGTCGCCGGTTTCATCAAAGAAGCGCTCCAGCACCACGGTGTCCTGGGTCGGCATCACGCCCAGGGCCAGCTGTGCAGCCGCCAGATAGGCGACCAGCTGCTCCGCCGCCGCCAGCGGCAAGGGATAGCGCTCGACCAGAAAGCTCGCAGCCTGAGGCAGGCCCGCCACGACCTGTTCCGCGACTTCCTGACGAAACCGCGAGACCGCCGCCGACAGCTCGTCGCTACGCCCCGGGGCCTCGCCCAACCAGAACGGCAAGGTCGGTGGCTGACCGCGGGCATCTTCCACCAGCAATCGCCCGGACTCGGTCTTCAGGATGCGGTACGACTGATTGCCGAGCTGGAAGATATCCCCAGGCAGGGTTTCGAAGGCGAAATCCTCATTCAGGGTGCCCACCTTGAACCCCTCCGGCATCAGGATCACGTCGTAATCAAACTGATCCGGAATCACCCCCGCGTTGGTCAGGGCCACCAGCCGGGCACCGCGCCGTGCCCGCAACAGGCCGTTGACCTGATCCCAGTGCAGATAGGCGCCTCGCCGACCCCGTCGGCTGGAATACCCCTCCGCCAACATGCGCAGCACCTCGGCAAAACGTTCGGCGCTCAGATCACGGTAAGGCCAGGCCAGGCGGACCTGGTCCAGCAGCGCCTGCTGCGACCATTCCCGCGCGGCAATTTCGGCCACCAACTGCTGCGACAGGACATCCAGGGCCCCACTGGCCAGCCTGAGGCAGTCCAGCTCGCCGCGCTCCACCGCCGCCAGCAGGGCGGCGCATTCCACGGCCTCATCGAGGGTGGTCGGAAACAGCCGCCCCTTGGGCGTGGCGCCAACCGCATGACCGGAGCGCCCGACGCGCTGCAAGAACGCACTCAGACTGCGCGGCGAACCCAGCTGGCAGACCAGATCCACAGCGCCGATATCAATGCCCAGTTCCAGCGAAGCCGTGGCCACCAGGACCTTCAGGCTGCCGGCCTTGAGGCGCTGCTCCGCATCGAGACGATGCTCTTTGGACAGGCTGCCGTGATGCGCCGCCACCGCATCCTCACCCAGGCGTTCGGCCAGATGCCGCGTCGCGCGCTCCGCCAGGCGGCGCGTATTGACGAACACCAGGGTCGTGCTGTGCGCCAGGGCCAGCTCGGCCAGCCGGGCATAGATCTCTCCCCAGACCTCAGTCGCCATCACCGCCGTCAGGGGTGATCCGGGCACTTCCAGGGCCAGATCACGGCGCCGCACGTGACCACTGTCGACGATGGCGCAGGGCTCGTCCGCACACAGAAACCGGGCAACTTCGGCAATGGGTTTCTGCGTTGCGGACAGACCGATCTTCTGCAGGCGCTCACCGCTCAGGGCTTGCAGCCGGGCGATGCTCAAGGCCAGATGAGCCCCGCGCTTGTTGCCGGCCAGCGCATGAATTTCGTCGACGATGACCGTGCGTACCGTGCTCAACATGGCCCGGCCCGACTCCGAGCCCAGCAGGATGAACAGCGACTCCGGCGTGGTCACCACGATATGCGGCGGCCGGCGGCGCATCTGGGCGCGTTCGGTCTGACTGGTGTCACCGGTGCGCACCATCGCCCGGATCTCGATCGGCGCCTGGCCGGCTTCGAGCAGAGCGTCCGCGACGCCGTTCAGGGGCGCCTGCAGATTCTTCTGAATGTCATTCGACAGCGCCTTGAGCGGACTGACGTAGAGCACGCGGGTTTCGTCGGGCAGAGCCTGCGTTCGCCCCTGAGCGACCAGTTGGTCAATCACCGCGAGAAAGGCGGCCAGTGTCTTGCCCGAACCGGTCGGCGCCGCAATCAGCACATGCTGATGCCGCTGGATCAGCGGCCAGGCCTGGGCCTGGGCCGGGGTCGGCGCGCCCAGCGCAGATTCAAACCAGTGCCACAGCGCGGGGTCAAAACGGCGCGCCAGATCTTGTTCGGCTGAAGTCATGCCGCCAGCCTCCACACCGGCAGGCTCAGAGGATGAGCCTGCCCGCGCTCAGCTGGCGAAATATTCGTCGATTCGGGCCTGGGCCTCATCACCGAACAGGATCCGACAGGCCTCAATCAGACCGGGCGCGGCATGGATCACCTCCGGTCGCTCCACCAATGACATCTTGGACCGGCGGCGCAGGAAATCCTCGAGTTTCACGATCATCTCACGGCGTGCCGCCTGGCGCAGCTCGCAACGGATATATTCCGTGCCCTTGATCAGCACCTCGGCCTCGGCCGGATCTTCACGGATGTTTTCCAGCAAGCCGATCGCCTGGGCGCCATAGCGCCGCCACAAACGCTGCGACAGGGGTTCGCTGGACTCGGGCGCGGTATAGGTATCCAGGCCCATCAGCTTCGCCTGATGAAAAAATTCATCGCGCACCTCGTCGGGCGGCTCGCCATACCACTTGAATTTCGGATAGCTCAGCTTCACGCCCAGCGACTCCACCTCCGCGCAGATCTCCTCCCCGACATTGATGCAATCGGTGAGCTTGCCGCCAAAAATGCTGATGTGCTTGTCCACTGCATTCACATCGACCGCGTGTTTGCGCGAGAGTTGCAAAAAGTCTTCAAACTCCTGCTCGCCGGCCCCCTCCACCACCAGTGGCCGCACCCCGCAGCGACTGGCGATGACGTCGTTCTCGGTTAGAGGATGATCCAGCTTGAGACGCTTGTTGATGTTCTCCAGCACGAAATTGCGGTCTTCCTCGGTCACCGTCACGTCGGCGCTGTCGACCATGGTGTCGGTGGTGCCGATGCAGGTGCGATTACCCATCGGGATGGCAAAAAACAGCCGGCCGTCATCGGCGAAAAACGCCAGCACGCGCTTTTCCGGACTGATCCGGTCCACGATCAGATGAATACCTTTGGACAACACATGCCGATGAGCCGTGGTCTGACCGCTCATCTGATTGTGTTGATCCACCCAGGGACCTGCCGCATTGACCAGCACCTGTGCGCGAATCGAAAACTTCTCGCCACTGACCTGATCCTCGGCGTCCACGGTCCAGCCGCCTGTGTCCCTGCGTGCGCCACAGGAGGCCACATAATTCGCCGCGATACAGCCCCGGCTCAGCGCCGAGCGGATGAAATTGAACACGAAACGGGCGTCGTTATCGTGCAGATAGGCATCGGAATACTCGAAGCCACCGACGGCATCCGTGACGTTGATTTTCGGCTCCTCTGAGCGGATCCGCGCCCGACTGAGCAACCGCGGAATCCGGGTAAAACCGTTGCCGATCAACCAGTACAACCAGGTGCCCAGGTACAGCATCAGCGGATGCCAGCGGAACCCCCGCTCGATGGTGGTGTAGAAGCGCATTTCCTGCACGGTCGATGGGTAGCTGCGAATCAAGCGATTTCGGCTCATGCACAGGGCACGGACCAGCGGATATTCCCAGGTCTCCATGTACTTGATCCCGCCCCAGGCCAGATTCGAAGAATGCTGGCTGGTGCCCCCGGCGAAATCACCCTTGTCTATCAGGGCCACAGACGCGCCTTTGGCACTGAGTGCGGCCGCGGCCACTGCACCATTGATTCCGCCGCCGATGATCAGCACGTCGAATTCGCGGCTCTTCAAGCCGTTCAGATTGTTGTTTCTAAGCTTCATGCCAGTCGGTCCGCCCGGTTCGCGTTGGAATGATCAGCACCTGAATGCCGGATTCTTTCCAACTCATTCACGGCGACCGCGTTTGGCCAGGTTTTTGGCCATGATCTGGACATCTTCAATCTGGCCAAAAATATCGCTGAAGATCTGCCCGACCTGACGATTGATGGTACGTACCGCATCGTAGGCAATCCCGATACCTTCAGCCTGTTTATCCTTGATCCGTCCCGCCTGGGTTTCAAAAAAACCCAGCTTCTCCAGGGTCTCCAATGGCAGGGCGGCAATATACTGATGAACCTGCTCGACATTGGTCGCGCCATTGTCTACCGCCTGCTGTACGGCGTCCTTGAGTAATTCCAAACGCTCCATGGCTTTCATATCGGTTCCTTAGACGTGGTGTTTAGGGATGACGCTGCTGGCGAATCTGCCCGAATTCAGAGCCGGGTTTCCAGCTCGGTCGTTGGGAATCTGCCGCCACCTGACGCCCTACGGCCTCGAATAACTGCAGGTCCTCGACGGCCCCGGACAGATCCCAATCTGATTTGAACTCATCGCTGACTTGATGGTAATCCTGGGCTATGTACGCGTGCTTTTGAGCCAGGCCATAGCCCGGTGACCGGCCCACAAACTCTCCGCCCCCGTGTGCAAACAGAGCCGGCACGCCCTGACGGGCGAATTCAAAATGATCGGAGCGAAAATAATAGCCATTCTGCGGCTGCGCCTCTGCGCGCAGGCTGCGGTTCTGCGCGGCTGCGGCGCGCTCCAGCTGATCCTCAAGCGTGCTTTGTCCCAGGCCGGTGACCTCCACATCCCGGGTCCGCCCCCAGGGATTGAGCACATCCATATTGATTACGGCCAGCGTATCGTGAAGGGAATACAACGGGTTCTCGGCGTAATGCCGCGCCCCTAACAGGCCCTGCTCCTCGGCGGTCAGCGCCAGGAACAGCACGCTGCGCGCCGGTGGCGCCGCGGCAAAAACTTCCGCCAATTCGAGCAGGCCAGCGACGCCCGAAGCATTGTCCAGGGCACCGTTGTAGATCTGATCCCCGGCGAGCTCGGGGTTGCTGCCAAGATGATCCCAGTGGGCGGTATAGATCAGCAGTTCATCCGGGCGCTGCGTACCTTTGACCCGGGCGACGACATTGCTCGACCGAAGCTTGCGAATCACATTGCGCACCTGGAAGCTGGCCCGGCCAGGCAGTTCGACCGGACGGAAGTCCGGTTTCGCCGCCGCGGCCTTCAGATGATTGAAGTCCAGACCGCTAACGGCAAACAATTCGGCCACCCTGGCATCACGAATCCAGCCTTGCACCGGCACCCGATCGCTATTCCCATTGGCCTTGTCCAGAGTGAAGTGCTCCTGTCCCACCTCTCTGGCGATCACTGCCCACGGATAACCGGCGGCCTCGGTTTCATGAATGACCAGAACGGCCGCTGCGCCGAGTTTTGCGGCCATCTCGAATTTGTAGGTCCAGCGACCGTAATAGGTCATCGCCTCGCCCTTGAACCGCCCCGGATCGAGCTGTCCAGCGCGAGCGGGATCGGCAATGGGAGGATCGTTGACCAGCATCAGCAAGGTCTTGCCCCGCATATCCAGCCCTTTGTAATCGTCCCAGTCGTATTCGGGCGCCTGAATCCCGTAACCGACGAACACCAGCGGTGATTTACGCACCCGCACCAGGGCTTCAACCCGGTCGGTAGACGTGACCAGATCGTCTTTTTGCCGTAACGGGAAGGCTCTGCCGGCGACCTCGATCCCGGCATCAGCCTGCGCGCGCAAACCCACCAGAGCCACCGCCTGCCGATACCCTCCGTCGGGATTGCCGGGCGCCAGGCCCAGGTTGCGAAACTGCCGCTCCAGATACTCCAGGGTGCGCGTTTCGCCGATGCCACCGGGCAAGCGACCGGCAAATTCGTCGGAGGACAGGATTTTGATGTGTCGTTCCAGATCGGCCGCATCGATCTGCCCTGCCGGCGATGACGCGCTGCCCAGACCGACCCACTGCAGCGGCGCTTCCAGCATCCGCCCCAGCGTGCTGCAGCCCGCCGTTCCAAGCGCTGTCATAACCAGCAGCGCTACCCCCTGCTTACGCATCTTGCCCAGCATCCCCGTCGCGAAGTAAAGAACATTAACAAGCGGCGTGCGGCGCGTCACCTTCTGTCAGCGTCTGACCACAACGGCGACACGCGTAGGCCTGACCGGCGAGAATTCGCCGATGCCGAATGCTGCTGAGCTGATGGCTGCGGCAGGCACAGCGATAGGCGTACCGGCTTACCCGCCGCGCCGGCTGCACCGCATAGGAATGGCAGACCGTTGCCGGCCGTTCCAGCAGCTGCATCAGGGCCCGCCATTCCTTGCCGTGCGGTCGGATGCGGGACCCGAACATCGCGTAGGCCACCAGATGAGCCAGCTCGTGCGGCACCGTATCGGCGATAAAGACATCACCGTGTTGCCGTAGCAAGTCGAGATTCAAGCGGATGCACCAGTTGGCCAGCCGCGCCTGACCCGCGCTGCGTCCACGCAGATCAAAGCGTAACAAGGGCAAGGGATCCTCGCGGCCCAGTTCCCGATTGAGCCGCTCCAGGCTGTCCTGCAAGCAGTCCATGGCCCGTCGTTCCGGCAGCATCAGCGCCCCCTTCGCGGCAGATGCCGCACGCTGTGCGGCTGCCCGTTACGCCGGAGCCCGGATTTCAGCCGCCAACGGCCAGCTCGCCCGGCTTGAGCCCAGTTGAAATATGCGATGATCCCGTGCCAGTGCGGGTGAGAGAGCAACACGAAGGCACCTGTTCCATAATCTGACGTGAATAAGACTGTAATCAAAATAGGGGTAGTCATGGGCGACTTGAAGCAGAAATACGGACCTTGGGCGGTGGTTTCGGGAGCCTCCGCTGGCCTGGGTGAGGAATTTGCGCGTCAATTGGCGGGCCAAGGCCTGAATCTGGTGCTCATCGCGCGGCGCGAAGATCGACTGCAAAGTCTGGGCGCAGCTCTGCAGCAGGAATTTGGTATCGAGTATCGCTGTGTGGCCGTTGATCTGGGACGTGAAGACCTGCTCGAACCCATTCAGGCCGCGACCGCCGACCTGGAAATCGGACTGCTGATCAACAACGCCGGCTTCACCAACAGCGGTGAATTTCTCGACAATAGTCTGGACCAGGAGTTGCTGTTGTTGCACGTCAATTGCCGCGCGGCCATGGTCCTGGCCCATCATTTCGGCCAGGCGATGCGCGAACGGCGCCGTGGCGGGATAATTTTTTCGGCCTCGATCGCCGGCTTTGCGGGCATCCCGTACTGGGGGCATTACTCCGCGTCCAAGGCCTACGATCTGATTCTGGCCGAAGCCCTGGGCGGCGAACTGGCCCGTCACGGGGTCGATGTGATGGCCCTGTGTCCCGGCGCCACGCGCACTGAATTCGAGGACTACAAAGGCCCGGTCGCCGCGCTGATGGCGATGAATGCTGACACGGTGGTTTCCCAGGCCCTGCGCAAGCTGGGCAAACGCCGGACCACGGTGGCGGGCCTGCTCAATCTGGTCAACGTGCTGGCCACCCGACTCCTGCCTCGTCCGCTGAATTCCTGGCTGTTTGGCGTCGTGGTTCGCGACATGGTCAAGCACTGACCCAGGTGCTTCCAAGCCGACTGAGGACTGCTGGCGCCGCGGGACTGATCGCGGTGCTGATGCTGTCGGCCGCGGGCTGCATCGTCACCGCTGACTCCGCGCGCCCATTGCCCCCCGGCAGTGAACGTTTCAGCCTGACCCAGCGGGAACTGCACGAGGCCAGCGGGCTGGTCAGCAGCCGCCAGCAGGCCGACGTCTTCTGGGCGCTGAACGACAGCGGCAATCCCGCTGTGCTGTATCGCCTGGATGCGTCTGCACAAACCATTGCGGCGGTGGCACTGACCGGCGAGATCAGGAATACCGATTGGGAAGACATCGCGATGCTGCCGGGCATGACCGGCGCGCCTGACTTCGTCCTGCTCGCCGACGTCGGTGACAATCGGGCCCGGCGTAGCGTTGTTGATCTGTACTTTGTGCCTGAACCCTTACCGGGCATCCGCACGGCCCAGGTCGCGCATCACCTGCGGATGCGTTTTCCGGATGGGCCGCGCGACTGCGAAGCCGTCAGCTATGACCCCCTGGAACACAGGCTGATATTTATCAGCAAGCGGGACGAGCCGCCACGTGTCTACGCCTTGCCGCTGCACCAGGCCCTGAGTCAGACCCAGGCCACTGCTGAATATCTGTTCGACCTGACCTCCCTGCCCCAGCGCTCTTCGGGCTCAAGCTCACTCTGGCAACGGGACTCCTCCGGGCAACCCACGGCGCTGGACATAAGTGCGGATGGAACTCAAATCCTGCTGCTGACCTATCAGGAAGCCTATGTCTTCGACCGCTTGCCGGGGCAGAGTCTGATGGCGGCGATGCAACCGACGCCTCGCTCCCTGGGCCTGCCGGCTCTGCATCAGGCCGAAGGCGCCGGGATTGAAGCGGGCAACCGCAGCGCGTTGATCATCTCCGAGCAACTGCCCACCCAACTGGTCCGACTGCCCCTGACCGCACCCTGAGATCGGGACGCCACCACTGCCGGCCGGAACTTCGCCGCAAAAGTGCGCATAATACGCGCCCCTGACCCGCTTTAACTGGCTTCAATGACTGACTGGCACCCGCAGAGCTGGCGTGATTTTCCGATTCTCCAGCAACCCCAATATCCCGATGCCCCGGCGCTGCAACGCGCCAGCGCCGAACTGAGCGAGCGCCCGCCTCTGGTGACCGCCGGAGAAATCAGCGCGCTGCGCCAGGAGCTCGCCGCCGCCAGCCGCGGCGAATGTTTTGTACTGCAGGGTGGGGACTGTGCGGAATCCTTCAGCGAATGTCGTCAGGACATCATCGCCAACCGCTTGCGCGTGCTGTTGCAGATGAGCCTGGTCCTGACCCACGGCCTGAAGCAGCGGGTAGTTCGCATCGGTCGCTTCGCCGGCCAGTATGCCAAGCCCCGCTCCGCGGATCTGGAAACCATGGATGGCCAGACCCTGCCCAGCTTTCGCGGCGATCTGGTCAATGCGCCCGAATTTACCGCTGCCGCCCGCGCCCCGGACCCGCAGCGCTTGCTCCAGGGGCATGCGTGTTCGGCCCTGAGCCTGAATTATGTCCGCGCCCTGATCGAGGGCGGCTTTGCCGATCTGCATCATCCGGAGAACTGGGACCTGGCCTGGATGCAGCATGCGCCCCATGCCCAGGCCTACGGCGCACTGCTGCGCGAGATCGGCTCCGCCGTCGAGTTCTTCGAAACCTTGTCCGGTCAGCGCATGGAGCATCTGGATCGGGTGCGTCTGTTCAGCTCCCACGAAGCCCTGGTCCTGGAGTATGAAAGCGCCCTCACCCGGCAGACCCCGGATGGATTGCAGCACAATCTGGGCTGTCACATGCCGTGGATCGGCATGCGCACCGCGCAGGCCGATCATGCCCATGTGGAGTACTGCCGGGGCATCAACAATCCGATTGGGATCAAGCTGGGCCCGGGCATGACGGTGCAATGGCTCGGCCAGCTGATGGACAGCCTGGACCCCGAGCGCCAGCCCGGGCGCCTGGTCCTCATACACCGCTTTGGCGCGGACAAGCTCAGCCAGGAATTGCCGGAACTGATCGAAGCGGTTCGCTCCAGCGGCCACCCCGTGGTGTGGCTCTGCGACCCGATGCACGGCAATACGCAGCAGGCGGCCAACGGCATCAAGACCCGCGATTTCGACGACATTCTGCGTGAGCTGCTGGAAGCTTTTCAGGTCCATCGTCAGTGCGGCAGCCGCCTGGGTGGCGTACACCTGGAGCTGACCGGTGAGAACGTGACGGAATGCACCGGAGGCGCCCGCTCCCTCAGCGCCGAAGATCTGAAACTTCGCTATCAATCCCAGGTCGATCCGCGCCTCAACGGCGAACAGGCCCTGGAACTGGCCATGGCCATCGCCACCGCGGCGACCGCCTGAGCCGATACGACCAGGCAACCATTCAATTCGGTTCGCTGATCTGCCTGGCGCAGCTTCCGCCGCCGTCGCTGCAGCAATGCTGTGGTGTCAGTCACCGGGCGATCTGATCCACGAAGTACCGGCACGGCCGTCTGGCAACCTGACGCGCTCTCCCGGCAGCGAAAGGGAAAGGCGCGCCAAGGCTTAGCTCAGGCTTGCGGTGACTGGATCGTCACTGACCGCAAGGTGCTCATGCGCAAGGACGCCTATGCACCCGCAAGACCGGGCGGACAGTGCTCAAGTTCAAAGCTGCGTCGTCAGGGCGATAAAGGCTTTCTCGACCGAGTCGACATGGCGCGCATGATCCAGGTCGCGGGGACTGATCAGCCCCTGCCGGACCAGCGCGGGCAGGTTGATCACTTCGCGCCAGTAGCTTTCACCGAACAGGATGATCGGCCGGGGGCTCGCCTTGCCGGTCTGGGTCAAGGTCAGCACTTCGAACAACTCATCCAGGGTGCCGAAACCACCGGGGAAAACCACCAGTGCCGCAGACAGGTTCAAAAACCAGAACTTACGGGTGAAGAAATAATGGAAATCGAACACCTGTTCCGGGGGGATGTACGGATTGCTCTTCTGCTCGAACGGCAAGGAGATATTCAGGCCCACATTGAGCATCGGATTGATTGATGCGGCGCCGGCATGGGCAGCTTCCATGATGCCCGGGCCGCCACCGGTCAGAATATGGAAGCGTTCGCCTTCGGCGTGGGTCTGCATGGTCCAGCTTGCCAGCCGCTGCCCCAGCTCCTGAGCCATGGCGTAGTAGTCGCGGCCGTCACCCACCTTGATCTGTCCGGGTTCGATGCGCGCCGAACCCCAGAAGGTGATGGCCCGACTGATGCGATGCGTCCTGAGTCGCGCCCGCGGCTCCAGGTACTCGGCCAGAATCCGCAGGGGGCGCGCCTCTTCCCCATGCATGAAATCGTCGTTATCGTACGCTTTGCTCATTTGATTTCTGCTCAATGGGATACGTGACTGGCGATCTAGGAGGCGCGATCCAACCGCTTGATCAGGGCCGAAGTATCCAGACGGCCACCACCCCCCGCGCTGATTTCGTCGTAGTAGGCGCTGACGCGTTCGGTGAGCGGCAGATCCAGCCCCAGCCCGGCGGCCTCCTCCAGCAGGATGCCCAGATCCTTGCGCATCCAGTCCACGGCAAAACCGAAGTCAAACTCACGCTGCAACATGCTCCGTCCCCGGTGACTCATCTGCCAGGAACCGGCCGCACCGTGCTCGATCACCGCCAAGACCGCGGGCATGTCCAGCCCGGCCTCCTCACCGAAGCGCAGGGCTTCGGCCAGGGCCTGAATCACCCCGCCGACGCAGATCTGGTTGACCATCTTGCTCAATTGCCCGTTGCCGGCAGCGCCCAGATGACCATGGCTCTTGGCATACGCCGCGAAAACCTCACAGGCCCTGAGGTAGTCGTCCTCGCGGCCACCGCACATGATGGTGAGACTGCCGTGCTCGGCTCCGGCCTGACCACCTGAAACCGGCGCATCGACAAACCCGAGCCCCCGCTGGCCCGCATGACGCGCCAGCAGGCGCGCCTGTCGCGCCGAAGTGGTGGTGTGGTCAATATGCAAAGCCGCCGGCCCCAGCCAGGCGTAGGCGCCCTGCTCGCCCAGACACACCTGACTCAGGTCGGCATCATTACCGACACAGGTCACCAGCACGGCGGCGCCCTCCACGGCCTCCTTCACGCTCTGGCAGCACTCCCCACCATGGCGCCGCTGCCAATCCAGAGCCTTTTGCGGGCTGCGGTTGAAAACCCGCACCCGGTGCCCGGCTGCCAGCAGATGTCCTGCCATCGGGCCACCCATGACACCCAAACCTATGCACGCAATATCCATCGCAGCCTCAACAGACGGTACTTCGGAATTGAAGCCAGGGCCGAGCCAGATGCTTGCGCGAACCCTCGCCGCGGCCTTACGCCTGAAGCCTTGGCCTGATCTCTTACGCCTTACCCTGATTGGCGACGGCAGCAGCGGCCTTGGCCACCGCATCAGGATCGCCCAGATAGCCGTAAGACTGGACATTGAGCTGCTCATCCAGCTCGAAACGCAGCGGCATGCCGGTCGGGATGTTCACCTCCAGGATCGCCTCATCCGAGATCTGATTCAGATACTTGTACAAGGCCCTCAGGCTATTGCCATGCGCGGTCACCAGCACATTGCGGCCTTGCTTGAGATCGGCCGCAATCACATCAAACCAGTACGGCAAGACCCGCTCCAGCGTGAGCTTCAATGATTCAGTACCCGGCAATACCCGCCGGTCCAGCGCCGCATAGCGCGGGTCATTGACCGGATGGCCGGCGTCGCTATCCGGCATGGGCGGAGGCGGTACATCGTAGGACCGCCGCCAGATCTTGACCTGATCTTCGCCATGCTGGGCCGCAGTCTCCGCCTTGTTCAGCCCCTGCAGGGCGCCGTAGTGGCGTTCATTCAAGCGCCAGGAGCGGTAGACCGGCAACCACATCGCATCCATTTCATCCAGGCTCATCCACAGCGTGCGAATCGCGCGCTTCAGCACCGAGGTGTAGGCCACATCGAAGCGCAGGCCCGCTTCCTTCATGAGTTGTCCAGACGCGGCAGCCTCGCTGCGGCCTTGCTCGGTAAGGTCAACATCCACCCAACCGGTAAAGCGGTTATCCAGATTCCACTGGCTTTGGCCGTGACGAAGAAGAACGAGTGTGCTCATAGACGATCGGATCTGGACAAATGTGGGTCACATTGTAGCGTGTGCGCTGCGGGACGGCAGGCCAGGCTAGCTACGCCGCCAGCCATGAAAGCGCTCCACCCATTGCAGCAGCCCCTCCGGAGCATGGGCGCGCTTCCATTCGCCGGCGGCGAACTTGTTGGCCTCGGCCAGGGTGGGATAGATGTGGATGGTGCCCAGAATCTTGTTCATGCCAAGCTTGTACTTCATGGCCTGCACATATTCGGCGATCAAATCGCCGGCATGTTCGCCGACGATGGTCACGCCCAGAATGCGATCCTTGCCGGGCTCCGTCAGGACCTTGACCATGCCGTAGGCATCTTCATCGGCTATCGCCCGATCCAGATCGTCAATGCCATAACGGGTCAGTTCGTAGTCAATACCCTGCTCCTTGGCCTCCAGCTCGTTCAGCCCCACCCGGGCCACTTCCGGATCGGTGAAGGTAGCCCAGGGTATGACCGAGTAATCCACCTTGAATTTCTTGAAATCACCGAACAGGGCATTGACCGCCGCATACCAGGCCTGATGCGCGGCGGTATGGGTGAACTGATAGGGACCGGCCACATCGCCACAGGCAAAAATATTGGGGAAATTGGTCTGCAAGAACTCATTGGTCTGCACCGTGCGCTCCACCTTGACACCGAGTTCTTCCAGTCCGAAGCCCTGCACATTGGCGATTCGTCCAACGGCTACCAGGATCTGGTCGAATGCAATCTCGACATCCGCACCGTCCACCTCGCAGACCAGCCATTTCTCATCGCCGTCCACGCGAACCGCCTTGGCCCGGGTATTGACGCGGACATCAATGCCTTCGGCGACAAAGCGCTCCTGCACCATGGCCGAAACTTCCTCGTCCTCGCGCACCATCAACCGTGGCAGCATTTCGATCTGGGTCACCTGACTGCCCAGCCGGGCAAAGGCCTGGGTCAGTTCCGCGCCAATCGGGCCACCGCCCAGCACGATCAGGCGTTGCGGCAGTTCGCGAAGATCCCAGACCGTATCCGAGGTCAGATAACCCAACTCGGCCAGGCCCTCGATCGGCGGCACGAAGGGACGCGCCCCGGTAGCGATCACGATCTTCGCGGCGCTCAATCGGGTGCCGTTGACCTCGACTTCCCAGGGCGACACCAGGCGCGCCTCGCCCGCAATGCATTCGACTCCGAGTTCACTGTAGCGCTCGACGGAATCATGCGGCTCGATGGTCTTGATGACGCGCTGGACCCGCTCCATCACCTCGGCAAAATCGAACTCAACATCGATCTTCTTCAGCCCCAGAGCCTGCGCGCGTTGACTTAAGTGCACGGTTTTTGCCGTCTTGATCAGGGCTTTTGACGGCACACAACCGGTATTCAGGCAATCCCCGCCCATCTTGTGCTTCTCGATCAGGGT
>JBFJVB010000039.1:0-22674 GCA_041624435.1 Oceanococcus sp. | reverse complement strand
CAAAACCGCCGCAAGCTGCTTGCATAATCCTGCAAGGAGGCGGCCTGTTCGAGATCTCCGATGTGGCTGGAAAGCACCCAGTCCCGCTTGCGCAGCAGCGCAAAACTGGCTTTGAGTTGCGCCCCCATGGCCAGAATGGGCGGGACTGCCTGCCAGAGGTGACGGTGCTGCGCGGGCGCCAGACCACGGGCCAGACGCAGCACGCGAGGCCGGCCCGCGGCCAACTGCACGACGGAATCATCGACCCGGTTGACGATGTCCCGGTTGTTCAGCAGGAATTCATCGGCGATGCCGGCAAGCTCGCGCAGGGCCTGAGCATTGTCGGTACAGGGGGGCTGACCGGAGCGATTGCCGCTGCTCATCACCAGGGGAAAATCCAGCTGATCGAACAGCAGATGCTGCAACGGCGTGCTCGGCAACATCACCCCCAGCTGCTCCAGTCCCGGCGCCAGCGCCTCGGGCCAGGGGCAGCCGGGCAGCCGCGGCAGCAACACGATGGGCGCCGCCACGTCGCGCAGCGCGGCAACCGCCGGTCCATCCAGCGCGACCACGCCCTCGAGCATGGCCAGATCCCGCACCATCACGGCCAGAGGCTTGGCGGGGCGCTGCTTGCCCGCGCGCAGACGCGCAAGCAGCGCTTCGTCCCGGGCATCGCCGGCCAGATGAAAGCCACCCAGCGACTTGATGGCGACAATCCGTCCCGCACGCAGGCTGGCGGCGGCCGCCGCCAGCGCGCTCGCGGCTTCGGCCAGCACGACCGCTTGCGCGTCGGTCAGCCAGCAGTGCGGTCCGCACCGCGGACAGGCCACCGGCTCGGCGTGAAAGCGTCGGTCCGCCGGATCGGCGTATTCCGCCGCGCAGGCCGCGCACAGTGCAAACGGGGCCATGCTCGTGGCGCCCCGGTCCCAGGGCACCTGGTTCTGGATCGACAGGCGCGGTCCACAGTGAGTGCAATTGGTGAACGGATAGCCGTAGCGGCGCTGCGCAGGATCCCGGGATTCCGCGATGCAGGCCGGGCAACTGGCCGCGTCGGGCAGCACCACGGCGCCGGCGCCCCCCGAATCTGCGCGCTTCGGGCTGGCGGCGATGCCGAACCCGGTCGGCGCAGGACCGGACGGCTCCAGACGCTGACGTTCGACCGTATCCAGGCGTGCCAGGGGCGGCAAGGCGGCTGGCAGCGCCTCCAGGAAGGCCGTGATCGCAGACGGCGTCGCGTAGAGGCACAGCTCCACACCCTGAGCGTCGTTGTGAACCTGCCCGCGCAGACCGTGGCGCAGGGCCAGCCGGTACAGCGTCGGCCGCATCCCCACGCCCTGAACCCGCCCGCGCAGTCTGATCCGTTCACTGTGCATCAAACAAATCCGGCAAATCCCAGAGCTGGACCCGATTATTGCCGGTGTCCGCAATCAGCAGCTGGTCGGCCTCGACCTGCAGGGCGTACGGCCAGCACAGGCTGTCATCGACCGCCTGGCCCCAGCGATTGTCCCCGGCATGGCTGAAATCCACCTGAGCGTGCACCGCGAATGCGGTGTCCTGTTGCCGTCGCCACACCAGCAAACGCGAGTTCGCGGTATCGGCAATCAGCAGAAACTCCCCCCAGCTCGCCAGCCCGTAGGGCATCGCCAGACTGTCCGCAGCAGGCCGGTAATGACCGCGATTATGCAGGCGCGCGGTGCAATCGGGCTGGCCCAGAACGCGCGCGCACGGCGCCGCGGTGTCCCAGGGCACGCCGTCCCAGCACATGATCCGGTTGGCCCCGGCATCCGCGACAAGCAGATCACCCTGCCACAGCGTCAGCGCATGTGGCCAGACCATGCCGCCGGCATCCAGATCACGCCCCGCAGCCTGGTCCCGCGAGCTCATGTCGGCCTGGCCCAGCACCTGATCAGCCGGCTGCCCAGGCCGCGATGGCAGGGCCTTCCAGCCCAGCACCCGACGATTGCCGGTATCCGCAACCCACAGGCTGCGACCATCGCTGTACACGCCACTGGGCCAGAACAGGGTGTCCGCGCCGGCCTGGGTGGCGCCGCGATTACCCTGCACGGCGGAAAAATCCGCCTGCCCCAGAACCAGATCCGCCGCCTGCCCGGCCTGTCGAGGCGGCTCAGACCAGATCAGCACACGATGATTCCAGGCATCCGCTACCGCCAGGCCTGAACCGACGGCGCACAGCCCCACCGGCGTACTGAAACTGCAGCCGCTGGCGTCCTGACCAGCATTACGGGATTCACCCTGCCAGACCGCCTGACCCAGACATAAATCCGCCTCGATGACCCTGTCGCAAGGACGCTGAGGAAACCGCAGCAGGCGGTGATGACCGGTGTCAGCCACCCAGATGGCCGAATCGCCCGGCAGGCGGCAAACGCCGCGCGGACCGAACAATTGCCGGGCGGAGGCCTGCAAGGGCTGGTTCAGCAAGCCCGGCGTCTGACCCAGGCTGAAGCAAGGTCGTAACGCGAGCGTCTCGGGGTTCATGTCGAAGCGGTAGCAAACGGGCTGACGGTGTCAGCCGGCATCGCGGCCAGATCACCGGCGGTCAGATCCTGGATGCGCACGATTTCCGGGCAGGCGCTGCGAATTGCCCGAATCACGCCGGCGGTCAGCGTGATCGCCGATGCCGGGCAGCCCTCACACGCCCCGGTCATCCGCAGCAAGACCGTATCGGGCGGGCGAATCTCGACAATTTCCACGTCGCCGCCGTGGGCATGCAACAGCGGCCTGACCGGCAACAGGGCTTGCTCGATGCGTTCATCCAGGGAGGCCTTGAGCAGGCCGAAGCGACGCAGGACGGCATACACCACCGGATCACCCACCATATCCCGCAATACGCCGGTACAGGCCGGCTCTTCCCGCAGGCTGGCCAGGGCGCGCTGCCAGGCCTCTTTTTGCACCGCATCACTGGCCTGCCGCAATTGCATCAGCAACTCGCGCTGTTGCGGGTCCCAGGCATCGGTTTCGCGCTCCAGCGCGTCCAGCCGGGTCAACTGGGCATTGAGGTCGAAGTTCATGGTGATTCCAATGCCGTCCGGCTCTGGCTGACAATCTCGGCTTTCTCCAGCTGGCCAAACTGGCGAAACACCTGTTCAGCCTGAGCGAAGCACTCCAAGGCCCGTTGCCGGGGGTCGAAATCGACCGCCGCAGCCGGCAAATTGCTCAGACAGTTGCCCAGATTGGCCAGGGTATTGGCGTATTCCACGGGAGCCTCCCGCTGGGTGCGCACGCGCAGGGCCTCGGTATACGCCGCCATCGCCCGCAGGTTGTTTTCCACCGGATGGCCACTGGCCGCATATTGCAGCGCATTGCCCAGATTGTTCTGCAACATGGCGAATTCGCGGGGATGGTCGATCAGGGAGATGCACTCCAGCGCGGTTTCGAAGGCCCGAACGGCCAGCGCCTCCCGCAGTTTGGCATCGGCCGAGCCATCGCCCATGGCCAGGTAGGCCGTGGCCAGATTATTGTGCAGGATGGCGAATTCGGCCGGGTACGCCGCTCCGGTAAAGACCTGCAAAGCCCGCTGATAGGCGGCGATGGCTTCCGTCAGCGCGACCACCCGCATCCCGGCCAGGGCTTGCAAGACCAGACCCAGATTGAGGTCGGCCTCGGCGGCTTCGGCGGGCAGGCCCTCGCCCCGCAACACCGGCGCCGCCTGCTCCAGCAAGCTTCGAGCCCGACGCAGCTCCGCTTCCCCCGCCTGCGGATCGGCATTCAGCGCGGTGGCCTGGCGGGCGCGAATCCGGGCGCGGGTCAGTTCGGGTTCCTGCGCGGCCCAGCCCAGGGCCTGTTCGTAGAGCTCCACGGCCAGGCCAAAATCCTCGGCGCACCGAGCGGCGCCCTGCAAGCCCATCGCCATCTCCACCAGCATGTCGGCTTTTTCGAAATCCGCCACGTCCTCGCGCGCCACCGCAGCCAGCGCCGCCTGATATTCGCTGCGTCCGCGACCGATCATCGGCGGTCACCGCTGCCGGACAATTCCCGCTCCAGCCGCTCCGCCAGTTGCACCACACTGCGTGCCACGGGCCGGCTGAGCTCCAGACCCAGGGACAGATCCAGGGCTTCGATCAGGAACACCCGAATCTGACCTGGCATCGCAGCACCGTACATGCGCTGGCCGATGGTCAGCGCATCATCCCAGCGCAGGGCATGGGAATCCCGCGGCGGCTCACGGCGGCTGATGAACTGCTCGCCCGGCACCTCGTACAGCGCGCCGGGCTGACCCTGTGGCCGGCAGGCATCGATCAGAACCAGTTGCTCGGAATCGCGCGCCTGAAACAGCACGGCCAGACCATCGGTGGCGGCGTCATATAAACGCAGATCCGCCCGTCCCAGCAGACTGCGGGCGGCCTGCAACCGGGCCAGGACGGCCGATCCGGCGCCGTCATCCCGACGATTCAGATTGCCGCAGGCGATGACCGAGATCATGCCAGACGGAACGCCGCCAGTTCCTCACCGGTCCTGGCATCCTGGGCATGCACCGTGCACACCAGACAGGAATCAAAGGAACGCGCCACATGCCCGACCTCAACCGGGTCCTGGGATTGCGCAATCGGCGTTCCGACCAGCGCTTCCTCGATGGGACCGCGGCGGCCCTGCTCGTCACGCGGGCCGACGTTCCAGGTGGTTGGCGCCACGATCTGGTAGTTGTGAATCTTGCCCTGGCGAACCTCTACCCAGTGTGCCAGGGCACCGCGGATAGCCTCGGTCGCGCCCCAGCCCCGACCATCGCGCTCCTGCGGCTTCTTGTACCAGGGTTCATCCAGCCGGAATTCACGCAGGCAGCGCTCGGCCTGACGATACAGCTTGACCGTTTCGTGCAGCCGGGCGAAATGCCGCAGCAGCACGCTGGGCTTGCCCTGCACTTTGAGCATATCCAGCAGCAAGGGATCATGGTGCTGCCAATCCAGCTTGTGATCGCCACCCGCGATGAGCTGCCGGGCCAGGGGGCCGGCTTCCAGGCGCCCGTGTTCCTGATGCGAGACCGAGGTGCACCAGGAGTATTTCTGCTCGAAATCCTGGTCGTTGTTCGCCGTGGGCGTGGTCAGACGATCGAAGGGATGGACCGACTGCGTGCCCTCGTCATACCAGCTGCGCGACATGTTCTCCAGGGTGGCCGCCTGATCCACCGCCTGGTGCTGGTCCCGGGCAAAGTCGTAGACCCCACCGGCCATGATCACCGCATCGGCGCGGTCGGCCAGATTCGGGCGCTGATAGCGGTCTTCATGCGGCAGATAGCCCCAGGACAGGAATTTGCCCACGCCGGCACCGTACTGATCCAGGCCAATGTCCAGGCCCATGCGCCAATACAGGCCGAGGTCGGAATTGGCATGCGCAGGAGATTCCGCCAGCCAGCGTTCGAAATCGGCATGGCTGCGGATTTCTTCATAGCGTTCCAGCGTACACCCCAGCAGTACCGGCTCGATCCAGTTGCGCCGGAAATACTCCAAAATGGCATAGGAGCGGGTCACGTCAGTGAGGGTGGGCGCACACATCACCCCGCCGGGGACCATGAAACTGGAGTGCGGCCACTGCCCGCCAAACAGGGCGTAGATCTCGACCGGTTTGCCGGAGATCGTCACGCCGATCTCGTAGTGTTTGCCGGTGTAGGCGGTCCAGCGCTCACACGCCTGCGCGTGATAAGGACTCTGACGGTAATTCTGGTGGGTGAGGTCAATGGCGAACAGGGCGTAATGATGCCGGGGAATGCTTTGCAGACTTTCCGCGATCTGGCCCAGATTCCGGGCCAGAATCGCATTGCGCGGTACCTCGGTCTGCCACAGGGTGTCCAGAGCCCAGGCCGCGCAGGTCAGATGCGAGGCCCCGCAAATCCCACAGGTGCGTGGGGTGACGATCAAACCCGCCTGGGGATCCTTGCCGCGCAGAATGACCTCGAATCCGCGGAACAGCTCGGCGCTGGTCCAGGCATCCACCACCACGCCGTCGTCGATGGCCACCCGTACATCGAGATCGCCTTCAACCCGGCCCACCGGTGAAATATCGAGTGTCTTGACCTTGCCCATCAGATTACAAAGATGTCCTCTTCGGCCCAGGCCGGCGCGGCGGCCTTGGCCGCGGTGGTCAATTGCACATAGCCGGAACGATTCAGGCCTTCGGGCAGATCGCGCGGAATGCCCATCACCGTCTGACTCTTGAACACGGTACCCGGCGCGAGTTCATAGAACGGGAATTCCGGTTCGGTGCAGCCGATGCACGGCATGCCGGCTCGCGTTTTGGAGGATTGTCGATTCCACAGTATCCGGTTGCAGGGTGAATGGGTCATCGGGCCACGGCAACCCAGATCATAGAACAGGCAGCCCTTGCGCTGGCTGAACTCCGTCGCCGAGATCTTGTAGGTGTAATGCATATTGCGGGTACAGCCGGTCTGGGTGAAGGTGCTGAAGAAGGTCTTTGGTCTTTGCAAGTCATCCAGATCGATCTCCTCGGCCTGACCGCTGACCACCGCGATGAGGATCTGCGTAATCCAGTCCGGATGTGCCGGGCAGCCGGGGATATTGATGACCGGCGTTCCGGCCCTGCCCAGAAAGTCCGTCCCTAAGGCGCCGCCGCGCTGACGCTTCAGATACTGCAGTCCTTCGGAATCCGTCGGATTGGGCGCCATGGCCGGAATGCCTCCCCAGCAGGCGCAGTCACCAACCGCGACGACATATTGCGCCAGATCGGCCAGTTCCTGCACCCAGTCCTTCATCGGCTGGCCGGCGAATCGATTCCATGTTCCCGTCCCGTTCGGCGCATTGATCACCGTACCTTCGAAAACCAGCACATCCAGCGCAATACGCTCATCGCGGATGTCCTTAAGCAGTTGCCGCAGGCCCTCGCCCAGCTCCAGACCCAGGGACGGGTGCCACAGGATATTGATGCCGAAGTCACTGACCAGATCACAGACGCTGGGGGTTTCCGCGTTCAGGAAAGACATCGTATTGCCCGAACAGGCACCGCCCTGTAACCACAACAGATTTGCCATACGATCGTTCAGCCTCGTCGTCGGGAGCCCAGCCACAAGGCTAAGCGAGTTACGCCATTCTGCCTAATCGTCTTCACTCAAATGCAACGGCAGGTTCAGTTCGAAGCAGCTGCCCTCTCCCGGCTGACTCTCGGCGTGAATTTCCCCTTTCAGGACCTGGGTCACCAGGTTGTGGGTCACGCTCAAACCCAGTCCCGTGCCCCCCTTGCCGCGCCGGGTGGTGAAGAACGGCTCAAAAATCTGTTTCAGGTTTTCCGGACTGATCCCGCAACCATCGTCACTCACCCGCAGGATCAGGTGCTCGTCCCGGGCGCTCGCCTCAATTCGGACATGACCCACCGCGCCATCGGCGAATGCGTGAATCAGGGCATTCTGCAACAGGTTGCTCAGGACCTGGGACAGGGCTCCAGGCATGGAATGCATCTCCAGATCCGGGTCGCATGCCACTTCGATCTGATGCTTGCTGCGCCGAATCTCCGGGCTCAGGCTGTCCAGCAGTTCCTTCAGGAACTCGGCCAGCTTGAAGCGTCGATCCAGGTTGCTGGAACGGTCGGCGGCCACCTGCTTGAAACTGCTGACCAGGTCGGCTGCGCGTTCGAGGTTGCGCTCCAGCAGCAGACTGGCCTCATCCATCGAATCCAGTACCTGCGCCAACTTGTCTGGGTCCGGTGCGCCGGGGCGCAAGCACTGGCGCAATTCGCGCGCGTTGTTGGTCACGAACGAAGCTGCGGTAACGCAAACGCCCAGTGGCGTATTGATTTCGTGGGCCACCCCGGCCACCAGCCCGCCCAGGGAAGCCAGCTTTTCGGATTCGACCAGCTGCGCCTGCGTCTTTTGCAGGCGGTCCACGGCCAAGGCCAGTTCGGTGACTTTGTTCTGCAGCTGCGTATTGACTGCCTGGATGGCCTGCTCCGCTTCCTTGCGTTCGGTGATGTCGCGCAAGACCCCGACAAAGCTGATGTCGTCTCCTTCCCCCGACTGGGTGACCGCCAGCTCCATCGGGAAGATGCTGCCGTCACGACGCCTGGCCGTCACCTCACGCCCGATTCCGATGATCTTGGCCTCCCCGGTTTCCAGATAAGCCCGGATATAGTCGTCGTGCTCGCTGTGATACGGTTCCGGCATCAGCATATTGACATTCCGGCCGAGCATTTCATGGCCACGGTAACCAAACATTTTTTCAATGCTTGGATTGACCGAGGTGATAATGCCCCGGGCGTCGATCGTGGCAATGCCATCGATCACGGTCTGCACGATCGCCTGGGTCTGGCGGGCCTGATGCCGCAGTTCATCCTCCAGCGCCATCTGGCCTGACACATCCGTGCTCTGACAGATAAAGCCAACCAGATCCTGCTCGGCCGTTCCCAGTGGATAGAGCATGACCTCCACCGGCATTTCATGGCCATCCGCATGCAAGCGAAAACTCGTCCACTTGGGCAGCTTGCGTTTATGGCGCAATTTACCGATTGCGGTGTGATACTCACCCTGCAATCGCTTCGGAATCAGATTCAGGTAGGGTTGACCCAGCATCTGCTGGCGGGAATAACCATGCAGCTCTGCGGCGGCCTGATTCCAGTCAGTAATCCTGCCTTGCAGATCGACTGCAACAATCGCCTGACTGGAGTTTTCGATCAGCGAGGCGGCTTCAATCCGCCTTAAGGTTTCGTCACCCCGCCTGCGGTTAGCTGCCAAAGCACCACCAACCCACGCGCACCGGGCGCCCGCCAGGCCAAGTCAGCCCCACCATGAATGCCGCCAAATACATCGTCAGTCTGCACAGGTTTGAATGCCCAAGGGCAGTGCAAAGCGCATGCCATGGCAATTTAGCTAATGCAGATTCGAGCACACTGAGCGCGCAAACCTTCGGCCGGAGCGGCATGGGTCACACGTCATGCTCGGTTCTATCTTCCCGCCGCATCTGGCGCGTGACCGATGGCCTGGGTCATGGCTTGAAACTCGCCGTAATCAGGCGTCAATAGCGCCGAGTTCCAGGTTTTCTGCGCAATCACCCGCAGGCGCGGGGCGATATTCTCGGCAATCTCATCTTCGGTCTCAGCGTCTGGCCCGTCACACCAGACCTGCAGTTTGGCGCCAAGATTGTTCGGTTCATCGGCCGCCACGACCTGTGGCGGTCGGTACAGCACCTGTCCCCCCAGATCCGGCGAATACAGCGGGCCATAGAACTCATGGACCTGCCAGTTTTCATAGGCATCGCGCATCTGCGGCACCGCGGGCACACCCGGCGCGATTCCAGCCGCCCCGCCCACCACATAATAGGTTGGAAACCAGCCGGCGTTGAGGATTCGATGACCGCGGTCAAGCAGCTCCTGGGGACCGGGAACCAGCACCAGATCACCCAGCGGGGAGAAATCGGTCCACCATTCGACCACGATGCGATTATCAATGCTGACCGCGCTGCCACCGTCCAGGTCATCGTGCCAGGCCCGCGTCGTTTTGCCCTTGCTGGCCAGCAATTGGGTCACTTCATTGATGTAACCGTGGACCGCGTCCTTGCCATTGGCCTGTTCCCCGTACCGCGATTGAGCGTATTGCTGCAATTGCGGATAGCGCGGATAGTCATAGGCGGCGATGTACTCATCAGCCCCGGTATGCCAGTAAGGTCCGGGAAACAGCGGCAGAAACTCCTCGATCAGCGCGTGTGCATAATCCCGCGCCGGGGTCAGGCTGACATCCAGCTGGTTCGGCGCGGCCTGGCCGAACAGGTCCACCAGCTGGAATTCGGGGTGATTCGCCAAGGCCGCCCCCATATGCCCTGGCATGCCGATTTCGGGCACCACGGTGATGAAATGTCGCGCCGCCAGCGCGACGATTTCGGCCACCTGCGACCGGGTCAGATGCTGCTGCGCGGCCAGTTCCGGAAAACGCTCGCTGGCAATGCGAAAGCCCAGGTTTTCACTGAAATGCAGATGCAGGAGATTGAGCTTGAGATAGGCCATTTCGCGGATTTGCCGATGAATCCAGTCGGGCGTGAAATGCTTGCGACCGATATCCACCATCAGGCCTCGCTCGGGATAGCGCGGCCAGTCCAGCGCTTCACCAGCGGCCAGCGACCGGCCCTGAGCCAGTAACTGCAGTACGCTACGACTGGCATAAAACACGCCGGCCGCCTGTGGTGCCGAGAGGGTCAGCGCCTCGCCAATCCGCAGGCGATAGCCCTCCGCACCCAGACGCGCATCACAATCGCCTAGCACCAGACGGATATCGCCGGGATTTGTCTGCTGGCTGATCGCGGTGCTGACCCGCCCTCCGGTCAGGGCGCGTAAATCCGCAGCAAACACTTCGGCCACCGGCGCCAGCATCGCCGCGTCCGATGCTGAATAGACCAGGCGCGGGGCGACACCCAGGCGAAAAACCCCCGCCGCCGGCCGCCACTCCCGGAGCGCCGGAATCGTCACGGGTCGCGCCTTCAGATCCAGACCCGCTTCGGACTGATCACAGAGCGCTTCCGAGCGGACCGTCTCTCCGCCAGTGGGCAAACCGTTTGATCCGGCCTGCGGCACGCCGCCCTGACAGGCGCAGAGAAACCAGATCCAGGCCATCAGCCTCATTGCTTGTACTGCTGTCTTCATGGTTACCTGCATGTCCCGGGAGTTGTTGATCTGGTGAGTGCCGGATCCGTTACGGAATCAGGCCTTCGGGTCTCGCTGACCCGTCGGGTCAGCCTAGCGCAACCGAGGCCGACCGACCGCTGTTCAAATTTGCACATCCACGTCGCGGCACCATGGGCTAGAGTAAGTCATCGGTAATTCAGGAGACTCAGGCATGAACGCACCTATCCCGGATTTTAACTCGATTGACCCCGTTGAGATGTGCAATATCAAGATACTTCGCTCGGCATCCACCGTTACCCTCAATCGTTTGAACCGTAGCTGCCGCCGGCGCAGGTATCAGCAGGGCCAGCAAATCCTGGCCCGCGGTGATCTGCAAACCGAGGTCATGCTGCTGTTCAAAGGTTCGGTCAAGGTCACGCTATTCTCTCCGCAAGGTCGGGAAGTTTCGATTCGACGAATCGAAGCCGGCGATGTTTTTGGCGATTACGCCGCTCTGGATCAGGCACCACGTTCGGCGGATATTATCGCGCTTACGGATGTCGAAGTCGGACTGCTTTCAGCCACCGAGTTCATCACCATGGTGACGAGTGATCCGCGAGTGGCGCACGCCCAGATGAAAGAACTGGTCGAGATGATTCGCCTGCTCTCCGAGCGGGTGTACGAAACGACCACCCTGTCTGCGTCCGGTCGGATTCGTGCAACCTTGTTGCGTCTGGCGAATCTGACGGATTACACCCACGCCCGGATTGAGACCCTTCCAACCCATGCCGAAATCGCCGCGATGAGCGGCTCCCAGAGACATGTCGTCACCACGGAACTGCAACGCCTCAAGGACGCCGGCTTGATCAGGAAGGTCGAATCCGGGCTGGAAATCTGTGACGTCAAGGCCCTCACCCAGCCGCTATCGTAGCAGCATGACCCGGACCTGAGCCGGCTTGGATCGGCCTGTCGCGGCCGCGACTGCACCGGCTCGGCGCGCATGGCTGTGACTGACCCCTGGCAGGAAAACCAGCTCGCGCGGACGTCGATTCAGGAGCGCACCGGATTTTGCGGGACAAAAGGTGTAGATTATGCGGGTGAGGCGTGTGCGCGTCAGTGACGCTCGGTAAACGGTGATTGGCCCATTAAGCTGGCGGTCTCGTTCAACTGGACTGCTGAATCCGGCAAATCAACCGCCTCATAAACACATTTAATCGAAAGAAGAGATTTATGAGTACAGGCACAGTTAAGTGGTTCAATGCAGACAAGGGTTATGGCTTCATCACTCCCAGTGATGGCAGCAAGGATTTGTTTGTGCATCATTCACAAATCAAGAGCAGCGGTGGCCACGCCTCTTTGAACGACGGCCAGGCCGTCGAGTTCGAAGTTGGTCAAGGTCAAAAAGGTCCCTGCGCGAATAACGTAGTGCCGATGTAATTTTGGCCACTGCGCTCCCGTAGCGCCGTGCCGGGGCGGCGATGACCGCACCCGGCACTTTCGGCCAGGCCCGAACACTCAGGGCATACGCCCCTGAATTTCGATTACGCTCAGCCAGTTTCCTACCGGATCATAACCAGCCTCGATCTGCAGACTCAGATGTGGAGTCAGCGTCCGGACCAATCCAAGCAGATAGGTCCAATGACCGCGTGGCCGGACATCGGCGATGAAATCCAGCTTCACTGCTTCGCCTGACCTGGCGGTGGAACCGGTGCCGATTACCTCGTCCAGCAGGGGCAAGCGCGACGCCGGCTGGATGCCCGAGGTCCAACTCAGCCCACGAAGCTCACCTGACAGCGGCTGAAGATGCAGGTGTGCGGCACCGACCCAGACGCCCCATTGCTCGACGGGCTGATAACCGGCGCGCGCGCCGAGCACCCGACTGTCAATCCGAAAATTCAGTTCATCCGGTGCCTCGCCATGGCTCGCGGTCCAGGCCTGGCTCAGACTGCACCACCATGACCCCGAACCCATGGCCAGGGTCCCGCCCAGTGTTTCAGAGCGCAAGGCGTAGGCAAAATACAGATAACCCGGCTCTTCGGCTCCCGCATACTCCCCATCGATCAACGCCGAGCCGGAACCCTGACCGGGCATGTAAAAGACATTGAGTACCGGCAGTAACCAGGCGTCCAGCCGCGGCCCCCATTGCCGCAAGCGGCTGACACCACCGCTCGCGGCGTTGGCGAAGCTTGCAAGAGACACCGCCCCTGGCGGCTGCGCCGTGGTCGCCCCCTCGCCCGCCATGCTTGTTGGCTGGAAGTGCAGGCGCGTCACGTCGAAATGCTGTTTCTGGGCGAAATGGCCCAGGGTGAGGCCGAAGGGCGGCGGCAACGTCTGGTCACCCAGATTCTGCTGCACCAGAGGATGATTACCGAACAGAGGCAGCACCGTACCGGGCATGAACACCTGCGACCAAGTCAGGGCCGCAGCCAGCGCTGGCAGGAACAGCAGCACCACGCCGACGGTTCCTCGAACCACCCAGCCCAAGCACGCTCTGCCGCAATGAAAGATACTCATCCAGGCAGTCTGCGAGTATCGAGCTGCGGGACGGCTGATCTAAGTCAAGCCGTACAGAATGCGGCTCGCGCAAGCTGTAAAATCAGCGCTGCTGGACCCAGAGCGCGGAGGAAGAGTCATGACCACGGCCTACATCAGCCACCCGGACTGCAAACTTCACCAGATGGCCCCGGGTCACCCCGAACAGCCTGACCGCCTTGCCGCCATCGAAAACGCCTTGAGCGCTCGGGGCTTGCTGGATGCCATGCCCGCTTACAGCGCTCCCCTGGCCAGCGCCGCTGCCCTGTACGCGGCGCATGCACAGGCGTATGTCGACGACTTGCTCGCCACCAGGCTCAAGGACGGGCAGTTGCGGATGCTGGACCCGGACACCGGCATGAACCGGCACAGCGTGCGCGCGGCTCGCCTGGCCGCGGGCGCCGTCATTCAGGCGGTTGATCTGGTGCTTGGCGGCGATGTCGACAAGGCGTTCTGCAATGTGCGACCGCCTGGACATCACGCGGAACGCAACCGAGCCATGGGTTTTTGCCTGTTCAACAACATTGCGGTTGGCGTCTGTCATGCGCTCGAGCAACATGGGCTTTCGCGGGTCGCCGTGATCGATTTTGACGTGCACTTTGGCAATGGCACGGCGGCGATTTTTGCCTCGGACCCGCGGGTCTTGCTGTGCTCCAGTTACGAATATCCGCTGTATCCCCTGAGCGCGAACCCCCCGAGCACCGACCGTCAGATCAACGTGCCTCTGCCCGCCGGTTGCGACGGGAAAAACTTCGCCGCCGCAGTCGCCGCGCACTGGTTTCCCGCCCTGCAGGCCTTCGCGCCGGAGATGGTGTTCTTCTCCGCCGGTTTTGACGCCCACCGCGAAGACCCGCTGGCCGGGCTGTGCCTGGACGCGGCGGACTTTGCCTGGATCACTCGGGAAATCATCTCTCGGACCGCGGGATCGGCGCGGGGACGCGCCGTATCTGCGCTGGAAGGAGGCTATGCGCTGGACGCCCTGGGCTGCTGCGCCCAGGCCCATGTGAGCGCCCTGCTCGACAACCAGGCTTCAACACCAACTGGCGGCGCCGGCATTCGGCGAACGTAACAGCTCTTTCAGATTGGCTTCGATCACCCGGTAACCCACATTGCCGTAGAGCTTTTGCCTTCCCTCATTGAGGAGAATGGTGGGACTGCCCTGCACCATCCAGGCTTGCTGGTCGCGGTGATCTGCGGCCAGCGCGGCGTGGGCGACGCCGCTGTCCAGAGCCGCGCGGACCGCCCCCACAGAAACATCGACTGATTCCAGGCATTCGCGCAGCACCGCCCAGCGGCTGATATCCTGACAGCGCTGAAAAAATGCCGCCCGGATGGCCTGAAGGACTTGCTCAAGGGATTGCGGAGCCACACTCTGCACGGCCTTCAACAGCAGATGCGCCGGCAATGATGACGTCGGCCGGCTGTGCTGCCAGAGCTCGGGGTGCAGGCTGATATGATCAAAACTCGCCACGACCTCGTGTAAATGGGCGGCGAATCCGGCATACCCACCGCGATCGGACCAGCCGACGCCTATCTGGTGCGCCGTATCGCCAAATACCGGGCAGAAACGATATTCGATCTGAATGTGATCGGCGAAATTCCCCGCCACTTCGTCGATCCGTGCCTGACCGATATAGGCCCAGACGCAAAGCACGTCGGAAAACACGCTGAGGGAAATTTTGCTGGCCATGGTTGGAGTCTAGCCTGCTACAGCAAGACCGGACCACTATTCGGCCAAAGGCGGGCTCGCCTGGAACGGCGCTGCGGTGAGGTGGCTTGATTTGGCCGCTACCGCACTCCATGCTTACCGGTCGATCCTGGCGAAGCAAGGACAGTGCAATGGCGGGCAAGCGGCAGCGCCTCCGGAACCAGCCTGAATGTCGAGGGCGGTCCCGGGTGCGGCTTGATCTGGCCCCTACGCGGCAGCCATGCGGCGGCCAGCTGGTGGCCTATGATTCATGAAATCGGCTGGCTGGCCATCGCTTTCGCCTGCGGCGCGCTGGCTCTGCGCCTGCATCTGCCGCTGTTGGTGGGCTATCTTCTGGCCGGCGTCGGCCTGGGTATCGCCGGAGCCACACCCAGCCCGCTGCTGGAAGGGGTTTCCCATGCCGGCGTCATCCTGTTGCTGTTTGGGGTCGGCCTGCATCTGCGCATCCGTAACATCCTGAATCGCGCGGTCCTGGCCGGTGGTGGTACGCATTTGCTGATCAGCTGCGTGCTGTTCATGCTGGTGGCGGTGCCTTTCGGTGTGCCTGCGCCCACCGCCGCCTTTCTTGGCCTGATTCTGAGTTTTTCCAGCACGGTACTCGCGGCCAAGGATCTGGAGAACCGGCAGGAGATGGGCGCTTATTATGGCCGCATCGCCATCGGCATCCTGCTATTGCAGGACGTCGTCGCCCTGTTGCTGATCCTGCTCATCAGCGACGAGATACCCAGCCCGTGGGCCCTGGCTCTGCCTCTGATCCTGCTGTTAAGGCCGACCCTGTATCGCCTGGCCAAGCATATCCAGGATGATACCCAGATGCTGGTATTCGCTGCCCTGATGGCCCTGGGCGGGGGAGCGGTGTTTGAACTGACCGGTTTGCATGCCGAACTGGGCGCCCTGTTGATGGGTGCATTTTTTGCCGACCATCATCGGGCGGACGAAATCCAGAGGCGGCTGTGGGGCCTGAAAGAGTTTTTCCTGATCGGCTTTTTCCTCAACGTGGGCATGATCGCCGTGCCCCATCCAGCGCTCTGGACCGAGATGGCCGGTCTGGCGATTCTGATCCTGCTCGTGCTGCCGTTCAAAGCCGGCCTGTTCTTCTTCCTGCTGACCGCCTTCGGCCTGCGTGTTCGCACCGCCTTCCTCACCGGAGCGATTCTCACCAGCTACAGCGAATTCACCCTGATGGCGGGCCTGATCGGTTTGCAGAACCAGCTGATTTCCAGCCACATGTTCAGTATCCTGACCATTGCCACAGCGGCCTCCTTCGCCATCAATCTGCCGCTGAACCGACTGGTCAACGCGATCTATCTGGCGGCCCGGCCCCATCTGGCCCGGTTCCAGCGCCCGGGACTGCATCCGGATCGGCCTTTGCACTCGATTGGTCGCGCCAGTCACATCGTGGTCGGCATGGGACGCACCGGCACGGCCGCATTTGATCGACTGCAAGCCCGGGGCCAGCGTCCGATCGGGCTGGAATCCGACCCGGTGGTAATCGCGCGTCACCTCAAGGCCGGCCGTCGGGTGGTCTTCGGGGACGCGCTGGACCCCGAACTCTGGGATGAAATTCAAATCCAGGATTTACGCGGCGTGGTCATCGCGGTACCCAATCTCACCGCCCGCCTGCGCACCGCCAAACGCCTGAAGTGGCGACGTCCGGAACTGCGCGTTGCAACCTACGCCTTGCACGATTACGAAATTCCGCTGCTGGAGCAGCTGCAAGTCGATGAGGTCCATCATATTCTGAACGACGTGGGCATGCGTCTGACCGACTCGCTACTATGAAGTCGTCTCAGTTTGGCGGCGAGATTCAGCTGCGGAATCGAGTCAACGGCTCGGCGCAGCGTCCGTAATCAGATAAATCTCCTCGAAACGCCGAGCGATATCCGCCAGAGGCAAAATGTACGCGGTGCTGCAGCCGGGCACGAAATACAGACCCAGCACACCGTCATGGCGCAACAGCAGGGCCATATCCAGATCGCCCAGCGCGGCGCAGGCCTTTCTGGGGGATTGGCCGCACCGGAAAAATCCCACGGCAGGCAGGCTCAGATCGGCGGCTACGCCCGCGTGCTGATCGAGTCTCTGACGCTCGAGCTTGTAACCCTGTGCCTGCAAGGCAGCACCCAGACCCGTGCGCGAACGCACTTGCGCTGCGGAGTCATCAAACCATGACGAACTGTCAGTCCGCTCGAACTGACGGGACAAGGCGTCAAACAACCAACTGACCACCAGTGTCCGCAGATGCTCCGAAGAGCGCAGGGCCGCCTGCGCCACCGCGGGTGTACTTCGTCTTGCAGACTCCTGCATCCGGTGGGATATCTTCACTGCCCGCACCTGCACTCTCCCTGTGGCTGGCTCTGCCAATCAGACCCGGCGCACGCCGAGCATAGTCCGCTCTGTGGCGTGATCATCCGCTCCCACGGGCGGTTTGACAACTGGTAGAAATACCAGCTTGTCTGACTGTACGAAGTCGCGTATAGATTTATCCCGGGGAGACCATGGCAGGGCCTGGCAATGCACTTGGACCCGGGTGGTGGCAGCGCATCTCGCTTTTCGCATCGGCGAGTGCCAGCTCCGCGTTTTACCGCACTGATCGGCAGTAATCAGCAGCCAGCGGCCATGCATCAGCCTCAGACTCGGTTGCCAGGCCCGTGCCCTCGCGCCGAATCAAGCGACCAGCCGCTACAGCGAGGTAAGACAACATGAGCACTGATTTGTCGACCATTCCCTACTCCTGGGTGCGCCGTGAACTCAGTTTGTCCGGCACACTCAAACGCCGCAGTAAAGGCAGACCGGTGCGCGCGGTTCAGGAATGGCTGAATCTGCATGGTATCGGCACTGGCATCGACGGCGCCTACGGCCCCGCAACCGAGGCCGCGGTCCGAGATTTCCAGCGCCGGGCGAAACTGGCGGTGAGCGGCGCGGTGGAGCAAACCACCTGGGCAGCCTTGACCACGCCAATCTGGCGAGCGATGCGCCCCATCAGCAGCGCCAGCAAGGATCTTCCGGCCCTGGTCGCAGCCTACGCACGCCAGCACTTGCAGCAGCATCCGCGGGAAATCGGCGGCCAGAATTGCGGCCCCTGGGTGCGCCTGTATACCGGCGGAAAAGACGGTCCGGACTGGGCCTGGTGTGCGGGCTTCGTGACTTTTCTCCTGCGTCAGGCCGCGGACACGCTGGACATCCGGATGCCGATCGCAGGCAGTGTCTCCTGTGATGTGCTGGCAATGCAGGCCAAACAGGCCGGCCTGTTCGTGCACGGCGCGAAACGGCTCGATGCGCCCCTTCCGGAAGGCTCCATCTTTCTCAATCGCCGCACCGCGACCGACTGGACCCACACCGGCATCGTGACGCAATGGGGTGCCGAGAGCTTTCAGACCATCGAAGGCAATACCAACGATGAAGGGTCGCGTGAAGGCTATGAGGTCTGCGCCCGCTCTCGGGCCTATCCGCGGCGTGATTTCATCAGCCTGGCAAACTGGCGCAAGGCGGGTACTCAGACCGTCGGCCAGGGCACGGCGGTCAAGCTGGCATTGACCAGCACCGCGGCGAACCTCATCGTGAAAATGACCGTGATGGCCGTTGATGGCCACACCGCTCCGGAAACCGTGCCGCTGAGCAAAGGCCGGGCCACGATCCAGGTGCGCAAGGACACGGCTTACCTGCTGCGGGCGCAACTGGATCATGGCCCGGCCAATGGCTTCGACTACACCGTCGATCTGAGTTGCGCGCCCCCGGTTCAACTCGTTTCCCCGGATGGCGCGCCGCCGTTTTCAATGCACTGCAACGGGCACAGCGACACCTTCTCGGTGGTCTTCGAAGCACGCGCAGAATGACCGGTCCTGGGCAGCAGTCTGGCTTCGTTTTCGTCGGCGTGGTGCTCAGTCTCGCCGCCACCTTCGAAGTCTCAGGCAGCGCATCAGGAACGCCTCCCAGCGCCCGCCAGGCCAACCAGCTGCTGGCCGAGAAAATGGGTACCGACCCTTCCGGTGATGCCCTGGTTCATGCCTCGTTCAGCGGTCTGCACCTGGATCTTGGCGAAACCGGCGGGCGTTTTCGCTTTGACCTGGATGGAAACAGAATCGGCCTGGGCACCGATTTGCATCGCCTGGATTTTCGCCTGTCCGGCCCGCTGAACTATGCCGAGCACCCGACCCGGATGGCGCTCACGGCATTCAGCGATGCGTTGCAGCTTGGCCTGCGGTATACGCACATCTTCTGGAATGTCGGCGAATCCAGGCAACTCAATACCCTGGAACGGGAAAACTGTGCCCGGTTCAAAAGCCTGGCGGGCATCACCAGCCCCTGCCATGATGCGATCTTTGCGCAGTACGCCGAGCAGCTGATGCCCGAGGGCTTTCAGGGCAGCCCCGGCGAAGTGGCCAGGAACCAGGCCATTGTGCGTCGCGAATATGAGGCCGCGGCCGCCTTGTTCCGCGGCGCGGCGGATGTGACTTGCGTGCGTGCCCCGCGGATTATTCACGCCGACCTGAGTCCATCCTGGCAGGCCCTGCTTCCCCCCACGCTGGCCAGTCAGATTCGCAGCTGCGCTACCCCGGCTCGGCTGAGCGCCTTGCGCATTGCCGTGGATGCGGGTTTTCGCCAATTCGACAACGCCGCTCCGGCCGAAACCTCCGAAGGCACTGCAAAGCGGGTTTATCCCTGGCTGCTCAGCGCCAGTTACGGCTGGGTAATGGGCAATACAAGCTCGATCAATCTGGGCCTGGCCTACCAGCGCGGCTTCTCCCCCGGCGAACCGGTCAATCGCTGCCAAGCCGATAGCGAAGGCGGACAGGTCTGCCGTGAGCTCCTGATCGACGCCGGCCAGGCGCAGGAAACGGGCCTGGTCAACCTCGACGCGCGCTGGGCACTGAGTTCGGGCTTTGCCATCAAGCTCGTGGCCGGACATGCCTGGGAGACAAGCCGCACGGCGGTCTCGCTGCCGATGTTCTTTGTGCGCAGCGAATCCGCGGGACAGGGCCTGGAGGGTGGCATAGCCCTGGAATGGCAGTCAGACCGGGTGGGATTACGAGGCCGGGTTTTCGTCGGCCAGACTTTTTCGCTGGGCGGCGAATAAGCCGGTCAAATCGACAAGGCAGCCGGCATCGGATAGCGATTCTGGCCGCGAATCGGCATTTCTAGTAGCGACCAGGTACTGCGCAGTGCCCCGGCATCAGGCACCCGCTGTTTCGAACTGCCCGTTGCGCATCTCCCCAGGCCGCGGCGCAAGAGCGGCTTGACGTAAATCAAAAGCAAGGTGGCCCCGGACCCGCATCATCCAGACGTGGTTTCGACGAAACCACCTCGCTCTTCAACGCTGCCAGGCACAGGGATGCGCTGCTGGAAAATTCTGATCACCGCCCTGCTTCCGACGTTGCTGACCCCCGGCCCGGTCCTGGCGCTAACGGTCAGCGCGGCCAAGCCGGCCCGACCCACCATTGAGGCCGCGTTTCCCGAAGCTACCCGAATCGCCCCCAAGGCCCCCGCCGGCAGTCCGCAAGGGCCGTTGGTTCGAGCCGTGTACCGGGCTGACACCTTGCTGGGCTATGCGTTTGAAACCATCGACATTTCGCCCTTGCCCGCCTATTCGGGTGAGCCCATCAATCTGCTGGTAGCCCTGAACCCCGACGGTCGCTTCCGCACTGTGCAGGTGTTGGAGCATCATGAACCGATCCTGCTGGCGGGTATCGCGGAACAGCAACTGTTCGATTTCACCAAGCAGTACGCCGACCTGAGTGTGGCGAGCCACATCCGGATCGGCGCCGGCCGGGACAGCGGCAGTGTCGAACTGGATGCCATTACCGGCGCCACGGTCACGGTAATGGTCCTGAATGAAACCCTGCTCCGGGCCTCGGCACGCGTGGCGCGGGCCCTGGGTCTGGACGGATTTACCGACTTGGCCAGGTCGCCTTCAGCAATGCTGCGGACGGAGGTGTTCGGGTCTGCGGACTGGATGGACCTGATCGCGGACGGCTCGATCCGGCGCCTGCGCTTGCGTCATGATCAGGTGGACGCCGCTTTCGCCGGAACAGCCGCAGCCCCCGGCGCGGGAGCGTTGTCGGAGCAACGGCGCGAACCCTTCATAGAACTCTTCTACACCCTGTTGACGGTGCCAAGCATCGGCCACAACCTGCTCGGTGAGACGGAGTACCCGTGGTTGATGGCACAGCTTGAAGATGGCGATCACGCCATCGCGGTATTTGGTCGCGGCGCCTACTCGTTCAAGGGCAATGCCTATGTCCGCGGGGGCATCTTTGACCGCATCGCCCTGCGCCAGGATGGCCAGACGATCAGCTTCCGCGACTCGGACTATCATCGCATCAAGGATGTCCTGATCGAGGGTTTCCCGCGGTTTACCGAGATGATGATTTTCATCATCCGCGCCCCCTATCAGTTCGACCCAGGCCGTGACTGGCAACTCGAGCTGCTGGTGCGCCGCCAGATCGGCGCCCTGGACAGCGAATTGACCAGTTTCTTTGGCGATTATCGGACTCCCGATGTCTACCTGGACCGACCGGCGGCGCCCGAAACGCCGGCCTCAACGGAGCCGGAGCCACCGTGGCGAGCGGTATGGCAGGACCGACGCTTCCAGATCAGCGTGATTTGCCTCAGCCTGAGCCTGCTGACCGCGATCATCTTTTTCCAGGATGTCTTGGTCCGCTATCCCCGTCTGCTGGCCCGCCTGCGGCAGCTGTTCCTGGTCTATACCGTGGTGTTCTTAGGCTGGTACGCCCTGGGCCAGCTGTCGATCGTCAATGTGTTCACCTTTGTCCACGCGGTTCTGGGTGAGTTCCGCTGGCAGCTGTTCCTGCTGGATCCGGTGATTTTCATCCTCTGGGCCTACGTCGCCGTGACCCTGTTGCTCTGGGGGCGCGGGATCTACTGCGGCTGGCTGTGTCCATTTGGCGCCCTGCAAGAGCTTGTCAACAAGACCGCGCGCCGGCTCAGGATTCGCCAGCTGGAACCGCCAGCAGCCGTCCACGAACGACTCTGGGCGGTGAAATACATCATCCTGCTGGGGCTCTTCGCCGTGTCGCTGGAATCGCTGGGTGATGCTGAACGCTACGCCGAAGTGGAGCCTTTCAAGACCGTCATCTTGCTCAAGTTCCAGCGCGAGTGGGGCTATCTGCTGTACGCGGCCCTCCTCCTGCTGATGGCCGTCTTCACCCGCAAGCTGTACTGCCGTTATCTGTGCCCCCTGGGCGCGGCGCTGGTGATTCCGTCCAAGTTCCGCATCTTCGACTGGCTCAAACGACGCAAGGAATGCGGCCAGCCCTGTCAGGTCTGCGCGAACGAGTGCGAGATTCAGGCCATCGGAGCAGATGGCCGGATCAATGCCAACGAGTGTCATCACTGCCTCGACTGCCAGATCACCTATCACCAAGAAACCAAATGTCCGCCGCTGATCCTGCGGGCAAAAAAACGTCGTCGACACGGCGCTGTCGCGACCACCGAACAAACCACCGTACTGGAGCTGCATGAACTGGCCTGATAAGTCCATTTCGCTTCGGTGCCGCGGTTGCCTGCGCTCGTACAGCGCATCATCACTGGGAGAATGAAATGTCCGAGAAAAACACCACACCCGACCTCAGCCTCGCTGCCGACGACGCCACGGCCAGCGAACATGTGCAGTTCAGCCGCCGGCTTTTTTTTGGCTCTACCGCCGCCATCGTCGGTGCCACCAGTGCAGGCCTGGGCGCCGCGCTGTGGACCAATGAAGCCGCCGCAGCCTCGTCCGATGAAGCCATGCAACCAGGTGAACTCGATGAGTACTACGGGTTCTGGAGCGGCGGCCATTCCGGTGAGGTCCGAATTCTGGGGCTACCCTCGATGCGGGAATTGATGCGCATTCCGGTCTTCAACATGGACAGCGCCACGGGCTGGGGCATCACCAATGAAAGCAAGGAAAT
>JBFJVB010000038.1:0-23020 GCA_041624435.1 Oceanococcus sp. | reverse complement strand
TCCGCGGATGTAGCATCCCCGGCACCGCGGGTTTCCTCGGCCTCACGGTAAGCATTGGCCAGAATCACTTCGCGTTCACGGTCGGACTCGGCGCGGATGCCTTCGGCTGCTTCGGCGCCACGGGCGCGCAGATCGGCCGCCACGCGCAGACGCTCAGCCCGCATCCGGTCGTACACCGATTCACTGACGGCATCGGGCAGATCAATGCGCTTGACCCGGACATCGACCAACTCGATCCCCAGTTCATCCACCCGGTCAGCCGCACCGCGCTGCAAGGCTTCCACGATCTCGCGACGCTCGCCCGAGACGGCCTCCTTGATCGTGCGAACGCCGAATTCGTTGCGCAAGCCGCGACCGATGATATCCCCCAGCCGATCCAGACCAACGGATTCGATGCCGCCGGTGGCACGGAAATACCGCCCCACGTCCTCGATCCGCCATTTGACGAAGTAATCGACCTGGACGTTCTTCTTCTCCGAGGTCAGGAAGCGTTCAGCGGGCTTGTCCAGGGACAGCACCCGCCGGTCGAAATAACGCACGCTCTGGATCAGCGGCAGTTTCCAGTGCAGACCGGGTTGATACTCGGTGCCGCGTATCTGGCCCAGCTGAAACACCACGGCATGGTCGCGTTCGTCGACAAAGAAGGCCGCATCGGCGACCAGGCCCACTGAAACCACCGCCGCGATCAGCCACATCAAGGCTTTGTTGCTCATTTAGCGTCTCCCTCGTTCACGCGTCGAGGACCGCGCGGATCGGCTGCTGGACCCGCCGGAATCCTGAGTCCCGGTGAAGCGTGGCGTGCTGGAAGGCGAGCCCGGATTATTCGCCGGATCGGCCATACCGCGCTTGCCGGTGAGTTGGTCCAGGGGCAGGTACAGCAGCGGATTGGACTGTTCCACGTCAAGAATCACCTTGTTGGTCGCGCTCATGACGTCGTCCATGGTTTCCAGATAGAGTCGTTGCCGCGTGATCGAGGGCGCCTTTTCATATTCATCCAGCAACTGGGTAAAGCGGCTGGCTTCACCGTTGGCCTGCTCGACCACCCGGGTCTTGTAACCGCTGGCCTCGGCCACCATCCGAGCGGCTTCACCGCGCGCCTTGGGCACGATCGAGTTGGCATAGGCTTCGGCCTCGTTGATCAGGCGCTGCTCGTCTTCGCGCGCTTTGATCGCATCGGCGAATGCACCTTGCACCGGCTCTGGCGGCTGCGCATCCTTGATATTGACTTCGTTGACGATCAGTCCGGTCCGATAGCTGTCCAGGGTCTCCTGGAGCAATAATTCAGTACGCTGCGCGACCTCTTCCCGACCCGCTGTCAGGATAAAGTCCATCGTGCTCTTGCCGACCACCTCGCGCACGGCGCTTTTCAGGGCGTGACGCAAGGTGAGATCCGGATCACGCACCCGAAACAGGAAATCTTCGGCCGAACTGACCCGGTACTGCACGGCCATGTCGACCACGACGATATTCTCGTCCTTGGTCAGCATCACCTGCTGGTCGCTGACATTGCGGATCCCGTCGACATTGACCTTTTCCACCGTCTGAACCGGCCAGGGCACCCGCCAATGCGGTCCCTCGCCCACGGTGCTCAGGTACTGGCCAAACTGCAGCACCACGCCGCGTTCGGCAGGTTGCACGATGTAAAAGCCCGATAGCAGCCACAGCACGCCTGCGACCACGACAGCTACGCCGATCAGGCCCTTGGGTATCCCAGGGCTTGCGCCCTGACTGCCGTTTCCGCCGCCAGACCCGCCGCCGAACCGGCTGCGAAATTTCTTGAGTAACTCTTCCAGGTCGGGCGGCCCGCCGTTATCCCACGGGTCTTTATTGCCACCGGACCCTGGTTCATTCCAGGCCATAATTCGCTGTACCTAAGTAGTGAAAAGCAAAATCAGCCGCGTATTATCGGCTGACTGGTGAAATTTCTCCATCCGCAAGCGGGGCGACCACACTCTGATCCAGTCCGGCATCACCCAGCAAGCGCTCCAGCTGGCGCTCATCCAGCCGGATCGTCATGTGCGCGACACCATCCTCATCGAATCGCTCATGCAGGACCGCATCCAGACGAAACAGTTCGGCACGCATGCGCCCCTGCTCCGGTCCGAGATGCAACTGCCAGTTGCGCACATCAGGATACAGGCATTCCGCGATGGCCTCACGCAGTAAATCCAATCCCAGCCCGTTACGGGCTGATATCCACACCCGAAACGGCCGGCCTGCGGCGTCCCGGTCGATGCGGGGCTGGGCATTTTCCAGGCAGTCGATTTTATTGAAGACCTCCAGACGCGGCACTTCCTCCGCATCCACTTCTTCCAGCACGGCTTCAACGGCATCGATCTGCACTTCCTTCTCCTGATCGGAGGCATCGATGACGTGCAGCAACAGGCTGGCCAGTGCGGTTTCCTCCAGGGTGGCGCGAAACGCCGTGACCAGGGTATGGGGCAGCTCCCGGACAAATCCCACGGTATCCGCCAGCACCACGGGCTCATGACAGGACAACTCCAGGCGGCGCAGAGTCGTATCCAGGGTCGCGAACAGCTGATCCGCCACCAGCGTGCTGGTCCCGGTGAGCTGCTCAAACAGCGTGGATTTCCCGGAGTTGGTGTATCCCACCAGGGAAACCAGCGGCACGTCCAGTCGATCCCGGCGCTGGCGATTCAGGGCCCGGCTGCGCCGAACCTGCTCGATTCGCCGCTGCACCTGCTTCATGCGCTCGTAAATCATCCGCCGGTCCATTTCCAGCTGAGATTCCCCCGGGCCGCGCAATCCGATCCCGCCTTTTTGCCGCTCCAGATGCGACCAGCCCCGGACCAGCCGGGTCACCAGATGATTCAGTTGCGCCAGCTCCACCTGCAGCTTGCCTTCATGGGTCCGCGCCCGCCGGGCGAAAATGTCCAGAATCATGCCGGCGCGATCCAGCACGCGCGCCTTGATGATCGCTTCGAGATTGCGTTCCTGGGAAGGGCTGAGCGCGTGATTGAAAATCACCAGATCGGCATCGTGAGCGATGACCTGCTCGGCGATTTCCTCGGCCTTGCCCCCACCGACGAAATACCGCGGTTCCGGATGCTTGCGCGCCCCGCGTATCAGACCCAGCAGCTGGGCGCCGGTGGACGCCGCCAGGCGCCTGAATTCTTCGCGTCCCGGGGCGCCGCCGGCGCCCGGCATATCCAATGAGACGAGTAGCGCGCGATTGCCGCCCTCGGGACGATCAAACAATTATTCGTCTTGCGCGGCGTTGCCAGGGTCTGCTTTCGGCGCCGGCTCATCCTGAGCATCGGCAGGCAGTTCCAGGCGCACCTGACGCGACGGCACGATGGTTGAAATGGCGTGCTTGTAGACCATCTGGTTGACGGTGTTCTTGAGCAGGACCACAAACTGATCAAAGGACTCGATCTGCCCCTGCAATTTGATTCCATTCACCAGATAGATGGCGACGGGAATGCGTTCTTTGCGCAGATAGTTTAAGAATGGTTCTTGTAAGGTTTGCGCTTTCGACATTGTGAGTACTCCTGGCTGTCTCTTATGGGACAGTACGGACGGGGCGATTGCTTCGCCGTGACCGCGCAGAATATCACGGGCGCGAAGCGGCGAGAAATTCCTCCACGTGCTTGCGGGCCTGTTCCACCCCTTCGCGCGCATCCTGCGGCAGCAGCGTGAGTCCCGGTTCGCGCCGTAACCAGGTCATTTGCCGTTTGGCATATTGCCGGGTCGCGATAATGGCCCGCTCGACGGCCACATCCAGCGGGCACTGCCCTTGCAGATGCTGCCACAGCTGCCGATACCCCACGCTGCGCATGGACGGCAAGGCCAGGGAGAGATCACCGCGCTCGAACAGCCTTTTGACCTCGTCGAGCAATCCCTCCTCCATCATTTGCGCAAAACGCCGGGCGATCTGCGCCCGCAGTTGTTCTCGATCCTCTGGCAGCAGGCACAATTTCAACACCGGCCCCGACCAGGGCTCGCTACGCGGCGCCTGCCAGGCCTCACTGCGGGTGGCCCCACCCAGTTCCGCGATCTCCAGGGCGCGCTGGATGCGTTGTGCATCGTTGGGATGAATCCGGCGCGCCGAATCCGGATCGCGCCGCGCCAGACGGCGATGCAGCTGGGGCCAGCCTTGTTCCGCAGCCTCGCGCTCAAGCTGCCCCCGCAGCTGGGGATCAGCGCCCGGCAGCGCATGCAGGCCCTGGAGAAACGCGCGCAGATACAGGAAAGTGCCGCCAACCAGCAATGGAATCCTGCCGCGGCTATCGATCTGCGCGCAAAGCTGCCGCGCCTCGGCGGCAAATTCCGCCGCCGAATAGGCTTGCGCCGGATCGCGGATATCAATCAGATGGTGGGGAATCTCGGCACGCAGGCTGGCCGGAGGCTTGGCTGTACCGATATCCATGCCACGGTAAATCTGCGCAGAATCCATGCTGATCAGCTCGACCGGCCAGCGCCGGGCCAGATCCACCGCCAGCGCGGATTTTCCGCTGGCGGTCGGGCCGATCACAACAATCAGGGCCGGCTTCATCGCCCACGCATGAACAGCTTGTCCAGGGCATCCATACTCAGTTCCACCCAGGTCGGACGACCATGATTGCACTGCCCGGAGCGGGGCGTGCGCTCGACCTGTCGCAGCAGCGCATTCATTTCGTGACGATCCAGTTGACGCCCCGCCTTGATCGAGCCGGATTTGCACGCCATATTGCCCAGCGCACGATCAATAGCGCACTCCAGACGATGGGTGTCCAGCACGTCGGCCGCGCCCAGATCACCGATCATGTCGCGCACCAGGGCCGCATGATCGAAATTGGCCAGCACCACCGGCACGGCGCGAATTTCCAGTTGCTCCACGGCCGTCCGACGCAGCTCCAGACCCAGGCGCTCGAACAGCGGGAAGGCCTCTTCGGCCCGATCGGCCTCGGCCGGCTGCAAGCGCAGTTCGACCGGCAGCAGCAGGGGCTGGCTGACCGCCTGCTGCCCGTGCAGACGCTGCTTCAGTTCTTCCAGCACGATGCGTTCGTGCGCCGCATGCATATCCACCAGGACGGCCCCGGTTTCGGTCTGACTCAGGATGTAAACGCCGTGGATCTGGGCCAGGGCGAAACCCAGGGGTGGCGCCTGGTCCACCGTGCCGGACGGCATGTCCAGCTGCGCCGGCTGGACCTCGGCGTACAGCGCCGCCGCGCTGTCGGCGCGCAGCGACACCCCCAGCGGACGTCGGACCGGCAGGCTGGCCGACGCTGGTGGGCCTTCGGCGATCGACCAGTTCGGCTCGCCCGGCGGCGCCTGACCCGACCCAGCGGGCGCGGCCCCGCTGGCGGAATCCGCGACCTGTACGGGCGCGGCAATCGCCTGGCTCACGCTGCGGCGCAGGAATTCGAAAACCCGCCGGCTGTCACGAAAGCGCACTTCCTGCTTGGTCGGATGCACATTGACGTCCAGTTCGCGGGGGTCCATGCGCAGGAAAATCAGATACGCGGGCTGGCGGCTGTAGTGCAGCACATCGGCATAGGCCGCTTTGAGCGCGCTGATCAGCAGGCGATCACGAATGTACCGGCCATTGATAAACACATGCTGCAAATCACCCTGGGAACGGGAAAACGCCGGTCGCGCCAGCCAGGCCTGAAGCCCGATGCCCTGCCCCTCGTAGTCCAGACACAGCGCATGCTCGACGAACTCTTCACCCAGCAGGCTGGCAATCCGGCGCTGCGCGTCCTCGGGGGTGCACGCGGCACGGGCATGCCATTGCTCACGACCATTGTGCCGCATGCGGATGTCCCGCTCCGGCACGCTCAAGGCCAGCCGCCGGGCCACCGCGTCCAGATGCGACCATTCGGTGCGTTCCGCCCGCAGGAACCGGCGTCTGGCCGGAATCTGGTGAAACAGCCGCTCCACCGTGATGTGCGTGCCGACCGGCATGGCTTGCGGCCGGGCTTGAGGCATGGGTTCACCCGGTTGCATCTGCACGCTCCAGCCATGCTCGTCCGTCGCCACCCGCGAGGCCAGGGTCAGCTCCGCGACCGCCGCGATGCTGGGCAGGGCCTCGCCGCGAAACCCCAAGGTGCCCACGGCTTCCAGGTCATCCAGGCTGGCGATTTTCGAGGTGGCGTGACGGGTCAGGGCCAGGGCAAGCTCGTCGCGGGCGATGCCGCAGCCGTTATCCACAATCCGCAGCCGCGCCATGCCGCCGGCCTCGGCCTCGATGTCAATCCGGCCGGCCCCGGCGTCAATGGCGTTTTCCAGCAGTTCCTTGAGAACCGACGCCGGTCGCTCCACCACTTCGCCAGCGGCGATCTGGTTGATCAGATGGGATGGGAGGGCACGGATAGCCACGGCTGAGCCTGGGTCAAAACCCGGCAGGGTAACCAAAGCGCCCCGGCGAACGCCAGTCCGCCCAGGTCCGAACGCGGCTTCAGGGATTCGCCTGGGCTACCACGCGCTGCGGCCGATAGGCGGAAAAGTAACTGAGGATGCCATCGCGCAGCCCTCGGGCCAGTTTCTCCTGCTGGCCCGGATTGCGCAGCCGCGCCTCTTCCTTGGGATTGGAAATGAAAGCCGCCTCGACCAGGATTGACGGCACGTCCGGCGCCTTGAGCACGGCAAATCCAGCCCGCTGTACCGAGGGCTTGTGCAGCGGACCCAGGTTACCCAGCTGGCGCAACATCCGGTCGCCCAGGTCCATACTGGCCTCGATCGCCGCGCTCTGCGAGATGTCGAGCAAGACCGAAGCCAGCAGTTCATCCTTGTCCTGAATTTCCACCCCACCGATGAGATCGGCTGCGTTCTCACGGTTTGCCAAGACCCGGGCGTGCTCCGAACTGGCGCCGCGTGACGACAGCACATACACCGATGAGCCGTGCACGTTGCGATCCTTGAATGCGTCGGCGTGGATAGATACGAACAGGTCGGCGCGCTGCTGCTGGGCCAGCAAGCGGCGTTTGCGCAACGGCAGATAGTAGTCTCCATCCCGGATCAGCACCGCCTGCATGCCGGGCTCCTGGTCGATCAGGCGCTTCAGGCGCCGGGCGATCTGCAAGGCCACATCCTTTTCGCGCACCCCGCGCGGACCGATCGCGCCAGGGTCCTCGCCACCGTGTCCGGCGTCGATGGCAACCACGATGTTCTTGTCCGCCAGGGCCACCACCATGTCCTGCCCGGCCCGTTCGTGCGGCAGCTCGATGACCAGCCGGTAACCGTATTCGCCGGAAGGCGCCAGCAGGTAACTGCGGGGACTGGCGGCCTGCTTCAGATCCAGCACCACTCGGAGCGCCGACTTGTGCTGGCCAAACCGAACCGCCTGAATCACACCGCTGGCTGCGGATGACAGCGTGGGCACGCTCTGGATGCCATCGATGTCGATGACCGCGCGTGCCGGCTGATTCAAGGCGAAGGCCCGATGCTGCACGGCTGCACTGACATCCAGCACGACCCGGGTTTGCCCCGGCTCATCCCAGATCCGCAGATCGCTGACCGTGGCCGCGGAAACGACCCGCGACAACAGCACTAACATGATTGTAATCAGCAGCTTGTGCATGCCACCCTCTCCCATCTCGGACGCCGTACTCCACGCACCCGCAGTGCGAATGCGGCGCCGGATGGCCGAATCCGGGTCTGTCGCGGCGCCTGGTCTGCGCTACGTTACTCCGGAACCCGGATGATTTCAATATTTTTTCTTTTAATATTAACCAACTACCACATTTATTTTACGTAGCCTCTGAAGCAAGAAGCGCAAGACGGTGATCATGCTGGCTAATCTCTGCAAGCCGCTGCACACAAGCCGAGCCCCTGGGGCTGGCAGCCTGGATTTCGATGTGCCGCGCAGTTTCCCCGACGATTTCCAGACGCAGGACGAGGTCGGGCGCAGGCAGGGCGGATTCGGCTCGCTGCGCCCACTCCACCACCAGGGTCAGATCCTCGCCCAGCAATTCGCGGACACCGAGAAACTCCAGTTCCTCCGCGCTGGCGAGCCGGTACAGATCCATATGCACCAGCCGATGGTCGGCCAGCCGATACTCCTCCAGCAGCGTATAGGTCGGACTCGGCACCACCCCGGTCTCCCCCCAGGCCCGCAGCAGACTGCGCACGGTCTGGGTTTTGCCCGCACCCAGGCCGCCGGCCAAAGCGATGTAGAAGAACTCGCGTGGAATCGCCTGCGCCAGCGCGGCGGCAAAGGCTGCGGTCGCGCGCTCACCCTCAAGCACGCCGTGCAGTCGGGTCATGGATTCACCAGCGGACGTATCAGCGGCAACAGATCGCTGGGCAACAGACCGCGCTGACCCTGCTGGGCCGCCCGGTCGCCAGCCAGGGCATGGACCAGCACACCCAGACAGGCCGCATCCCGCGCCGCGCAACCCTGCGCGCGCAAGCCGGCAATCAATCCGGTCAGGACATCGCCCATGCCCCCGACCGCCATGCCGGGATTGCCTGCCGCACACACCCAGCAGCTACCGTCCGGCTGAGCGACAATGCTGCCCGCGCCCTTGAGCACGGTGACGGCCCCCGAGCGGGCGGCCAGCTCCCGCGCCGCGGCATAGCGATCGGCCTGGATCTGTCCGGTATCACAGCCCAGCAGGCGCGCCGCCTCGCCCGGATGCGGGGTCATGATGGCCCCCGGCGGCAGCTCGCGAATCGCCCCCAACGCATTGAGGCCATCGGCGTCCAGCACCAGAGGAAGCGTGCTGTCGAGACAACTCGCCAGCAGCGCCTCCGCCCAGGCTCCCTGCCCCAGGCCCGGCCCCAGGGCCAGCACGCTGGCCCGCCCGAACAGAGCTTGCCATTGCGGGTCCGTGGCGGTGTCCAGCCCCCGCACCATCAGCTCCGGCGTCGCCAGGCTGACCTCGATCCGGCTGTCCGGATGGGTCAGCACGCTGACCAGGCCGGCGCCCGCGCGCAAGGCCGCCTGGCCACACAGGGCGATGGCCCCGCTGAAACCCGGCGCGCCGCCAATCGCCAGCACATGGCCAAAACGCCCCTTGTGGGAATCCGCGGAGCGCCGGGGCAGTGCGCGGGCCGGCACCGCCAGCGGCAATTGCTGCACCCGAGCCGGCGTCTGGGCATACACCTGGGCCGGCACCTGAAGGTCGGCAAACACGCGCCGACCGATATGATCGAGCGCCGCTCCGGTATACAGACCCTGCTTGCGACCGATAAAGCTGACGCTCAGATCGGCCTGGATCGCCGCCCCCATCACCGCCCCGGTATCGGCGTGGATGCCCGAAGGCAGGTCCAGGGCCAGAACCGGCCTTGCGGAATGCCGCACCGCGTCAATGAGGCGCGCGAATTCGGCAGCGACCGGGCGGGTAAGGCCCGTGCCCAGCAAGCCGTCCACGATGACATCCGCCTGCCCCAGCCGCCCGGAATCCAGTTGTTCCGGAGTCAGCAGCACCTGTCCTCCTGCGGTACAGGCCAGATACGCCTGCCGGGCCTCACCGCGCAATCGCGCCGGGTCGGCCACCAGCACGCAGTCCACCTGTTTCCCGTCCTGCCGGGCCAGGCGCGCCAGCTCAAGCGCATCCCCGCCATTATTGCCGGGACCGGCGAGCACCAGCAGAGCACGCGCCTGCGGCCAGGCCCGCTGCAATTCGGCGTAAGCTGCTGCGGCTGCCCGCTGCATCAATACATAGCCAGGGATGCCCGCCTGCGCAATGGCCCAGGCATCCTGCGCCCGGACTTGCGCCGCGGTATAAAGTGGCAAGCTGTTTTCCATCCACGCATTATCAATCAAACTGGATTGATTTGACCTCTTCCACGTGCCGACCGATCACGCCGATATCCTGAAACAACTGCAAGACTGGGGCCGGGAACTGGGTTTTTCCGCGCTGGCGGTCAGTCGCGTCCAGCTGGCCGAAGATGACCGGTTGATGCGCCGCTGGGTGGCCGCAGGTCGGCACGGCCAGATGGACTATCTGGAACGCAATCAGGCCCTGCGCGCCTCTCCGGCCGCGCTGGTGCCCGGCACCCTGAGCGTGATTTCGGTGCGTCTGCCGTACTGGCCCCGGGCCACACCCGCCAAACAGGTGCTGAATACGACCTCGCAGGCCTACATCAGCCGCTACGCCCTGGGCCGGGACTATCACAAGCTGCTGCGTAAACGCCTGACGCTGCTGGCGCGGCGCCTGCAGGATGCCGTCGGCCCGTTCGGTTACCGAGCCTTCGCGGACAGTGCGCCGGTACTGGAAAAAGCCCTGGCCCGTGACGCCAGCCTGGGCTGGATCGGCAAGCACACCCTGCTGATCAACGAACAACAGGGCTCGTATTTCTTCCTCGGCGAATTGTTTACCGATCTGGCCCTGCCCGCCAGCACCGAGCCTCCCGCCCGCAACCGCTGTGGCGCCTGCCAGGCCTGTATCCGCGCCTGCCCGACCGATGCGATCCTGCCCAATGGTCAACTGGACGCCCGGCGCTGTATTGCCTATCTGACCATCGAGCTCAAGGAGGCGATTCCGGTGGAACTTCGCCCCGCCATCGGCAACCGCATTTTTGGCTGTGACGACTGCCAGCTGGTGTGCCCGTGGAATCGGCAGGCCAAACCCAGCGCCGAAGCCGATTTCTCGGTCCGCCACCAGCTGGATAACCGTGCGTTGATCGAACTGTTTGCCTGGACCGAAACCGAATTCCTGAGCAAGACCCAGGGCATGGCCATTCGCCGGACGGGCTATCTGGGCTGGCTGCGCAACCTGGCCGTCGCCCTGGGCAACGGTCCGGCGACGCCGGCGGCGATCACCGCCCTGACCGCGCGCCGCAGCCATCCCAGCGCGCTGGTGCGGGAACACGTCGAATGGGCGCTCACGCGGCTGAGCGACGCCGGTTAAATCGTCTGCAAGCGCTGCGCTTGTGCGCGCAGCAGGGCATCCGGCCAGGCGCTGTCATCACCGGCCAGCCCGGCCTCGATTCCGGCCGCCATGTCCTTGCCCAGCTCGACCCCGAATTGATCGAAGCTGTTCAAGCCCCACAGCCAGCCCTGGACGAAACAGCGATGCTCGTAGGCGGCCAACAGGGCGCCCACCACCCGCGGACTCAGCTGTTCCAGCCACAGCAGGCTGGACGGCCGGTTGCCCGGGCAGGTTCGCCAGGCCGCATGCTCAGCGGAGAAATCGCCCAGTTCGGCGGCCCCACGACCGTGACTCAAGGCCGCTGACTGGGCCAGGGCATTGCCCAGCAATTGCTGCTGCAGGGAACGGTCCGCCCCCGGCACCTGCAAAGGCAACACGAAATCGACCGGATGGCCCTCACGTCCCTGGTGCAACAGCTGAAAAAAGGCGTGTTGCGCGTTGGTTCCGACCCCACCCCATTGCACCGGGGCACAGGCATGCGCCAGCGGTGCGCCATCGCGGCCGATCGACTTGCCGTTGCTTTCCATATCCAGCTGCTGCAACCAGTTCGGCAGGCGGGCCAGCATATCGCTGTACGCTGCCGTTACCGTGGACTCGTAATCCAGAAAATTACGGTTCCACAGCGCGATCAACGCCCAGATGACCGGCAGATTCTCCGCCAGCGGCGCCTGGGCAAAATGTTCATCCATCTCCTGCGCGCCCGCCAGGAGTTCGGCAAACGCCGGCCAACCCAGGGCCAGCGCGGCGCTCAAGCCCACCGAGGACCACAAGGAAAACCGCCCCCCGACCCATGACCACATCGGGAACAGCCGCTCGGGCGCAATGCCGAAGGCCTGTGCCTTGTCCGGAGCCACCGTCACCGCGACAAATTGCGCGGCGGTATCACCACCGTGCGCCTGTAACCAGGCCTGCACCCGTTCGGCGCAGCGCCGCGTTTCCTGCGTACGGAAGGACTTGGAGACGACCAGACACAGACAGCGCCGGGGGTCGATCTGCGCCAGAATCTGATCCAGTGCCGCCGAATCGAGGTTGCCGACGAAATGCGCGCGCAGCCCAACGCCGGGGCGCTGCAGGGCTTCCGTGACCAGACGCGGCCCCAGATCCGAGCCACCGATGCCGATATTCAGCACATCCGTGAAGGACTCGCCTGCGGCATTGCCGATCTTGCCATCCAGCACCGCGCTGACGAATTGCGCCTGCCGCGCCCGTTCGCTCAGCACCACATCGGCGACTGCGGCCGGTGGCTGAGCGGCGCGCAAAGCCGTATGCAGCACCGCGCGGCCCTCACTGGCATTGATTTCCTGCCCCTGGAGCATGGCCTGCCGGGCACCGGGCAGATCGCACTGCTCGGCCAGCCGCAGCAGGTCGTCCAGTACCGCCTGATCCAGGCGCTGACGCGAGTAGTCCAGCGCAAGGCCCGCAGCCCGCACCACAAATTCGGCGCGCTGCGTCGCCTGCCGATCAATTACTTCACGCAGCTGGGTGGTCTGCCAGCGCACCGCATGAGCCGCCAATGAGTCGACAATCGGCGCGTTACCGATGTGAATCATGCGCCGAACTCAGGCTTGGGTTCAGGCGGCCTGTACCGGGATCGTATTACGGGTATGCGTGACATGATTGGCCTCATCCAGGTAAACCAGCTTTGGCTTGTGCACGTCCGCCTCGCCATTGCTCATGCTGACGTAAGCACAAATGATAACCCTATCACCGACCCGGGCCTTGTGCGCCGCGGCGCCATTGACCGAAATGATCCGCGACCCCGCTTCCGCACGAATGGCGTAGGTCTCGAACCGTTCGCCGTTGCCCAGGTTGTAGATCTGGATCTGTTCGTACTCACGAATGCCAGACGCATCCAAAAGGTCTCCATCGATGGCGCAGGAACCTTCATAGTCCAGCTCCGCGTGCGTGACGCAGGCGCGGTGTAATTTGGCTTTTAACAAGGTAACTTGCATGGCGAACCTCTCGAAATCTCTTACTTTTCAATGAGTTATGGAAAAAACCATAACCGCATGAGACAAAATGACCCGCGAGTGTAGCGATCCATCCCGCCCGCATCAAGCTGCGTTCAGATCAACCTCGATGTTATCAATCAATCGGGTGGATCCCACTTTCGCAGCGGTAAGAATAACAAAATGGTGCGTTGCGTCATCCGGCGCGCTCAAATCCGCCGCCAGAATCGCATAAAACTGCGCCCGCAGCCCGGCAGCCTCCAGGCGCTCGATAGCCTCTTGCTGCAAACGCGCGAAGTCCCGATGTCCCGCCCGCAGGTCCGCGGCCGTCATCTTGAGGCCGACATAAATCTGGGCTGCGCGCACCCGTTCGGCCTCGCTCAGGAACGCATTGCGGGAACTCATGGCCAGACCGCTGGCCTCGCGCTTGGTGGGCATGCCGACGATTTCCACCGGAAAATGCAGATCCGCCGTCATCCGCCGAATGATTGCCAGTTGCTGATAGTCCTTCTGCCCAAACACGGCGTAATCGGGCTGGACGATATGAAACAGCACACTGACCACCGTGGTCACACCCTCGAAATGACCGGCGCGGAACTCGCCACAAAACTGGCTGGACAAATCCGGCACGATGACCTGGGTCAGCCCGGCTCGCCCGCGCGGGTACAACTCGGCATCGCTGGGGGCAAACAGCACATCGACATCCAGGGCAGCCAGTTTGGCCGCGTCTTCCCCAAGCTGCCGCGGATACGCGGAAAAGTCTTCGCCTGCGGCAAACTGCAAGGGATTGACGAACACGCTGACCACCACCCGCTCCGCCCGTTCCCGGGCGGCCTCAACCAGGGACAGATGGCCGGCGTGCAGACTCCCCATGGTCGGAACGAAGGCAATGCGCTGTCCAGCCTGGCGCCAGCCAAGCAGGCGTTGACGCAGTTCGGCCACGCGGTGAATCTGCAGCGGTGAAGACTCAGCCGCCGAAACTGTGCTCGACATCCGGATAGACCCCAGATTTTACCGCGTCCACATAGGCCCGAATCGCGCCTTCAACATCGCCGCTATCGAGCAGGAAATCCCGCACAAACCGTGGCCGCCGACCGCGACTCACGCCCAGAATGTCATGCAGGACCAGAATCTGGCCGTCCACGTCGGGGCCGGCGCCGATGCCGATCACCGGCACCTGGGCATCGGCGGTAATCTTCCGGGCCAGCGAACTCGGCACGCATTCCAGCAGCAACATGTCCGCGCCGGCCTCCTGCAGGACCCGCGCGTCTTCGATCATCTCGGCGGCGACCGCCGCATCCCGACCCTGCACCTTGAAACCGCCAAGCTTGTGAATCAACTGTGGACGCAAGCCCAGGTGGGCGCAAACCGGCACACCACGCCGGGTCAGGAACTCGACAATTTCGGCCTGCACCGCCCCGCCTTCAAGCTTGACCATCTTGGCATAGCCTTCCTGCATCAGCCGACGCGCATTGAAGATCGCCTCATCCGGTGTGGAAAAACTCAAAAATGGCATGTCGGCGACGAGAAACCCGCGTTGCAAACCGTGCGCGGCGGCACGGCAGTGATAGACGATGTCATCGACGCTGACCGCCACGGTGCTGGCCTGGCCATGAATGACCATGCCCAGGGAATCTCCAACCAGGACCCATTCCACGCCAGCCGCGTCTTCGAGCTTGGCAAAACTGGCGTCATAGGCGGTCAGACAGGCGATTTTTTCGCCCTCGGCCCGCATCCGCGCGAAATCCTGCAAAGTCAGCGGTGCGATATTGCCATCGGCACTGGTGGGGTACATGTACGATCACAAGCCAGATTGGCCGCCCATGATAAATCAATCCAGGCCCGGAAAGCGGCCTGGCGCCCGGAGGCTCTGCTTGAGCAGCCCCGGATCGCCGCTGGGCCTTACGGCCACAGTTGCAGTGCGCCGGCTTCCGGCATGCCGGGACAGGACCTCAGCGACCCCAGACCGGGAACCTGCGTATCGGGGGCGATGTCCGCCCAGGGCCGTAGCACGAAGCCGCGATGCGCGATGTGCGGATGGGGCACTTGCAAGCCGATCGAATCACATTGCAGCGTCCCGAACATCAGCAAGTCCAGATCCAGTCGACGCGCCTGCCAGCGCGCGCCCGGGCTGCGCAGCCGACCGTGCTGCTGTTCGATGTGCAGCAGCCCCTCGAGCAGGTCCTGGGCGCTGCCGTGATAACGCAGGCCCGCGACCGCATTGCAGTAATCCGGCTGCGCGCTGCCCGGTGCATCGTCCAGACTCAGGGCAGCACTGCGATAAAATGGCGAAACCGCCAGCAATTCCCCGTCCGGCAGGGCGGCCAGGCTGCACAGCGCCGAGCGCAGCAGCGCGGCCGAATCATCCAGATTGCTCCCCAGGCCGATAAAGCTCTGAATACCGCGCATTCAGCGCCGTTTGCGCCGGCGCCGCCGACCCGATGGCGCCCCTCCGGGCGAAGCCGGTGCGCTGTCGGCCATCGCTTGACGCTCTTCCTGGCCGACTTCCTGGAAACGGGTCCACCAATCCGCCAGATCCTGGTCGGCATCGCCGGCCTGAGCGCGCAACAGCAGAAAATCGTAGGCCGCGCGGAAACGCTTGTGTTCCAGCATGCGAAATGGCCGTTTGCCACGCCGAAATTCCAGACGTGGCTGCATATGCCAGATATCCGCCTGCATGCTGGAGAACCGCCGCGGAATCGCCACATGCTCCACCTGGCCGGCGATCATGTCCTGCGCCGCCCGGGTCAGCGCATCGACCGGCGTGGCCCCTTCCTCGCGCAGTCGCTGGGCCAGATCCATGACCGGCACCCACAGAAAGGCCGCGAACAGAAACCCGGGGGTGACCGGCTTGTCCGCCTTGATGCGGTTTTGCGTGCTGCGCAGGGCCAGGCGGATGATCTGCTCGGCCAGTTCCCCACGCGGCGATTCCAGCGCTTGTGCCACCGTGGGGAACATCACATCGAACAAGCCGAAATGCCGCAGGCCGTCGAAATTCGCTTCGGCATGGGCGTTCAGAAACAATTTCAGGGATTCGTCAAACAGGCGCGCCGGCGGCACATCAACAATCAAATGCTTCAACTGCGCGATCGGCTCTGCGGCGGAAGGATCGATCACAAAGTCCAGCTTGCTGGCGAAGCGCACCGCGCGCAGCATCCGCACCGGATCCTCGCGATAGCGCGTTTCCGGATCGCCGATCAAACGCAGGCGCTTGGCCTCCAGATCGGCGACTCCGCCGACATAATCCACGACAGCGAAATCCCGGATGTCGTAATACAGTGCATTCACCGTGAAATCGCGGCGAAAGGCATCCTCCTCCATCGAACCGTAGACGTTATCGCGCAGAATCCGCCCGCTCTCATGCAACAGATGATCATTGTCCAGACCGTTGCTCAAGGGCGCCGCATCGACCTCCTCGAGCGCCTCATCGAACTCGTCATCAAGCTCTGCATCCTCGTCCGGCACTTCCTCGTCCGGGGTTCGTGGTGCCGATCGGAAAGTGGCCACCTCGATGATCTCGGGCCCGAAACGAACATGGGCCAGACGAAAGCGCCGACCGATCAGGCGACAGCGCCGGAACACCGCCTGAACCTGCTCCGGATCGGCGTCGGTGGTGACATCGTAATCCTTGGGATTCAAGCCCAGCAGCAGATCGCGCACGCTGCCGCCCACCAGCAAGGCCTCGTAACCCGCATCTTTCAGGCCGTAAAGCGTCTGCACTGCAGCCCGGCTCAAGCGGGCACGGGAAATACTGTGTTCGGGGCGGGGGATTCGGACTGGACTGCTAATGGATAGATACTCGCTATACGTAAAGAACCCCGCAACCGGGGTTCTTTGGGGAATTCGAAGAGCCTGCATGATAAGGGATTTCATCACGCCAGGAGAACCAAGCCGCAGCGAGGTCGCCAAGCCTGATCGACGACACGCAACACCCGGAGGCAAAACGCCAGTCGGCCGGACCCGCCTGACCAGGCCTTGGTCGCGCCCGACTCAGTGCCTGGCGCCGCGCTCGTGAATCCGCCGCAGCAGTTCCACTTCGGCCAGGGGCAAGGCACAATGACGGGCAATATCAAGCGCCGGTTTTCCGTCGCGCACCAGGCTCACGGCCTCATCGAAGCCGCGTCGTCGCATCAGCTGTCCGGACAGTTCATCCAGCTTGCGCTGACGCTGATCCACCGAACGCATGCGCAATTCGAGATTGGCCAGACAGGTCGCCAGGCTTTCAACGCTGCCTTTCAAATCCAGCATGGCCTGTTCGGCGGCCACGGCAAAATCGGCCTGAGCCTCGCGGGTTTTACGCACTTGAGCACGCGCCTGACCGGCATCGCCCGTGGATTGCGCCCGTCGGCGCCGCCTCAGCAGCAGCAGACTGGCCGCCAGCAAGCCCACAAACGAAAAAGTCCCCAAGGCATAAACGTCGAACATCATCATGCCGCCACCTGCGCAGTCAGTTCCTGGATCAATCCTGCCGCGCCCCGGATCAGGCGCGACCTGAGGGCATCCGGCGCCACCGCGCGCGTGTGCCGCAACGCGATTCCACCCACCTCGACCGCAGACCATACGCCCACCCCGCACTCAACCGCCCTGGGGCGGACTGATGGGCCTTCGCGGCCAGAATCCAATGGAATCGGTTCACTCATGGCCCCCTGTTTGCAGGATTCGGGCCACGCACGGCCACCAGGTCGCGCCCGGGCTGAGTGCGAGGGGCGTTACCGCCACGGGTATCGATCACCACAGCCACACGACGATTCGCCTGTCGTCCTGCCCGCGTGGCGTTATCCGCCACCGGCTGGAACTCGCCAAAACCGCGCATGGACAGGCGCTGCGCAGCGACGCCCAGCTCCGCGAAGCGACGTACGACCCAGGCCGCCCGCGAGGCCGACAGCTCCCAGTTCGAGGGGAATTGCCAGGTCGCGATCGGCACATTATCGGTATGGCCTTCGACCCGCACCGGGTAGGGCAATGCGCTCAGCGCCTGAGCGATCCGGCGAAGAACGACATCGCCCCCCGCCTCGACGCGGGCCGAGCCGCTGGCAAACAGCAGATCGCTGCCGACTTCGATCTCCACCCGATCCGGCAGAGCCTTGACGCTGATCTGGCCCTGCGCCAGCAAATCGGGCAATTGCGCTTCGAGCTGGGCGGCGAGATCGCGATTCAGGGCGTCTTGACTTTGGGTTGCCAGGACAGGGGGCGGCAGACGCACAGGCTGCGGAAAGCCCTGCAGATTCAGCCTCGGACGGATGTCGATGCGGATATCCGAATCCACGCCACGCCGAATCACCGCGCCAACTTTGACCGGTGTGACGCTGCGGGGCGGACCGCTGAAGGCATCCGACAGCGAGTCGGACAGCACCCGGTACTTGGATTCATTGACCGTGGAAATCGCGTACATCACCACGAAGAAGGCCAGCAGCAAGGTAATCAGATCGGCATAGGGAATCGCCCAGGCTTCATGATTGGCTTCAATCTCGGCATGGCGTTTGCGCGCCATCAGTGCACATAGCCCCGCAGCCGGGCCTCGATATTTCGTGGGTTTTCACCCTGCGCGATGGCAATCAGCCCTTCAATCAACATTTCCTTGCCGCGCACATCTTCGGCAATGGTGCTCTTGAGCTTGGCCGCTACCGGCAGGAAGAACAGATTCGCCGAGGCGATACCGTAAATCGTCGCGACAAACGCCGCCGCGATCCCGCTGCCCAGCTTCGACGGGTCCGCCAGATTCTGCATGACGGCCATCAACCCCATCACCGCACCGATGATTCCCAAGGTCGGGGCGTAGATCCCCATGCCTTCAAACACCTTGGCCGCCGCCAGGTCACGCTGCTCCAGCGTGCCGAGGTCCACTTCCAGCACCCCGCGGATCATGTCCGGCTCGGCGCCATCGACCAGCATCTGCAGACCCTTGCGCGCAAAGGGGTCGGACTCGGATTCGAGCAGGGGCTCCAGCGCCAGCAGACCGAGCTTGCGGGCGCTTCGACTCCACTCCACCAGACGCGCAACCCGCTGCGTCAGATCCCGCCGGGGTGGCCGCACGCACCAGCCGAAAATCTGCAGCGCACGCCGCATCGTCGAGGGTGGGGTATGAATCATGATCGCCGCCAGAGTGCCGACCACCACGATCAGGAAGGCCGCGGGCGACCACAAGGCGCCAATGCCACTGCCTTTCAGTACGCTGCCGCCCAGAATGGCGGCAGAGGCAAAGATGATGCCTGTTACAGTGAGTTTATCCACCCTGTGTCCCTGACCAGAATTATGCGGCGATGCTTTGCCGTATATGTTCTATCGGCAGCGGGACTCGATACTGAAGCGCTGAGCGCTGCTCCTACCGCGCCCCAGTGGGAAACGCGCAGCAGCTGGGCGAACAACCGATCGGACCGGCCGGTTCATGCGGCCTGGGTGAGAATCCCAAACGGCACCGGACGCTCGACAAAAAAACCCTGGACGTAGTCCACGCCCATCTCGCGCAGCAGCCGCAGCGAGCCCTCCGAATCCACATGTTCGGCGATGGTCTTCATCCCGGCCGCGTGGTCAACCTCGGTGATGGAACGCACGATCGCACGGTGAAAAGGATCGATTTCCAGATCGCAGACAAACATGCCGTCGATCTTCAGATAGTCCACCGGTAGTTCCCGCAGGTAACCGAATGAGGACATGCCGGAACCGAAATCATCCAGCGCAAACTGGCAGCCGATTTCCCGGAGCAGGGACATGAAGCGCACCGCGCGCGAAAAACTGGCTACCGCAGCCGTTTCGGTGACTTCGAAACAGATTCGCGCCGGCGCCACGCCGCTGCGGTCAAATTCGTCGAGGATGTATTGCAGGAACAGCGGATCACCGATCGACAAGCCCGACAGGTTGATCGTATAGCGTTCGATCTGCCCGCCCCCTTCTGCCCCCGCGGCCAGGACATCGAGCACTTTGCGAATCACCCAGCGATCCAGCAGAGGCATCAGATTGTAACGCTCGGCTGCCGGAATGAAGGCTCCTGGGGCGATCATCTCCCCCTCGGCGGTTTCGATGCGCATCAGCACTTCGGCCATATCCAGCGTATCCCCTCCCTGGATCGGCGCAATGCGCTGACTCACGATGCGAAACCGGTCTTCATCCAGGGCCTGGTGAATGCGCGACAACCATTGCATCTCACCGTGACGTTTGGCCATCTGCCGATCCCCTTCGCTGAACAGATGGACCCGGTTGCGACCCAGCTCCTTGGCCGCGTAACAGGCCGAATCGACCTGGCGCATCGCCACCTCGGAGGTGCGGGTGAACTCGTTGATCATGGTGACGCCGATGCTGGCGCCAACCGCAAAACTGTAACCGCCCCAGGCGAACTGGATGGCCCCGATGGTGCGACAGATACGCTCGGCCACCTCCATCGCTTCATGAGCGTCGACATTGCACAGCAGCACCCCGAACTCATCCCCCCCCAGACGACCGACAATGTCGCTGTGCTGCACCGCCTTGTCCAGATGCATCCCCAGTTGCCGGAGCAATTCGTCCCCGGCCAGATGACCACAGGTATCATTGATGACCTTGAATTGATCCAGGTCGATGTACAACATCGCATGGGTGTGATTGGCGGTTTCGGCATCTTCGATCAGATTGGCCAGACAGCGGTCCAGTTCGTGCCGATTCAGCAAGCCGGTCAGCTTGTCGTTGCGCGCCTGATCGGCAATCGATTTACGCAGGTTCATCTCGTGGGTGCGATCATGCAGCACCAGCATGCGCGCGATTTTCAGATCAAACTGATTGGCCGGTAATTCGAGCACTTCCACCGGCTGACGCCGATTGCCACGGACCAGAACCTGAGGCTTGGCGTCGGGATGAAACAGTTCCTTGCGCGGCAGGGCGCCGGCCTCGAATACCGAAGCGCTGGCCCGGTCCGGCTCCAGCTTCACGATCGAGTCCAGGCGCCGGCCCAGCGCCTGGTCGCAGTCCAGGCCCAGCAGAGCGGCACCGGCCGCATTGACATAGACGATATCGCCGTTCTTGGACAGGCCGATCACCCCGTCAGCAACCGTGTCCAGCGCCACCATGGCGCTGGCCAGCAGTGGCGCCCTAGCCTCCACCATGCGGAGAGCCTCCGGCCGGCAAGGTGAATTTGAACAGCGACCCGCCACCGGGGCGCCGCTCGACCCAGATCTTTCCCCCATGCAGGGCGACGATCTTGCGACACAGGGCCAGGCCAATGCCGCCCTGTTCCGTCGCATGTTCCGCGTCGAACTGGGCGAAGGAACGGAAAATATCCTCGGTTCGATCCGGCGGCACCCCGACGCCCCGATCGGCGATACAGAACTCCCAGTTCTTGCCACTGGATGCCACACTGACCTCCACCTGGGGCGCGTCGCCGTCCTGGTACTGAATCGCATTGTTGACCAGCTGTTCCAGCAGATCGATGAACAGTTTGCGGTGACCGTGCAGACTGGGCAGCGGTTCCACACGGATTTCGGCATGCCGGGCCTCGATCAAGGGGCGCAGCCGCTCTCGGACTTCTTCAAACGCGGCGTCAGCCTCGAAATCAGCCGCGATATCACCGTGTTCCGCCACATGCGCCAGCCGCCCCAGGGCGCGCAGCACCCCTTCGATCAGAATGCGATGCCCCTGGATTTCCTGCAGTTCGTGCTGGGCCTCGTCGCTGACCTCTTCACCCAGAACCGCCTGCAATCGCGTCACCGATTCGCCGATTTCCTCGACCGGCAGGTAGAGCCGCGCCGCCAGACTGTCCAGCACGTGCCGGTATTCGTCGGCCAGGGTCGCAAGATACCGGCGACTGTGCGCCAGGGTGATCAAGCGCTGGTAGCCGGCCAGCGAGGTGTACATCAGGGAGAACATCCGGTCCTGGGTCAGCTCGGTTTTCGCGCGGTAGTCGTTGATGTCGTATGCGCGGATCACCGCCCGCTCGGGCGCAAGCCCGGGGTGACCGGTACGCAGGATGATGCGGATAAAACTGTTGCCCAGCGTCTGGCGGACATAACGAACCACCTGCAGGCCGGCATCGTCCGTCTCCATCACCACGTCCAGCAACATGACCGCGATCTCCGGGTCATTGGCGGCGATTTCGCAGGCTTCCGCCCCGGAGTGAGCACTGATGAATTCCAGGCCGCGACCGTCAAAGCGAAAATCGCTGAGCGCCAGCCGGGTCACGCTGTGAACCTCCGGTTCATCATCGACGATCAACAGCTTCCAGGGACGCCGATCCGGCCGGCTTGGGGCCTTGCCCCTGGGTTCGAACAGCGCTGGCGCCGGGGACGGTTCCTTCAAGGCCGTTGCTGCGGTGTTCATGACGCGTCTCCTCCAGCCCTGGATTCGAGCAACTGCGGATTGTTCTTAGCGAACAAACGCACATTGTTCTGCGCAATCGCCACATTGCGGATGAACAGGTCGATCAGATGCCGATCCGGCACGCTGATCGGGGCTTCGCTGGCGACATACAGGAAGTGCGCGTCGCCAGCCTCATCTTGGAAGTAGCTGATGTAGCTGTAGTCCGTAAAGATCGACTGCTGCTGCTTTTGAGCACGGGCAATGGCCTCGAGCACCTCGGGGTCCTGGCATTCCTCGATGGTCTTGCCATTGCAGATACGGTAGCGTCCGGTGGCCGCAACCACGGCGTAGCTGCCATTGTCGGGCTGGGCGGCCACCCCGGAAGCGCGCACCATCAAGGCATCCTGATCCAGATACAGCAGAGCGATCAGCTGGTCCAGCACACCATCGGCAAACTGGACCATCGAACGCAGTTCGAAGATCCGTGCCGAGGCCTCGATCACCTCTTCCAGGCCACGGCGATTCCTGTCCAGGGCAATCAGGTCGCGGTAAGACGAAATGCTGGTGTATACGGTGGTGAACAGCTTTTGCCGGGTCAGCTCGGTCTTGTGCTTGTAGTCATTGATGTCGTAATCGGTGATGACCCGATGCTCCGGCGCCTGCCCCGGCTGCCCGGTGCGCAGGATAATCCGCACGAAGTGGTTGTTCAGCTCTTCACGAATGTACTTCACCACATCCAGGCCCGCGCGCTCCGTCTCCATTACCACATCCAGCAGGATGACCGCGATGTCCGGCACCTCACGGGCGATCCGGCAGGCTTCCGCGCCGGAATGCGCGCTGAGCAGTTCCAGCTTGCGACCGCGGCATTCGAAGCCGTCCAGCGCAAGGTGGGTCACGCTATGGACCTCCTCCTCGTCATCCACGATGAGGAGTTTCCAGGTGCGGCCGCCAATGGGCTCAACCGGCGCTGCCGGTTCGTCCACCAGCTTC